>NZ_FOWD01000029.1 GCF_900115365.1 Anaerocolumna aminovalerica
GGGACGGATTTGGGGTTTTTGTACACTCCGTTCCACCCTGCTCCTCTATATTCCGCCTTAATCCATCTAGCGTTTCCCGACTCTTTACATCCCGTTCCGTGGTGATGTCTTAACGTGTGGTACCGGGTGCGTCAAACCTAAAAAGACGGTTGCTCTATGGACTAAGACGTATGGTATTTTGTGTGAAAAATATGCACTGTTTTCACAGGCACTTTTACAATACAAAAATCTTATCTTCCATGTTCTTGATGACTTCCTTCTTCTTGTCCTCGGTGCAGTCAGCGTAGATATCCAAAGTAGTCTGAACATCCTTATGGCCCATGACCGACTGGATCACCTTGATGTTGCTTTCGTTCTCGCAAAGCCTGGTGCAGAAGGTGTGTCTCAAGTGGTGTGCGGAGAAGTCCGGAAGGAGCAGCGGCTCTCTCTTTTCTCTCTTCGCTTTGGCAGTCTCTTCTTTATTATAGTCTGCCGTAATGTTGTGGATCGCATGATTCACTTCGGAAGGTATCGTTATCGTTCCACCGGAACTTGCGAATACGAACCCGGAATAACCATCGATTTCCTGCGTGCAAAAGCCGATGATCTGCTGGATCTGATATTCCTCCAGGAACGCATCATACACTTCCCCGATCATCGGGATCCTGCGACATCCTGCCTCCGTCTTCGGAGTGTTGATGTGGAAGTTGGTTCCCGAATCATCCACCTTGCGGTGTACAAGGCTGTGATTGATATCGATGATCCTGTTTTCGAAATCCAGATCCTCCCATCTGAGGCCAAGGCACTCTCCGATCCTCATCCCGCTTCCGATCAAAACTGTTATGACCGGTTTCCATCCCTGATACTGATGGTTGGAATAAAGGTAGTTCATGAATGCTTTCTGCTCAGGTACCGTGAGCGACTTACGCTTGGTCTTAACCCATACATGACTCTTCTTGATCTCTCCGAGAACTCCGGCTGCCGGATTTACACGGATGAGCCCGTCACGAACCGCCATCTGGAATGCCGGATGAAGCACGGTATGAACGTTATCGACTGTTGCCGGGGAAAGTTTCTCTTCTAATAAGAGAGAATAGTAGTATTCCCTTACATCCGTATAACGAACCTGTATCAACCGCCGCTTTCCGAAAGTCTCCCTGACATAGTGATCATAGGTATAAACGTAATTCGTCCTGGTCGTAGGCTTGAGGTCGTATTTCTGTTTGATGTACGAATCAAATACCTCGTTGACTGTAACACGCTCTGCTCTCTGGGGATCCAGTCCATCCTCCAGATCACGTCTGATCTGCTGTTCCTTCTTTCGAAGTTCCACGAGATCTTTTCCGTAGACGGTGTGGCGCTTCCTGTTTCTGTCAGTGTAAGAATAAGAGTAGCGTCCGTCTGCCCGTTGACACTCACCGCTTCTGAGCGCATAGCCGCGGGAGTCCTTCCTGCTCTGTGCCAATCTGTTTACCTCCTTTTGGGGAGAGGCACAGCTTTCTTAGGGTTTGGTCTTGTAAAGGAGCTCAAGCGCTTCCTTAAAGACCTGTGCTTGGGTGAGATTCATCTTCTCGCAGTATGCCAAAAGTCTGTCGCGTTCCGCTTCGGTAACTCTAAAGCCAACCTTAATGTACTTTTTGTCTTCTACCGTAGGCCTTCCGCGTTTTGCCATCTTCCTGCTCCCTTCAGATCTCTACTCACATTATATTTAATGCCCCACAAAAAATCAATGTATTTTTTTGAAAGCTGTGCATCTTATTTTCATTCCATACTGTTCCATTAAATGTCTCTGAAGTTCTCGATATACTCGTCGATGATATCTGTATTTACCAGAACGATCCTCCTGATGCGGTAGATTGCTTTCGCTTCCTTGGCAAGTTCAGTAAACGCATGGATCCCCATGGAGTACATCGCTGCGCCTTCTTCATATTTCACGAACTTCTTCTTACCGTTCGTAAAAAGGCTTTCCATATTCTCATATTCTTTTCTCTTATATCCCATGATCTAACCCTCCTGTATGGTTTCCCTGAAGAAAGCAATCGTCTTGCCTTCCAGCTTTTTTCTTGTTTTCGATACGATATTCAGGATCGTCTGATACGCCTTGTCTTCTTCCTCCGCGATCTCTACGAGCTTTCTACCGTCATGCAGATGACTGTAGGTGATCTTGAATTCTGCCAGGGGAAGTGCTTTGAGGCTTGTATCAAAGACCTCGTATTCCCTGCGCATCATATGGATCGTCAGGATATCCCGCTTATGCTTCTCGGGATCATCGGTTTCCTTTAAGATGTTCCCGGAGAAATTGCACTCCTCGATGGCATCGCGGATCATGATATGCTCGATCGCTTTTGCAGCTGTCGGATCACTGCGATGACTGGTCTGGATCCTCACGCCCAGGTCGTCATCATTTTTCTTCCGTCTGTTGTATTCAACCTCGAATAGGATCCGGTTGAACAGTCCGGTTTCGTAGCAGTCCACCAGCTGTGGAAAGATACTGTAGTTCTTGTAGATCAGTCGGAAGCGTTCACGGGGAGTTGCTTTCCCGTAGCTTTCCACCAACTTATCTTCTGTAATGCACATGTTCGCACCTCCGTTTTCTTTCTTGGAGGTTAGGCTTGCCGGCTTGCGTCACCTCTTGCTTACACATGCAATTCTACGGAACTCTATGTAAAAAGTCGTTCCCCAAACAGACAACCTCAGGTTGACCGATAGACAACCTCCGGACATAAAAAAGGTACCGGTCTCCCGATACCCTGTTTTACATATTAGAAACTGCCTTGATCTGTGCGAGTAAAAGCACTCTTACCTTTTCATCGGTAATACTCTGAAGCAGCCCATACACTTCCTTCTCAAACGGATCCTTTTCTTCTTCAAAACCAAGCAGATAATCCGGTGTTGTGTAAAGAGCCCTGGCAATCTCAGCAAGACAGCTTGCTCTCATCTCTTTCTTATCGGTCTCGTAATATGAGATGGTAGACTTCTTCATATATAAACGCTCTGCCAGTTCCTCCTGGGTCATTCCAAGTCTGATCCTCTGTGCTCTGATCCTCTGTCCTAATGTTTCTTCCTTAATAGATATGTTCATCTTCTCCTCTTTCCGGGTGAACCGGAAAAAAGAGAAAACAAAACGCACGAAAAGACTCCGTTTTACCGGTTATCTTTTCATGCGTCCGCGGTGGGTCATGCCCCCATATCATGAAGCCCTCATTTAGTTGTAATTATGCGTGTCATGCACGCTTGATTTCGTCCTTATTACTAAAGCTTATAAGTAGCACTTTCCGAGAGCATCCGTTCTCTCGAGGATCTGCCCCTCTGTAAAATTCTTGAGGGTCACTACTCTGGTACATTTGTGAGTATGGCATTTTATCATAATGCCGTTCATAGCCGGAGCCGTCCTGTCTCCGGTCAGTGCATAGGAGATCCGCATGGATTTCCTGCACTTCTTGCAATAAAAATCAATCGCCTGCATTCGGCTCTTCACCTCCAATTCACCAATTTGATCTGAAGTCTGAAAAGGAAAGGGAAAGTCACCTTTACAGATTACTGCGAAACGTTGATTAGTCGATCCGCAAAGCGAGCTGACTATAATCCCCCGAGGTCCGGGCAGCTCACCAAAAGCCTCTATATTCAGTTTTTCTTCCTGCGCAGAAAGAAGATCACTCATATCCTCCTACGCGTGTAAACAATCATAGGCATGTTCATTACCTCCATCCAAGACAAGCAGCGAACCAAGTTCCGACCGCTGAAGGTTAGCGTGGTCCGCAAGCACCTTCCCAAAAAGTTACTTGTGTATGGGGTATCATTCTGCCGGCCGGCCAGTACGTGTACTCCTTACGAGTATCTAATATAAAACAAGTCTGATTTGATTTCAATAGAAACATATTTCCGTTTTCTAATTATATTTGATTTTTCTATTGATTTTATCCGCCCTATGAAGTATATTAGATTCACAGACGTGTGGGCTGTATCCCACACTTAGAAAGAGGTCACTTATGGACAATATCGGAAACATATTTGCAGCATATCGGAAAAACCTGAAATACTCACAACAGGATATCTGCGATAAGCTTACCGGAATGGGAATCCCTACCAAACCTGCAGCATACAGCACCTGGGAGACCGGTAACAGCATTCCGAACGCAGTACAGTTTCTTGCGATGTGCAAGATCCTTGGGATCACGGATATCTTCAATCAGTTTATAGGAGGATATAATCCGGACGACCCGATGGCCGAGCTCAATGAGGAAGGCAGAGCGATGGCACTTAATTACATTGACCTGCTGAAGGGCTCCGAAAAGTATCAGGCAACTCCCGTCCGTATCCTGCAGCCTGTCAGGATACTCAATCTCTATGATATGCCTGTATCCGCAGGAACCGGTCAGTTTCTTGACAACGACAGCTATGAAGAAGTCGAAGTCGGACCTGAAGTTCCGGAGACGGCTGATTTCGGAGTGCGCATCAGTGGAGACAGCATGATGCCGAGATACCTGGATAAACAGATCGTGTGGATCCAGAAGACAGATGAACTGAATGATGGAGAGATCGGGATCTTCTACTACAACGGAAACGCCTACTGTAAGAAGCTTCTATGCAATAAAAAAGGAACGTACCTCATTTCACTGAATGATAAGTACGAACCTATTGAGATTGCGGAAGGATCAACATTTAAGACTTTTGGCCGGGTTGTGAGTTAGAGTCCGGATTATTGTACACATTGATTGCTACAATATAATTGCTCCCCGTATCAGGTCAACCAATAAGGAGGGATTATATGGCAGTCAAAAATGATCTTAAGAAGCTGCGCAAGGAACAGCGCTTAAAGCAGGCTGATCTTGCAATAGCTGTCGGTATGTGTGAAAAAAGCATCAGCAACATCGAGCTTGAAAAGAATCCGGCCAGCCTTGAAACAGCTCTTCGCCTTGCAGCATATTTTAAAGTCTCTGTGGAAGATATCTTCCATCTGGAGGAAGAACATACCACGTAGGAAGTGTGATGATAATACGCCATGAAACAGTTGTCTTTATTCCCGGAAGATAATACCGATCCAAGACCACCGGAATCGATAGGCTGGAATCTGTGGCACGGATGTACAAAGGCCAGTACCGGATGCCTGCATTGCTATATGTATCGAAGGGATGAATCCATCGGAAAGGATCCTTCCATCGTACAAAAGACAGAGAACTTCGATCTTCCGGTTAAGATCTTAAGATCCGGCAAATATAAAGGCAGATATAAAGTTCCCTTCGGCTCACACATCTGAACATGCTTTTCATCCGATTTCTTTCATGCCGATGCAGATGAATGGAGAGAAGACGCCTGGGATATGATACACGAACGTTCCGACTGTTCTTTCTTCATGATCACCAAGAGACCGGAACGGATCGCAGAACATCTTCCAAAGAATTGGGGCTATGGCTGGGAGCATGTCACAATAGCTGTTACCTGTGAGAACCAGGCGATGGCTGATAAAAGGCTCCCGGTATATCTGTCTCTCCCACTCTTCCACCACTCCGTAATGATCGAACCGATGCTGACGGCCGTGGATCTGCGGCCATATATCGATGGATACCGCTCATCTGACGGAAGCCCTGTCATCAAGCACGTATCCATTGGCGGAGAATCCGGGCCCGGAGCCAGGATCTGTGATTATTCCTGGGTAGAGGCCGTTCATGCACAGTGCATCGAAAACGGGATAAGCTTCAACTACCATCAGACCGGAGCAAAGCTTATAAAAGACGGAAAACTATACGACATACCAAGAAAACTGCAGCACACTCAGGCACATAAAGCAGGGCTTGATACATAGCCTGAAGAAAGGAGGCCCGTCATGAGTACAACAGCATATCAGATCATCGCCGTAGACTTTGACGGAACCCTCTGCTATAGCAACTGGCCTGAGCTCGGCGAACCCAACAGACCACTGATCGAATATCTTATCAATCAGAAAAGATCCGGCAACAAGCTCATCCTCTGGACCTGCAGAGCCGGTGAAGCCCTAGAGAAAGCAGTCTCCTGGTGCCGTGATCATCAGCTGGAATTCGATGCCATAAATGACAATCTCCCGGAAATCATTGAAATGTACGGCAACAATTCCCGGAAGATCACCTGCGATTATTACATTGATGATAAAGCCGTTTTACCGGCCATGGTAAATGGTTAAGGCCCGCCGACTGGCGAGCCTTTTCATTATAGATCACTTATCGATTTCATATTTTTCTAGTAAGCGCTCGACAACCAACCTGCTTTCTTCCTCTGACAAATATGGCACTTTGGTCGTTCTTGCTAGATAAAAACTCTTGTTTAACAACTCACAGAGTTCTGAATATGATATATATCGAATATCTTCAATCTTGGATATCTCCGGAGTCAACAATTCTACTTCACGGAACAATTCATAATCCCTCTTATATTCCTTGTTTTCCTTAGTATCCGATTTAATTTTTCCAGCACCAACGACTCCATATCCCTTGTGATAATACAAAACATAATCACCTTTTTGAAAGCTGTTTACCGATCCAGCTACAGATCCGTAAGCGCTAACCTTATGTTTGAGGAACATATCCCAGATGGAGTTCTCATCATATGCAAAGTTGGTATCAAATATAATACCTTTTCTATCTTTCGGATTTACATGCGTATCATATGGTTTTGAAAAGAATTCAAAATAATACTCATCACCTATCAAATAAATACGGTACGGAATAAAATCGATACTAAGCCCTTGTGCTTTCCAATAATCAACAGCAGAAACCAACCTGCTATCAGAGGAGCTACCAACTATTATCATTTTCTGCTCTCTATTGAATTGTACGTAATCCAAAGCAGAATCCAGCCCAAATGCATCTTTGTGTGCTTCTTTCAATTCCTGTTTGGGGAGCTTATATTTATCACAATACTTTGCATACGCCTCGTTCAAATCATAATATGACTTCTGACCCCAAGATTGGGCATAGCGCATCACCTGTATGGTTGTATCGCCCTGAACCTCTCCACGTTTTAATTCAAACAGAACAAGATTACCGTTCTTATCTAATGCACAAAGATCTGGCTCCTCCTGCCTAGCTCTTTCTTGAAAAATACGCATCAGCTGACCGTCTTCTATATAGAGATCGCCAAGATTTTCAGCCAAAAGATTTTCAAGATCCTTCTCTTTTTTTGCCAAGGATTCAAAATCAGCATAAGGCATTAACTCAATTGTATTATCTTCTTTACTGAGCCTATATAACATAATTAAACACCCTCTTACTCACTCTATCAGCCCATGTTTTCTGAGTCTTGCACGAATTGCACCATTAGTTCGATTGTGAGTCTTCGCAATTTCGGAAATCTTCATGCCACCATTAAACTCTTCATCAAGCTGCTTATCCTCTTCTTCTGACCAGGATGCACCGGCTCCGTCAGGTCTGTTCATCTTCCGATTGTATGCAGCACGGTCAAAAGAAGCATTTTCTGCTACATCTTCTTCCTCGTCCTCAGTGGTGGCAACCTGATCACGGATCTCTATATAATGCTCAACTATTTCTTTCTGAACCGCGTGAGGATACTTCAGCACAGTATATACCGTGCCTATTTTACTGGTCTGTTCAACAGCAATAATGCCCTTCGTCTGACCGATCTCTGTCGGAACCTGCACAGATCTGCCATCGATATTCCGCTCTTCCACATACCCTTTTTCTGTAAGGAATCTATAGATATCCGTTCCAAATATATGTTTAACATTATTTCCGGAAGTAATCCTATTCAGTTCATCCTTGATCTCACCTACAAGATAGAGGTCGCAGTATTCGAACTTTTCCTCATCCTCAGGATTAAGATAAAAAGTTCCTTTTCGACTCCTCCGCTTCCTTGCCGACTTAACCCTTACTTCTGCAGCATCGTCATCATCTTTGATGCTTGTTACCGATTCAGGATTCTCATCTATAAAAGCCGTTATAGCCTCTATAAACCTCTCACCATATTTCTCATACTTTGCTTCACCGACTCCCGATACTCCCAGCATAGATAATCTGTCCCGCGGAGCCTTAACACTCATGTCTATCAATGTTTTATCACTGAAGACAATATATGGCGGCATCCCCACTTCCCTTGCAATAGTCAGTCTCAACTGGCGGAGAGTCTCAAATAATTCGTATCCGGCCTTAGTAAGAGAATCAGTGCTTCTCCTGCTACGGCTTCTAGTCTGTCTTTCAGGTTCTCTGTCTTCGTATGTTCTGATCAAGACACGTGCACTCGCTTCCTTAAGAGGATCTATATTTCCTAAGCGGATCACGCTATATTTATCTGCAGTCTGGTAAAGATATCCATCCAAAAGCAGTTGGCTGATAAGGAGCCTCAGCTCTGATTCAGATCGACTCTTTAACGCACCGTATGTCTTGTATTCAGTGGTTCCAAGTTCTTTTAATCTGGCTCTGTTCGCGCCAAGGAGAGTTCCAAGGATTATATTCAATCCATATCTGCCCTTTGTTTCCCATACACAATTGATGACCAGCTTGGCATCCTCTGTCATATCAATCTCAGCAAACTCTCTATGGCAATTTCCGCAGCTGTCACAAGGCTCGTTGCGCTTCTCTCCGAAGTATTCAAGGATATAGTTTCGAAGGCATCCGGATGTTCTGCAATATCCTTCCATGATCTGAAGTCTTTTTGCATCCCTTTGCCTGATCAGTTCAATATCTTCATATGGAATATCCGTAAAATCCTTATGATCCAAAAGGAACTTGTTTATCATAATATCCTGAGCCGAGAACAGCAGTATGCATTGTGACGGTTCACCGTCTCTCCCCGCACGGCCGGCTTCCTGATAGTAGTTCTCCATGCTCTGCGGCATGTTGTAATGAATAACAAATCGGACATTGGATTTATTAATACCCATACCGAATGCATTTGTAGCTATGATCACAGGCGATCTGTCATATATGAAATCATTCTGACTTTCTTTACGGTCTTCATTATTCATTCCGGCATGATACCTTGCTACCTGAATTCCAGCATTTGAAAGAAGTTCATACAATGCATCTACATTTTTTCTTGTAGCGCAGTATATGATGCCGCTGTCCTCAGGATGATTTTTGATATATTCCAAAACATAGTCATCCTTCTTCTTGATCGTTTCCACATCAAAATACAGATTCTCACGATCAAAACCGGTCACCACGATCTTGGGATCCTTCAGTTTAAGAACACATGAAATATCATTTTTTACTTCTTCAGTTGCTGTAGCTGTAAAGGCACTTACTATAGGTCTCTTGCTCAGACCATCTATAAAATCCACTATTTTAAGATAGCTTGGTCTGAAGTCCTGGCCCCATTGAGAAATACAGTGGGCCTCATCTACCGTAACCATTGAGATACCGACTTTGTCAACAAAATTAGTAAACTCATAACTTTCAAGGCGTTCCGGCGCAACATACAGGATCTTATATGCTCCATCAAGTGCTCTGGCATATACTGTAGATATCTGCGATTCCGTCAATGAAGAGTTAATATATCCTGCCTTGATCCCCGCCTCATTCAATGCTTTGACCTGATCCTGCATAAGTGAAATAAGCGGTGAAATAACAATCGTAATACCTGGCAAGAGTAATGCAGGTACCTGATAACAAATTGACTTACCTGATCCCGTCGGCATGATTGCCAATACATCTTTTCCTGCAAGAATCGAATCAATGATCTCTTCCTGTCCGGGTTTATAGGAATCATAACCAAAGTAGACTTTTAATGCTTCTTTTGCATCCATGCTTAATACCAAATGCCGTTACATATCAAACGGTATCTTATTCCCTTCCAGTTGTTTCTTTAGCTTTTTAAGCTTACCCTCTGTAATACTCTCTGAATAATGCAATCCCTCATAAGTTGAATGGAGAACGGGATACTTTCCCTTGGTTTTTAGAATATAGTGTTCCGAAATCATCCAGTCGACTACGGTTCTTACTGCATCTCCTGAAAGCGTCTTATAGATTCCATACTCCGGAATCTTATCCAGCTTATTGTCCTGGATCCGTTTGTTCTCCTCACCACATAGGACCTCGCAAAATACTGTCATACCATAGAATTTAATCCTGCTAACATTTTGCAAAGCCTTAACAATATTGAATACAACGTCATTCAGATCCAGTTCACCATAGAGAACCGGATTAACTTCAGCTCGAATTATCTCAACATAATCATCATCCTTGGCATTCCACTTAACAACTTCCTGTGTTGCTTTAGATTCCTGATCCACTTTGACATCAGCTTCTTGAATGCTGTTATTATTCGGTGCAGTATTCTTATCACTATTCACAACATTGTTTATGTTAGATGTGTATGCCATCAGGCGCTCAGGTGCAGGCGCTTCCATCTTATATCCCATCTGCGAATAATAGGCCTGCTTGCTTATCATCCGGCTACACCCTGTTCCATTTTGCTTATAATTTGTACATCCAAGGAAGAAATCCTTATCTCGACCTTGTTTGACGATCAAGTATCCATCCCTGCATTTATCACACTTCTGTATTGAAAGTTTTCCAGCCTGGTAATTGTTAGTCATAAAACCGCAGATTTCCGGCTCATTCGTACAGATATACAATCTAAGACCATATGATCTCTTATACTTAAACTGCATTGGATATCCGCACAACGGACACGGCTTCTTGGCTATGCTGACAGGCTCCTCCTCATTCCAGTCACCAAGAAGCTTCACATTTTTATATGACTGCTTTAATTCAAGCAAAAATTCAGAAGGATTGGCTTCAGGAGCCACAAAGAATACCCTGTTTTTGGTCCTGGTCATTGCAACATAAAAGAGTCTACGTTCTTCTGCATAATCTATAGACCGATCCCCTTTTATAACCAACGAAAGCACCGGATCATCTTCAACTTTTGTCGGGAAGCCATATGTTTCATTTTTGCCGTTTATGACTATTACATCATCATATCCCAGTCCCTTTGAAGAATGTGCTGTCATAAATGTGATATCAAGCTGTGGATACTTTACACTTCTGACTTTATTTGTCCGGTTAATATATTCAAACAGACCCGTTCTTTCCAGATGATCTCCATCAAACCCATATCTGCCCAGAAGCAGAATAGATCCCGGATCTTTCCCTTCTGCTTTCTTATAATTCAAAAGATCCGTCAATACAGTCTCAATAGAGCGGGCCATTTCGTAATTTCCACCGCTCTTCCTGTTTCCGTTATAAGCTTTTCTCGTACCATCATATGTATAGATAAGAACCGGATCGTCGATATGCTTCGGCGAAATAAGCTGCTTATTGATCTGCTCTTTATTTCTCTGAATGAAGTTCCCTGCTATATCGATTACTTCCTGGGAATTGCGATATGTTCTGACGATCTTCAGCATCTTCGCATATCCCATTTTCTCTTCAAACTTTGTGAACAGAGTAATATCAGATCCGCTAAATGCATAGATAGACTGCCAGTCATCACCAACTGCAATGATCTTGGCATCTGTTACTTCTGACAGTTCTTTTGTAAGATCAAATCTCTGTCTGGAAATATCCTGGTACTCATCAACGATTATGTATTTGAAGTCCAGTTTTTTCTTCATCTCCTTCACTTCACGAAGAAGACGTGCGGACTCGTTGATCATATCCTCAAAATCAACAGCCTTGTTTTCCTTCAGCCAGCGCTCATATTCCAGGTAGCAGTCATTGCAGATACTCAAGAACAATCTGCTTCTCACATTCTGGGTAGAGTGATACATACGGCTAAAATCATCAGCCTGATATGCATTCACCTTGAAATTCGAAATAAACCGACAGATGAGATTAATAAGTTTACGGATATACCTATTCTCTTCCCCGGCAACAAGCATCTCCATTACTTCCTTATTAGACCTAGGCTTCAATTCGAAACCTTTTGCCTCAAGGTTTTCTTTCAGATGATCCAACAACGAACGTCCATCGTTATATGCGGAGAATGTATATATCAGTGTTGTGCCGTGCTCCTTATGCAGAATGCACTTGTCTCTCACGGCTTTCTTATATCTCTCGATCTCCTCCGGTGTAAATCTATCATTCTCGCCGGATTCAGTTATTCCAAAGTGCTCCAAATAAGCACTCTTTTCTCCCTGATAAATTATAAAATCAGGGGTGTATGGTTTGCGTGAAAACTCAATATCATACTTGTAAATCGGCTCATATTCGTAATCAATATTGTTGAGATACAGGAAATTGGCAATCTCAACTTCCTGATATGATCTAAGAACTTCATTCTGGATTGTTACTGACTTCTTAGTACGTGTATCAATAACCTCACGCTTGAAATCTTCCAGATCACCACGCATGGTAGAGAAATTCGCTTTTGCAATATTATTGAAGAAAGCGTTCAGATCCGATCCCTCATAAGGGGCATCGAAATAAGAAGCAAAAAACATAATGAGATTATTTACTGCGCTCTCATTTCTCATAATGGAATTGCGAAAATAATCACGAATAACAAAATACAACTTGGATTGATCAACTATATTGAGCTTTTCATCCGGACTGTTCTTATGAATGATCGCATTTCCGGTAGAATGGAAAGTAGCTATCGGGCATGGAATATCAAGTTCCTTTTGAATACGATCCTTCAGTTCGTTTACTGCCTTATTGGTAAATGAAACCACAAGAATCTGAGAAGGATCTATTCCCTTCTTATCCACCAAATACTTAACTTTTGCGGCAACGGTAGTTGTTTTTCCAGCTCCGGCTCCAGCGATTACAAGGCAGTAATCCTCATCTGTAAGAACAACTCGGCGTTGATCCTCATCAAGTACTATATTCGGATCCACTTGCTTCAGAATATTATCAAGATAGTCCTTCTCTTTAATCATAGATTCAGATACGAACTTATCATTATGCTCATCAATGAGTTCCTGAATATTTCCATATGAATCCATGATGCCATTTATCCTGCTAGGACTCAGATTATTCTTCTTGCAGAAATCATCAAACATGCCACTCTGTTTAAGAACAGAAAAGAACTCTATATCTGAAGAAAAGTCTGATATCTGTTTGGAGTATTCACTCCTTGCTATATATCTGTCAGCATTCAGTAAAGTCTCGATATACTTACCGCATTCCAATATACGTATGGCATTTTCATTTTTCGGTCGGTCCTGCTCAGTCATAGGACTCTTCCGTTTTGTATTCTGTTGTACTATTCTGTATCCGAAAAGTCGGTCAAAAAGTCCCATAAATCAGCCCATCCCTGATATTATTCTTATAAGTTCTTCGCCTTTATACTTGTTCGATTTCAGCAGTATCTTCAATCCCCATCATCATGTTATAGTGAGCCTTATGTCCGCTTTTATAAAACATCTCCCTAAAGACTTCCTTATATTTTGGTACCGCATCTGTATAAGAATCTATATATAAATCATCCGGAATACTGTGAGAGCCATCGTTTATCCATGCAACTAGCGATCTGGCTATCATCCTTTCCTCAGGTTCACTAAAATAGTTTTCTAAGTATTCGTTTTTTTTATTTCCCAACATACCATAGTAGTTTTCTATAATTCTTCTCATCGTATTTTGAATTGAAATCATAGTAAGATTATCATTATCCCTGAGTTCTTTCCAAAGAAGCTCATAAGAGGTTGAAATAGGATTATCCATTCCATAAGAAGTAATTACGGAAATACCATTATCTTTACGAATCATCCAATAATTCACGTCTTTCACTTTCTTAGTCTGACCATCTATAAAGGATGCTTCTTTATGAAAGAAAACATTATGCGTTAATACAAACAGCTGAGTAACATCTCCAATACCATCGCGTATATTTTTAGACAATTCTTTTACCATTGCACCCACAATATATAGTATTGTGCTATCAAGGCTACTAATCGGATCATCCAAAACAATTATTTTTTTATCTGCAACATGATTCGGATCAGTTGATCCCTTCGATTGCTGCATAAAATACAAAAATGACAAAAATGTCTCTTCACCCTCACTAAGTGTGTTTGTCGCCATTGTTCCATCGTCACGCTCTATACAATAATGGTTTTCTTTGTCCTTTGCAGGTTGTATAGTAAAATTCGTAAAACCATATGCCTTCAAAGATTTGTTTATTTCATCTATGGCAGGTTGAACACTTGTAATGTTCTTACCCTTTTCCGACACTTCCGCCTTAAGCTTATCTATGTTAGCTTTTTTTATATCTAGCATTTTTTTAATCCCGCTAGCTGCCTTATTTAAGTCTGATAACTCTTTCTCATATGAGTTTATAAGTATTTTTGATTGATCAATAACCGAAGCCCATATATCATCCTTCAATTTTTCTTCTTCTGTATCCCGTTTATCAACAAGTGTATTATGGTCGTCAATTATCTTATTTGCGTCATCTAAGAGTTTTTGTAATTCAGCGATTTTATCGGACACATTAAAAATATTAATTTTTTTTGATGGTTCAGCTATTTTTTCCTCTATCCTCTTTTCGCAGTCTTCAAACAAAGAATTGAGAAGTTCTTGTTTGGCGTTATACATGTCAATATCTAGTTTTCCAACACTAACACTTTCTTCATCCAACACAACGCTTGCTATAGAAGATAAGATTTTCTCGGATGAAACTCGGAAATTCGTGAGATGCTCTTTCATTTGATTTATTTTCTTATTATATTCTGTAT
Organism: Anaerocolumna aminovalerica; assembly: GCF_900115365.1. Taxonomy (GTDB): domain Bacteria; phylum Bacillota; class Clostridia; order Lachnospirales; family Lachnospiraceae; genus Anaerocolumna; species Anaerocolumna aminovalerica. The sequence goes on from NZ_FOWD01000029.1 coordinate 14,588, forward strand.
CAAAAAATGCCTCGAGCTTATTTCTAAAATCATCATCAATAGTTTCTTTCTGACAAAAAGGACATTTTTTTGAACCCAATCTTATATAAGTGCGTCCCTGATCTACCCAGTGAGAATTCCTCAATTCTTTTATTAACGCCGCAATATCGATGTCTTCATTTCCTACAATAACTGTATTCCAAATTGAATCCGTTCTTATTGCTTCTATTACAGAAAGTAATTGCTGAATATCTACGACAAGCCTATTACATCTAACGGATTTTTCAGCATACAACGTTCTTGCACGCTCTATTAGTTGAGATCTTTGACATACAACTCCTTCATGATCCGGAATACCAGCTATACGTTTTTTTATTTCGCCCAAAAACTTGTCTTTACTACCTCTATATCCTTCAAACGCTTTCTGAAAATCATTTTCATTAGCTTTAAGGATGTCATTCCAAGCCTTTTCTTTAAACCTCGTTTCGCAATTTGGAATATCTTCATCAACTATCTTCTTATATGACGAAGTGTTCTTTTCCCAATCGCCTTGCACATCAGACAGCTGCTTTTTCAGTTCTTCAAGAGCTTTAATATCCTCAATAGTCGCGCTTCCCATAGTAAATACACCAGGAATTGTTTGCTGAAAATTTTCATTTCTAAATGCTCGATTGTATACATATATAGATTCATGAAGTACTCCATCCCATTCTACGGATGAACTTGCGAATCTTTGGTCTTGTCTTCCCGATAAAAAAGAACTAATTGTAGATTTTCCACTACCATTAGCGCCAAAAACGAAGTTGATTTTTTTACACTCGTTAATCTCTATTTGATGATAAGGTGTACAGTCAACCATTTTTATAGACTTTATCATCACATTTCCTCCAACTGTAATTGATGATCTTCTGTGTCACCCAATTACCTACTACTATTCACACACAGAAGAAATATTGCTTATATATTTTGCTGCAACGTACAAGCAATATAGTTCTTTATCTGACACAGAAACATCCACAGGAATATACTTCTCTATATATGGAATCAATATCCGAAAACACCTAATCCCCCATAACTCATTCGAAGGAGTATCATCACCTATATGGTTCTCTGTATACGATGTTTCATCACTACTACGCAAGTATTCCATTTTCTGCTGTTCATAAAAATATGGTGAAGCAAAATCTGAATTATATAATCGTGTAAAATACTTATCTTCATCAAATTCCATATTCTGAAGATCATTCTCTATTTTACGTAATTCAGAAGCTATATATTGAAGAAATATCTGATACTTTTCCATGGTTGTTTTTGCAAACTCCGCATTATAATACATCAAACATTCATAAACAATTGAGTAATGGTCAACTGTTCCATCTTCATATTCTATATTCTCTACTGCGGATGGATATCTCTTTTCCAGCTCTTTATCTAATGAAATGATATAATCCTGAATAGTCTCTTTGACTAAAACCAGTTTTTGTTTCGTTAAATCGGTTTCTGCTATAACAATCTGTTTTCCTATCTCTTTTGTAAGAAGTTCAACAGAATCAATAATAGTATTTATACTCGGCACTATATCCTCATTTATTATCAGCGGTTCAAAAAATGACTCATTTGATTCTGGTTTGCACATCCGTTTGACATAATCGCATTTTTTCTTGATAATCAGTCCATCTATGGCAGGATTAAAGGGTAATACATCTTCAAGATATACTGTTTCCGACTCTCCTTTGCCATTTATATAATGAGTGTCAACAGGATGAGCTAACACCAGACTTCTTAGAGTTCTAAAACTACTAATAGTCTCTTTTTCTGTAAAACATCTTTCTATAGCTTTTTCCTGTTTATTCAGCCCTATTCCAAGAAGAAGGTTATTAATGTCCAGTATACCTGTCACAATAACATCAATATTTCTGAGCAAGAAACACAGTTCAGCAGATGAGCGTTCATCCCGCTGAAAATACCCCTGTATGTCCTGCATTGCATTCTTCATAACACAGAGAGCAGAATTGCACTTAACTGACCTTTCTTTAGCATCAGATCGCTTATCCAGTTCGCATAACCGCTGTACTGTCAAAACACATTCAGTATGTCTTTTTCTCCACAATTCATAATCAATACTCATATATTTCTCACGATAATAGATCCACTACAGTAGAATGTTCAGATAAACTCTATTATTAGATCTCTACTATTCCAACGCCTTCTGCAACAGCACCTGCGCATTGTTATAGAACGGAACATCGCACTTACTCAGCACAGTTGTCGGTACAGTAGCCAATTCCGCAATATTATCCATAGGAACAATAACCATTTTTGCTCCGTTCTCGGCCAAGGAACTAACCTTATCAGCAAACTGCAACACTTTTTCCACGGCACCGCCAATGGTTATGTTTCCTACTACTGCAAGACCAGCTTTAAGGTTCTTCTTATATAGTGCAGACAGAATACCAACATATATAGCCCCACCAATACCGGACGAAGTATTATTGCCCAACACATTCGTAATCTGAATATTCAGATCAGTTTCCTTAAGTGAATGCCTTTCATCCAATATGTTCTTCTCATTAGCTTTAATATAATTTACGGTATTTTTAACATCCTCTTTAATCGCAGAACTGTTGGTTCCCGTAACAGTAATCTTTCCATTTCCTGGAACATTTACGATTTCTACTCTCACAATACCAACATGATCACCGTCACTGGTAGCCGAATAACACACTCCCGGTGCCAGAGGAACATTCTCTATTAACGCGCTGCTCTTCTCCTCTGGAAGAGTCACAAAAACTTCTTCCTGTGATTCTTTATCTATATAAGAAAAGTTTGTATCCCAGAACTCCATACCACCGATACGTTTCAGCTGTTCCTTGACCCTCCTACGCATTTCTAGAGCAATCTTGAGATACTCTTCCAGATCTTCACGGCTATAGTTTCCATCCGGATGAAGAAGCTTTATATACCCAGAAACAATGCGTCGTACAGATTTAGCATCACGTTGTTTCAAATGATTGCCAAGTGAAAAATACGTATCAATCGCCTCGTAATATGTATCTTTCCTCAGTGCCTTCAAAAACTCTGAAAAGAAATCCGTACTAAACCCAAAATGCGTTGTAAAGTTTGACGGTGCAAATTTTTTTATCTCCCATCCCGGCAAATAGGCATTAATACGATCCAAAAATGCCGTATCATTATTAACCTCCGTGGACATTGGACTAAACAGATGTGAGTTTTGCAATACAGTCTCAACCGGCTGATTGATGTTACCGTTATAAATTATGGATGCATTACCGGAGATTTCTCCTCCCTTTCCGCCTCTGGAAAAGGATCCAGATTCCATATAATCCTTCATCAAAGGAACTGCATCACTATCCTTAAACAAGTGATCAGTACTCTCATCAAAGCAGATAGCATCCCATTCTCCGACAGAGCCTACTCTTCCGGTCGTATTATTCACGAATAATTTTGCAACAGTTCCTTGACCACCGGACATCAATAATGCGTACGGGGTAACCTCCTTGTAAATATATGATTTACCAGAGGATCGCGGCCCCAACTCAACCATATTAAAGTTAGCCTCAACGAGCGGAATAAGTCTCAACAATAGAAGATCCTGAATTCTATCATCTAGTCCTTCGCTATCCGGCTCATATCCTGCACTGCGCAAAAGGAGCTTTTTCCATTCCTCTTTTGTAAAGTCCTTTCTCTTTTCTGCTATTCTTTCTATACTAAAGTTTGAAAGCTGAATTGGCTTAATATCGTTAACCAAAAATGGAAACACTTTGCTTCCAACTGTAATCATTGGATCATATTCCATATCAATGATTGCCCAAATACCACCAAGTAAAAGCTTTTCATGGCTTCTTACAAGCTGATCACTGATATTTGCTTTCTTTATGTTGCTATTTACAATATTCGCCCAGTAACAATCACGCTGCGCATCTAGTTCTACCGAGATCTTGTCAATTATTTTGTACTTTCCATGTTCCTTCAGTTTTGACTGAATCAAAGTACTCTCTTCTGGATTGACATAGTGCTCCCTCAAAACATTTTTAACGTTTTCTATGCCTTCCCGTATCCGATCCTCATCATCAGTGCTACAGGTATTAGCCAGAAGATACTCCAGTACAAAGGCAGGAACATTAGCACCACCTTTAATAAGGGGCGCAAGATCTTTCCTCACAACACACCCCTTAAATTCTTCCAACGCTTTTCCATCAATATGGTCTGTCATACAAATGCCTCCTACAACAATCCGCCAAGATCTCTCATTTGCGTTTTATTAATAACTGCTTTATCAAGCTGATCTTTAGTATCTTCATCAATAACTACAACCAATGCTTCATTTGCACCATTTAAGGATAGATCCAGGTTCTCCTTTTCGCCTGGCCCCATTGTTAAGATACTGCTCTTGTCAATTTCTTTACCGTTCGAATAGAGCACGACCCTTACCCTGCGCTGGCTGGACATAACATCAACCGCCTCGTCTCCCGAAGAAATCTTAATCGCAATAATATCTCCGTTTACTTCACTCAGATCCTTTTTATTTGTAATGCTTACGTCTAATTGATTTGTCTTTTCATATCTGAAAACAAAGTTCGGAATAACAACCTCCTGAGGAGTAAACCCACCATGAGAGTATCCATACTTTCCAGTAGAAGAAAATGGTCTTGAGCTCTTGGCAAAATTCACATAATTGTACTCTCCATACGGCTCATGAAGAGAAATATACTTATCGTTGTTCTGTTCGTCCACAGACCTAATATATCTCTCCGAAACTTTCTTTGCTCCGGATACATCATCTGTCGGTATCTTATCGGATTCATCCAGTATTCCAGTTAGAACAAATCCATGATCGGTAACCAAATGAACCTCTTTATAACCCATGTGTAACAGCAGCTGAATCTTCTCAACAAGAATATCTTCAAATTCATCGACAAGCTTTAACATTGCCTGCTGCATTTTTTCACCGGCATCATCGATGTCCTTATATGTCAAGACAAGAATATCTCCATCTGTCGTTTCATTTACTTCTTCCAGCTGCATATAAGTAATGTTTTTCCCAGTTTCCTGAGATAAAACCTTTTCACGTTCACTTTTTGTTGCAATTATCTTTCCATCCGTAGTGTATAACGCACTCATATTATGCTCAGTCTCTGACGGAAGCCCTGCATACATAAATTTCTTATCAATCTTTATATCAGGTGAAATTCGTGAAGCCACACTATCCGCCACTTCATATCTCACTCCGTCTCCTACGATAATTGCAATCTTCTTTTTATTATCTTTAATCAGCCTAACAAGATAGCCCTTTTGATTTTCCTTGTACTCATCATAGTGCTCAAACCATACTTTCAGCATGTCCTGATTCATCTGTTCATAGCGTTCCTGCAATGGACGAACTATGCTCTCAGTGGCTTTCCAGTATGCTAAAATATGTCTCATGGATCTGTCTTTTGCTGCAAAATGTGTAGTATAGTATGTGCTAATCTTATCAATGGATGTATCCTTGCACGTGACGTTAACTTCAACCACATCCGTCACATCCGGCCACCACTCTGCAACATACGGGTTCTTCTTCATATTCTTTATTCTGCGCTTTATTCTCTCTAAGGCAGCCTGAACCTTTGAAGAATCCCCCAAATTATCAACCAGATATACAAGTTCTCTACGATCAATTTCGTCAAAACAGTGATTATCATTCACCTTTGCTACTTCAACATTATCCGGAATTTTGAACATAGAAAGATACTTCTTAAATGCCGGCTCGTGCTCATGACTATCCAACCATTTGCAATAAATAGAATATTCTCTCTTTGATATATTCCCGTATATAATCCCCTCAAAGATATGTTTTGAAATCTCATTAGCATAAGTATCATAAGGTTTTTCCTGCAACGGTTGACCAAGCAGCTTACAGAACTCTTGGATATACAGGTTTCTAACAGTCTGTGACTGCTTCTTCATAAATCCGTTAGGATCGTCCATAAATTGAAGAATATCATCTTCCAAAGTAAGAACATCTTCAATCTTCTGGATAACTCTCTTCCACCAGTTAAGATCCTTCTTCACGCCCACGTGGCAAGCTGTATATAATTCCTCATCGGTCAACGATACCTGTAATGAAGTTTCTCGAAGCAGAGTTTCACGCACCCATTCCTTGGACAGTACTATGCAACCACCAGTCTTTGCATAGTCAACCAAGAAGGAATCGTTGCTCAATTCTCCCTGGATGTAAATGATCACATCGGAATCTTTGTGCTTCTTCTCTATGTCGTATCGCAGGAATAATTCATCTTTTTTCTGCTTCCACTTCTTGTTATCGCTCTTTCTTTTAAGGAGAACAGATCCAACACAGGCAGCCTCTGTAAGAAACTCCCATTCCGATGATTCGTCTAATACAATGATTCTTTTACTGTTTTTGAGTTTGGCATCAATCTCAGCCTTTAACCATTTTTCTATCATCACCATTCCGCCTTTAAATATTCTTGTAGTTGCTTCATTGAAAGGACATCGTAAGAAATCAGTCTCAGCGATTGTAACGGCGCTATATTTGCAGCCACCCCTCGCTCCATATCATACGAATATCCCGTCGAAATCAGCTTATCAATGCTCTTTATAAATTCATCAATTTCAACTATTTGTTCTTGTAGTTTTTCTTTTTCAAGCTGTTGTTGAGCAGTCTTTACCTCCCCTAGCGAAGCAATCCTAAACTCGATCTGATCTCTCTTGTTTTTTGCATACTTATTCTTTATTTGATATAAGGTATTACCATTAAATCGATGAATATGGCAATATAACGATATTACTTTGTTTTTACTACATATATGCCAAATTATTGGAGTTTGAGGCAAATACATGAATAAATTAAGGTAATTCGAGTATTTACTCATAAATTCACTGTCAAAGTACTTCCCAATATCACACCCCAAGTATCCCTCTATCTCAGTAATCATTTTCTCTGAAATAGAACCTATTATATCTTCAATTACGCATTCACAAAGTGTTTTCTCTGTCCCTGTCTTCCAAATACTTAACAGCCCGTTTTCACTTGAAAGTAATACATCCTTAGCTTTAACGAACAAATAATCCAATAGCACTTTATCTCTTAAGGTTTTCACTGATGGTTTCTTCTTGGAAACTTGATACCATACTTCTATTGGATTTACATTTTTCAATGAAGAATAATCCAAAATATCTGTTGTAGGCTTATACAATTCCTCCAACTCAAGCGTAATCTCCTCATCTGAGCTCTTAATACTTGCTACATACTGTACTATATCTTCATTGTCGCATTCCGCAAGAAAAGCTTCTTTTGCTCTTTTTGATAACCTCTTATCAACAAGAATCCCATCACATCTGTTCTCTATCAGCTCAATATCAGTATTTGACAATCCATACATAGAATAAATTGTTTTATTTATCAAAGCCTCATATACCGCTATATAGCATTGAGACTTATTATAATAGTTTATATACGCATACATGGTCCCTTCAAGGCTACCTTCATAAAACCGATCAATAACTGTTTTTTCAAAATCTGGTTCTGTACTCCAACATTTACAAATGTCTTTCTTTAATTCAATACACTTTTGAGCGTATAAAGATACTAAAGACTTAATTTCCTCAGATACATTGCCAATCGGAATCCTTCTCAAATCCTGAGGTTGTTTATTCACCGTATTGTTTAATGTATCAAGTACAAAGCTAAAAACCTTAGAGTTTGAGAATCCAAGAATAAACAGCGTATCATCTGTATTGATTGAAATAATTGAACTAGCTGCCATATCAAAAAGCATGTCAGATGATAAAAGCCTCGCACTCGACCCTTTAACAGAACGGGTTGATACAGTAACTCCTTCCTTAAAATCCCATCCTTTCTCTATCATTTGAGAATGTGCTTCTCTTTTAATTTCCGCTCCATCGTTAATCCAATTAATTCTTAGCCAATTATTTCCATACCATCTGTTAAAATCACCACCCTTAGCATAGAATGGCCATTCTTTCTCCGTCACATTATCAAGTTCCCACCAGTATCTAAGATATTTTTTATTATTTGATGTTTTTAAGCCTAAAACAGGATAACCAATTTCTCCAATTGTTTTCTCATTAAACTGTTCCTTAAACGTATCCGACAATTCGTATACGAAAGGCATTCCACTAATTAGCGTAAAATCTTTTTGTTTAGAGATGAATACCCTATCATTCTTTTTTCCAGTCAACACATCATCCAAGCATTCTTTAAATGAGTCCATCTTAAACTTCTCTTGCTGGTTCTTATCTATGTTAAACCAAATACTTTCTCCCTCTTCTGTACTTTTTTTCAGTACATAAAACACAGATTCAACGAGTATTTTAGGACCAAATAGATTAACTCGATCCAATCCATAATCAATAAAGCTTTGTATTTGGCAATGCTGAAGTAGATATTCTCTAACATCTGCATATGTTTTTATAGTCATAATTGTGTGCGGATGAATTAAAGCAACGTATCCATCCTTATCTGCAAAATTAATATTCCTATATACAAACATAGAAAATAGATTACCATTAGATTTGCATTTTTTTTGATAGTTTTCCTTCGAAAATTTCAGCAAAACATCTCCAAAATCTCCACTATCTGTGTAAGGTGGATTGCTTACAACCACTTCATATTTTTCTGTAATTATTTTTAAATAGGTCAATGCATTAGATGCTGCCTCTGCAAAAAACTTCTTCTTATCGTCGACGGCAAACCTTCCAATCGCATCCCCAAGTTTCTCATAGAAACTCTTTTCAAACAGATCAAACTCCGCTGCTTTCTCATACGTAAACAAAGAAAGCTGGGCATCTCCTATATCTTCTTTCAGCGCTTTCTTTACATCCTCGAACTTTTCATCGATCCTAAGTAATGATCCAAACTTATATGCCTGCTGCAAATCTCCCCATACATCTTTTAGCAAATCGCTGAACTGTTTAGAAAAGTACTGTACATCAAACAGAGTGCCTATATCGCTGTATTCTGGCAGACGAAAACTGGCACTAACAACATTGTAATGGCTGATATGTACTGAACTTCTCCTGGTCTTTGCTTTTATAAATAATCCAACCTTAGTAAGCTGAACGGCTCTTTCATCAAGATCAATACCATGAAGATTTCGCTCGATAATAAGCTCTGGAACTTTGCGTTTCGAATAATCGGCTCCATAATTATCAATCTGATCCATATACATTTCATAAAGCAGATCGTAGCAATAAAGCAAAAAATTTCCGGATCCTACGCAGGGATCTATGATCTTGATTTCATCAAGCTGTTTTTTCTCCCGGGTAGCCTCTAAGAAATCTCCAATTATTTTATGCTGATTCTTGATATCCGAATCTGGATACATTTCGAGATACAATTTTCCAAGGCTGTTATCTACAAGGAACTGCACCACCCATTCTGGCGTATATATCTGGCTCTGTACATGAACCTTATCATATTCAACTTTATCTCCACTCGCTTTGAGTGCAGCCTTCTTACTATTGTTGTATATCTCATATATTTGTGACAGAATATTTCCTTGTTTCCAAATATCGTTTTCAACCTGATCATCTTCATCTACAGCATTTATCAGATCTATAATTTCTTTACAAAAAGTCGCAGTTGGAATCATATGTAACGGTATTGATACCGCAAACAAATCACATTCCGGAGAAAGCTGATCAAACTGCCAGCTCAAATACTTCTCCAGCCCTTCAAACGGAACACGACTGTACTGTCCATTTGTTTCCAGCCACATATAATGGGCATATGATTTCCCGGAATGCTGCTGTCTTTGCGTAACCATCTCCGGATATAGTCCATGACTCTCTAATACCTTCATACAGATCAACCTGTTAAAAAGGGTGAATGCATAATCATCGACTATTTCATCATAGCAATATGACCAGTCTTTTCCTGGCTGAATAGACTCTATCAGTTGCTTATAATTTCCAATTTCAATATTGGAATCAGCATCTCTGTCTTTGTCCCATGTTTCCACTGTAATTCCACATCTATCCAATGCATTTTTTACAGCATCCTCTACCTTGAGACGTATTCTCTCTACATGATCTTCAAGCTTCATGAAGATTACCTCCTAAAAAGTGATCTTGTCTGTATCATTCATCGCTGATATAGTTTTTATTTCTGAAAGAAGCCAGGTTTTATATTCAGACACTGTTATTTCAGACTTGGGCAATTCACGCCTTATTGTACTGACAACAGCCTTCTTCTCTTCCGGTACAGGAGCATCTCCTCCTTCTGCAAGCGGAACATCATCCTGCTTCTTTTCCGGCTTTTGACGTATGATCTGCGCATCTATTACACTTAGTTCTGTTTCTTTCTGTCCAACAATATCATTTGCAGATAACACCTCTGAAAATGTCAGTTTCGTGCTATCTTCCTTGATAGATGTCGTGATCTTAGGATTTTTACAAATTCTTCCCTCTGCAAACGCAAGAATGGTTTGCGCCTTGCTCCTTAGCACTGCATTTTCTTCAATATCAAGCGTTTCTATTTCTTGAATAACTGACTCTGCTTTCGATTTAATAGCTTCGTATTTTGCTGACATTATTAATGCTGCTTCAGAGTATTTTTTGAAATATTCATCTCTGATCTTTTGAGCTATGGTTTGTAACTCGACGTATTTATGCATCAAGCCAGAGTCGAATGCACCATTGAAATCATTTGTTGCCAGTGCAATAGATTGAACTATTTTGGCAGCCTTTGAAAGATCATCATTTACTTCTTGTACAAATATCTTCCAGCCCTCCGCTTTTGCTTGTCGATTCTTAATAAAATCAGAACACGACATAACAGCATCTATTGCATCAGAGAAAGAATCTTTGCTGGAAATAAAAGCAATTGCTTTATCGATATAGTTCTGATCATTAACATTTCCAATAAACTGCTTTAACACACTTTCAACTGATGTCATGTCAGGATAATACGCATCAAATTTACTGTTGGCTTCTCGCCATGCTTTTATTTTTCCAGCGTATTCTTCTGCTGTCTTTGATATAGCGCAAACAAGGTCAAAATCATTTGTGTTCCAATCGACCTTTTTCCCATTTCGATCTACCGCTTCAAATTCTTTTAAAACTACAACAATATCATTTTTATGTGATGCTGAAAGTGATTTAGTAATCCCCTTGAAAGAAGCCTTTCTGAAGTTTGTCGCATTCTTAAAAATACTATCCACATCTGGATCTCTATATGAATACTTTTCTGACCCACCGAACTTTGCAATAATCCTTCCACCTCGCATAAGAGCTGCAACCGTAGAAACAACTGTACCGTATAAATAGCCCGTCGGCGGCTCCAGAAGCTTGCTTTCTATACTCGATCCATCAACAAACGTGTTCTTAATCAAATTCAACACTGCTTCCGATACCGTTAGTTTGTCCCCTATCAGAGTTCCGCCCGCATCAAAGAATTCAAAATCCTTTCCGGCAAAATAAGAATGTAGTTTTGATGCGTTTGCCTCCTTGATCACCTTATACGCCACATCATCTTTGAGCTGGGTGGATAGTCTCTTCGTATAAACATTTCTCACCAATGCTTTTTCCTGTTCTGTCATTACAGTCGTAGCATTGGACTCATTTAATAACGAAACGTTAAACAAATATATGATGGTTCCGGAGGTAAGTGCCTTCTCAATAAGTGCACGCAAAGCCTCTTCCTTCGTTTCCCTAATTGACACGAAGTTCCTGATATACTGAGCCTCCTCAATATCTGTTCTCTGATACTTGTCAGCTATATAATCTATTCTCTTTATATCCGTAATCAGCTTATCTATTTCTGTAAACTGACTGTTATCCGGCACAAGGTACATCAGATCATGCTGGTTCTGATACGTATTCTTGATATCATTAATATCAGCACTTCTATCATCCGAAATTGAGTAAATACTCTTTATCTTCAGCTTCAGGCTTTTCTGTGAGGGATTTGTAATCTCATCATCCAGATCCGTTGTCACATAGAAATCGTATCCTATTCCATTGTCAGTTACCTTGGCGGCGCCTTTTACGAAACTGCTTTTTTTATAATGATCAAGTAAGAATCCTTTTCTGACATATGACTGTACCGAGAATTCATTCATCTCGTCCAGCAATCTCTGTTCGATATCGGACGTAATCCTATATTGATTATCATTAAGTATCAGAATTCTTGCCTCAACAAGGCTATCCAATGCGCTCTTAACATCCTTCTCAATCTTATAATAATCATCCGGATTACTGATAAACGCCTTAAGAATATTACTTATGGTAGTAGGTGCACTATCAGCATCTTCAAGGAAATGTATCGTTTCCAAAATACATCTTCCAGATATTGGACTTCCAGTTTGAGATAGAACACGCTCTGCACTTTCATATCTGTTTACAAGAAGAACAGGAGGCTGCGGCTGTGCCTGCTTAGCCATTTGCCATGCTGTCGCAGTGCAAAATAAATCTTCCTCTTGCATTTCTTTCTTCAAGATGTCGTAGGCACTTATTATCATGCCTCGTGCTGCGACATTTGTAGATGTATATCCTTTTTTTCCAAAAAGGAAATTCTGCATCAACTGCAGCTGATACTGATAAAAGGGATAATACGTCGCATAACTTTCCTTACTGTCCGTTTTTGTGAGTCCATTACCAGACAGCATGGCAGTATCCGTTATTTTTCCTGAATTTGTCTCAAAATTGTTTTCAAGTTCCTGTCTACCTGAATCTGTTTTCTTTAACAATCTGCTTCGGATGATCACATCAACTTCTGTAGACTCAATATGGATCTTGGTCTTGAAACGATCCGTCATCTTTGTAAGATTTGACTTATTGATGCTGGAATTGTTGATAACATCATCCAGTTTCTCCTGGGCAATAGCCATTGTCCATACGCGACCCTTTATTGCGGAGAATGCTTCGCTAATTCCTTCGAGATCCAGTAGCGTAAATTTCTTCTGGTTGATTGCTTCACTTGCCTCATCAAACAGAAATACGACTTCAACATCTGGCTTAACAGAAAGAAACAGTTCCAGTTCTTCTTTTAATTTGGCAGCACTATAATGATCTCTTTCCTTCTCAATAGTATCCTTGATATTATTGAAATCGTTCTCTGAATTCCCCTTGCCGAGAAAGATATCCTTTATCACCTTGTGGTACGACATGATATTCTTTCTCACATCACTCCACTTTGCACCATTCTTATCAGCGACATACTTTGAAACATCAGTATAAGAATCCTGCATCATCATATGAAACAGCAGTATTCCAAAGGCATTCTCCGGAATATCCAATGTCCTCAGGAAGTTTTCCATCATAGTCATAGCTATTCCAAGATTTGTATTCTGCTTGGCGATATCAAATTTCACCACAAGAAAATCTTTACTTTCAAGCGCCATGATATCGTTACGGATTAGTGCCTCGTCACTGATTCCGTGAAATCTCTGTAAAATTCGATCTCTAGCAGGCGTTCCTAATATATCCGGATTACTCAAAATGAATCCCCAAAGTTTGCCAAGATAAGATTTTCCTGATCCATAAAAACCGGACAGCCAGATTCCTGTTTCTTTTATATTTCCTGAGAATACGTCCGCAAGCTTATCAAACTCTCTAGCCAGACCCTCTGTGACAATATAATTATCAATTTCGCTCAGGAGCTCCTCTTCCTGAAGATTCTCCATATCAATTACATTGGTTATGTCTTCCTTGAGATCTATTGTAAGTATGTCTTTTATCTTCATCCTTAGTTTCCTCCAATCACCATGCAGCGATATTTTGATGCCGGCCTTATGCCCAAAAACATTATCTCATCATTCTTTTTGACCGCCGGATAAAGAATAATTACTGGATTTTTTCCTTGCATTACAACCTTATTCTCCATGATGTGAATGTTTTCTATATCCGTTCCATTAAGTGCTCCAACCCTTATCAAAACCGGTATCTTGTTTTGATCATATACATCGACTATCGCCTGTATGATCATCTGAAACAGATCGTTCCCCTCTTCTCCAGGTGGTAACTTAAATATCTGGTTCGAGGAGTTTTGCAACAATTCATACTTAAGCATTATCTCTTCTTCGTTTTCATCAACAAATCTTACCAGCAATTCGTTCAGATCAATGAACGCATATCTTTCTGAATCAAGATTTTGTTTCATTAATCTGATATACTCGCCCTCCTCTAACGGTGGGCACATAAAGAGCATAGAGTTTCCACCATTTGCGCTAAGTTTAATATTATTCTCATCAAACGCCCTTACAGCCTGCTCTAAGTCTTGTATCTTTGCTTCTATTTTACTTACACTCATGGCATATCTCCTCGTAAGTCATTATCGGTTCAGCCCTCAGTATTTCTCCATTGAAACTTATGTTAATGTACGACCTGTATTTGTTTTGCAGGCACCGCTCTATAAAATACTGTTTCTCCATAAAACCATATTTCATCCAGCTACTGTCACTTAGATTTGTTGACTCTTCAGCCTGCATCAACCAATAAACAAATAATACAAACTGTTTATCTGATAGGTTTTTATAAACTATTTTTTTCTTTATTCCACCATCAACCAGTCCCAGTTTCTTCAACACAGTCAGATACTTCGAAGCTGTGATACTCATAGTTGAATCTGACCATTTCTTTAGAGTTTCCTCTTTCTGCTTCAATTCTTTAAGGCAGGCAAGGACCTCCTCAGCGGTTACTATCGTTCTTCCGGAAAAAAGGATTGGAAAATAAACCTGCTCATTCAAATAAGCAAACATTTCATTGTTTACAGACATATTCCAAAAGAACATTAACAACATAGTTTCATCCAAAGACTCCATATTACAGAACGTCTGGATCATATCCTTCAGCTCAGCCGTCTTAAACGAATTCATGCTCTTATCTATGGCTCTTTGAAATCTCTTAAATGCTTTTTCGGTTTTTACAGTAGTGTATTCACGCTGGATCTCATCTGACGATTTATCCTTTGCCTCTCCGGCAATATATACTCGTACCAGATCGTAATCCGGAACTCCACCAAGAATGTTTATATCTGAATTAATATCCATAAATTAAGCCTCAGCTCCTTCTTCCGATTCTTTTTCGATTTGAACAACATCATCAAATGTACACTGAAGCTCATCACAAATCCGCGCAATTACATCCATCGAAACCATTTGATCATTATTCATTTTTGTAAAAGTACTAGCGGCTATATGGGTTTTACTCCGCAGCTCCGATTTAGCCATTTTCCTGTCAATTAGGAGTTTCCATAAGGGACTATATGTAACTTTGATTTCGTTTTTTTCCATGCTTCTAAGCCTCCGGTGCTTATCAAAAAAATATATAATAACACTCGTATATTATACCAAGAACCGTGCTTTTCTTCAATAGAAACTTTTGAAATCTCGAAATTTATGTGGAAAAATAAAAAGTTTTTTCACATTTCACATATAATCCTCAAAGCAAGAAAATAACAAGATATTTAGGAGTCAAATCAGCTGAGACATCTATTGCACTCTAACCTCCCACACTCCATTATCCACATTTCGTGTCCCAAAAAACGGACTTCAACTTGGTTTTTCACAAATTGGCAAGCAATGTCTGTGTCCAGACAACTCACTTCGCTCGGCTTGTTGGGAGTTGCTCCCAATCCCTTCAAACATCAGATTTTCATCTGCTGATCTACGCCCCGCTCCGCGGTGCTGAGTACTTATCGCCAAAGGCGAGAAATAAAAAAAGAGGGGCACCCCACCGGATGTGATTCCGATGAAATGCCCCTTTGGACTAAAGTGACTCTTCTTTTGTTTTTGTTTTTTCTCTCGCCCTCGTTTCCTCTTCTTTTTCAAGATTCAGGAATCGCTCGATGTCGTATTTTGCTGTAGCGAAGTCCGTCATCTCCTGCTTGGCTTTTCGGTATTCCCGGTAAGCCTCTTTCTTCCTGGCAAGGAGTTCTGCGTATTCTTCGTTCAGCTGTTTTACCGTCGGAAGCTTCTCCACTCCCAACTCGGAAAATGCCTGCTTCGCCGCTTTATGAAGAGTGATCTCTTCGCGGTGAGCTTCAAAGAAAGCTTTACTGTACCCCGCCTTTCGGTATGCCACATAGACATCTTTGGTCTTTGCATAATTCAAAATATGCGTTTTTAAGACCGAGATCTCTGCCATTCTTTTCTCGGCCGACTTGATCGTAGTGGACAGTTTATTGAAGTGATCAGCAGCTTCTTTGGCTCTCTGATTTAGCGAATCAAGGTCCCGGATGTCATGCTCTTCCAGGAAGAGAAGCGCTTTGGCCACCTGCTTCACATTGTAGACTTTCGCCCATCTCTCATATCCGGCACCTTTTCCCTGAGCAAGTTTTGCTTGGATATCGATGAGCATATCAACCTTCTTTTCAGGCTTCGCGTTCTGCTTCCGGATCTCAGGATCACGCTCCATCTCACCGGAGATGATCTTCTCAAGGTCGTCAGGTCTGTATCCTTCCCCGAGGGACTTAAAACGGATAAACCGCTTCTGGTCTTTCCCCTTTATCGCAGGATTCTTGCCTCGCTTAATCTGATACTCTTCTTCCTCTAGGAACCGAAGCAGCTCTTCAAAATCTTTCGGATTTCTCGCCAGGCCTCGGTCGATTGCTTCGCGGATCGCGTTTCGGTAAGCAGAACGTTTTGGATAATCCGCGCGCTTTTCTCTGTCTCGATATGCTCTCGGGTTGATAACTGAAAGTCCATGCTCTAAGCATAATTTGTCGCTGATCCGCTGGATAACAAACGATGAAAGAAAGAAGTTTTTGAATTTCCTGTCACATGCAAGATTTGTCGAGTTGAAGATGATGTGGTTATGAATATGTGCCTTATCCGTATGAGTTGCAACGATGAAAGCATACTCACCTTTGGTGAATTTCATCGCAAGCTCATAACCGATGGCATTGGCTTCTTCAGGAGTTATCTCCCCTGGTTTGAATGACTGCCTAATCTGATATGCGATCACATCATGTGTCGGTACCCGGTGATCCTTCACATA
Organism: Anaerocolumna aminovalerica; assembly: GCF_900115365.1. Lineage (GTDB taxonomy): Bacteria > Bacillota > Clostridia > Lachnospirales > Lachnospiraceae > Anaerocolumna > Anaerocolumna aminovalerica. The sequence continues at coordinate 31,547 of NZ_FOWD01000029.1, forward strand.
TTCATTCCGGGCGGAATAGAATTCCTGATCAACAATTTGGGGATTGCACTCATAGGCAGTTACATATTCACCCTCTTCAGTTTTTTCTCCGTTCTTCGCATAATCGACTCTGTCTTTTAAGCACTGCGAGACGGTTTTTCCTTTGTTCTCATGCAAAGGTATCAGTCTTGTAGCTGCCATGAGTTCCTCCTTAAATGCTTGATAAACGATCCAATATTTCACCCATCAGTTGTAAAATCTCCTGATGGCTTTTCTGCAGATCTTTGATATCTGCTTCGTAAATGCTGCCGGTTTCATTTGCTCTTTTTGCGTACTGATTCAGGTTGTTGGAATTGATATGAAGGAGGCGCAGAACCTCCTTCACATCCGTCAGATCCAGCTTAATCAGGTATCCGTTCAAAGCCATTTTTCTGATAAATGCGCTCATGTTCTTCATACCGGCCTCAGCCATTCGCTCATGGATCTTTTTCCACTCATCCTTCGTAACACGGACATAGATCATTCCGTCCTGACGTGCCATCAAATCCTCTCCCTGTCTCCGCACAGCACGCATCCGGTCACAGGCTTTGCACCTTCAGGTACAGGAACCGGCTCCTGCAGCCTTTTTAAGACCGACTTCTTTTTCTGCTCTTCCTCGATGACTTCGGCAGCACTTACCTGACAAACGGGCTTAGGTTCAGGCAGGTTATTGATGACTCCGTCGAAGGAATTATCATTCTGCTCAACCATATCCTCGATGCCTCTCATGGGATTTCTGCTTGCCGAAGGACCGGCACCGGGAGTCTCTTCAAAGGAACCTGCGATCTCATCGATCTCAGTTTCAACTGCTCCACCAACCTCATCCCATTTCCGGATCTTCGTCTTCTTCTTTTTCTCCATATCACTTCGCTCCTTTCGAAAAATCTAATGTGAACTGCGGCGCTCCGTTATCCGATACGGACAGAACAACGGTGGTATCATAGGTCTTTCCCGTTTTCACGGATCTGCACTTTTTAAGCTTCGCCCTGCCTCTGGACAAGAGCTGTTCTGCCACTTGCTTAGTCAGTTTCTTTGAAAGAGAATCGAAGAACCGGTTATCCTTCCAGAGTGCGAACTTACAATCCTTTTTCTCGCAAAAGAAGCCCTTGGACTTCTCAATGACATCAGCTCCGCAGTGAGGACATTTCCCAAGAGGCGCATATGCCGGTTTCATCAAAACCTCTGCATCCTGCACGATCTCATAGGTATCAACCAGCTCTTTTACCATGGATCCGATCTCATCCATAAACTGATCTGCACTGTAGGATTCCTTCTCCACCTCCAGGAGCTTTTGCTCCCATTCGGCAGTCATGGACGCAGACTGAATCGCTTCCGGGATAACCGTGATCAGCATCTCGCCCTTATGTGTCGGAACCAGATACTTGGTCTTCTTATCACCTTTTCTTTCGATAAAACCGATACGGACAAGCTTCTCAATGATACTCGCACGGGTTGCCGGAGTACCGAGACCTTTACGCTCTGCTTCATCCGGAGTCTCATCACTGCCTGCCTTTTCCATTGCTGAAAGCAGCGTATCCTCCGTATAGGATTTCGGAGGCGTGGTCTTTCCGGCTTTCACACCAGCCTGAGCGATCTTTATCTCATCACCTTCGTGAAGAGAAGAAATGTCGCCCACTGCAGTATCATCCGGATCATCCTTTTTCTTCTCACTGATCTTTGCCACTCCTTTCCATCCGGGATCTATCACAGACTTTCCTTTTGCCGTAAATCGCTCGCCTTCGCATTCACCCTCTAATACTGCCTCTGCATAAATACAGGAGCTTGAAACAGCCTCTAAGAGCCTTGTGGCGATAAGTCTAAGTACTTCCCTTTCTCCGTTTGGAAGTTCCGAGAGATCAGCCTTATCGACAGATGCCGTAGGGATGATCGCGTGGTGATCTGTGACCTTCTTGCTGTTGATAACACAGTGATGATCCCGTGCTTCGGTAGGCTTAAGACCACTGACCTTTTCTGCTTTTGCGATCAGATTCGGAAGCGTGGCTTCCATATCATCCGTCAGATACCGGCTGTCGGTTCTCGGGTAAGACACCAGCTTCTTTTCATACAGGGACTGGGTATAATCCAGCGTCTGCTGTGCTGTATAACCAAGTCTCTTATTTGCTTCACGCTGCAAAGAAGTCAGATCAAAAAGCGCCGGAGCCTTCTCCTGCTTTTCCTTTTTCTCCGCCTTAGTGATCGTAAGCTTTCCGGCCAACGTGCACTTAATAAGCAGTTCCTTAGCTTCTTCTCTGCCGCTGAATCGCTTGCTTCCCAGATCTCCGATATCAGTTTCCAGTATCACGGTATAAAAATCCTCCGGTCTGAATGCTCTGATCTTAGCCTCACGTGCTACAGTCAGTGCAAGTGTCGGTGTCATCACTCGGCCCACATTAAGAGTCTGACCATACAGGGAAGAAAAGAGCCTGGTGGCATTGATGCCAACGATCCAGTCGGCACGTTCCCTGCAGAGAGCAGCTTCGTAAAGTCTGTCGTATTCCTGTCCGTCTTTGAGACCTGCAAAGCCATCTCGGATCGCTTCATCTTCCATCGAAGAGATCCAGAGCCTTTTCATGGGCTTATTGCATTTCGCCTCGTCATAGACCAAACGGAAGATGAGTTCACCTTCACGTCCTGCATCACATGCGTTGGTTACACAGTCCACATCATCCCGGTGGAGCAGATCCTTCAAAACCTTAAACTGCTTTCTCGTAGCGGCGGTTACCTGATATTTAAATTCCTCAGGGATGATCGGAAGGTCTTCCTTCTTCCAGGTTTCATATTTACTGTCATAGGTTTCAGGTTCGGCAAGTTCGACCAAATGCCCGACGCACCAACTCACAAGATAGCCACCTCCGGAGAGGTAGCCATCCTGCTTGTTGTTACATCCAAGGACCTTAGCAATCGACTGAGCCACCGAAGGCTTCTCAGCAATCACCAGGTTATTCGCCATTTGTGCCCTCCTCAAGCTCTCTTAAAATCCTTTCTGCGTATTCGCAGCACTTCTCATCAGACCCACAATCTTCATAGTCCAGATCCTCGTCCCAGAAGTCGTCATCCTCATCGTCGTACAGGTCAAGCTCACGGAAAGCATCTCTTTTCCTTTTGTGACAGATGATCGCAGTAACGATTCCTCCAGCAACAGCAACTCCGGCTACAATTCCAATAATCAATTTCTTACGCATATTCTTTTCTCCTCCTTAAATAGCTTCCTGAAGGTCCTTCTTGGGATCCTTCTTAGGTGATTTTGTTTTCTGTGACTTTGCTTTTTCAGCCTTCAGTTTTTCTTTTACCGAAGTCTTCTTAGCGCTTTTCTCTTCCTGAGCTTTCTCAGGCTTTTCAGCCTCCGGCTGTTCCATAGTGATCTCGATCTTTTTGTCAGTCTGATAGGAACCGAAATCTACCGGAGGTTCGATCTTGATAAAGCCGATGGGCTGACCGGCCTCCGGATTATCGAAAGGGAGCTCGTCACCGTGAGCCGCGATAAACTCCTCTACTTCCTTCACACTGTCGCGTGCCTGCAGTTTCTCATCGATCTTCACGATCATATCGGATGCAGTCTTTCGGATGGTATCCAGGGATGCCTTCAGCTCCGGTACTTCTTTATCCGCAGACCAGGTCGCAACATAGGCGAAAGAATAATCCGAAGTATCGATGCCGTAATGCTGGCATACAACGTAAGCGACAGATTCAGCTTCCGTCTCTTTCTGATTCTTGGACTTCTTATCACCGGATGCATCCATGGCATCCTTGGAATGAAGTGCCTGATGTGCAGCTTCATGGATCGCAGTCTTTACGGTCTGTGCCTCGCTCATTCCCTCCTGGATCGCGATTCGGTTCTCTTCCAGATGGAAGTAACCCTTTGCACCGGAAGGGATCTCCTCGAAGGTGATAGGCACGGGAACCACTTCTTTTATCGCATCAAAGAGTGCGTTATAGCCTTCCACTGATCCCGTAAGTTCTGTTGTTCCCAAAGCGGGAATCGGATCACCTTCCGTCTGACTCACATCAAAAGTGCTGACAGGCTTAAAGGCATTTACCGTGATCTCCACGGTTTCCTTTACAGGCTCACCATCCTTATCAAGGATCGGTTTTCCGGAAGGATCTGTCTTATCCTGCTCTTTCTGCATTTTGTAAGGTGACGGAGCCAGGATACGGATTCCCTTCTCACCTTTTCTCACAAAACGGTTCATGTCCTTCCATCCGGTGAACGACTGACACATGGTAGCGTCAGGTTTCTGCAGCATGATCAGGATCTGATTGTTCACGGAATACCTGGGGAGCTTCGCACAGAAGTTCAGATAATCCCTATAACCATCGGATGTGAAAATGTCCTTAACTCCCTTTTCCAATTTTGTAGTGATCTCATCCATCTCTGCCTTACAAGCTTCCGCTGCAGCCTTGGGATCAAATTTGCTCTTATCGAAATCTGCCATATTACTTGCCCTCCTTTTCAGGTTTCCTGTTTACGGTCTTTGCCTTCTCCTTCATCTGAGAAAGTCTGTCCTTAACAGAAAGAGCAGGCTTCTCAGCCTGCCCCTTCATCGCATTTACATATCCTTCAAAACGTGATCTTCGTGCCATTATTCCTCATCCTCCTCTTCATCGTTAGGCTCCTCATCATCAAGATCGATGATCTCGGAATCTTCAGCTTTTTCATCCTCACTTATGATGTCATCCACCTCATCGGCAAGACCGTCGAGCAGGTAATCATCCTCATCCTCGTTGTAATCCGCATCGGGATCCGGACCGTTATCCACCTTAGGCTTTTTGTTCTTAACCTTCGTGAAGTAGAAGTATCCGCCTGCACCGCCAAGAGCCAAGATCAGCACGATAACTAACGCACCTGAGCTCTTCTTTTTCACGGGTTCCTCAGGCTCTTCCTCAGCCTCAGGTTCCTCGGTGGGAGTGGGCTCCTCAGTAACTGTGGGTTCCGTCTCCTTAGCCTCCTTCTGTGCGATATAATCGTTTACCGCATCCTCATCCATAAGTGCCAGGAGGTCTGCCTCATCAACCATATTCAGGAAATGAACAGTCTCTGTTCCGTTATCATCCCGGTCTATGATGATGTAAAAGTAATTACCTGCCTTGGTGACAACGGTTATGAACTGCTTTCCTGCCTGACTGGGAGCACCGTAATCATCCACAAGTGTCATGTTCCCATCGGGAGTGAGAGGTCCCCACTCTTCCTCAGGCTCCTCTTCTGTTTCAGGTGTCTCCTCCGCAGGAGCTTCGGGATCCTCCGTCTCCTCATCGCCACAGCAAAGAGTGTGGTCGATCTTGCAGAGCTCACAGTCGGGATTGATACAATCCTCTGTGCACTTATGCTCGCAGGTACATTCATATCCACCGGCATGTGCCATGATGGGAGTCGTCCCAAATAAAAAAGCTGCAACAATTGCTGCAGCTGAGATCAATCTGATCTGTATTTTGTTTTTAATTCTCTTCATCTTCGAAATCCTCCGTTTCGTCTTCGTTTTCAGTTTCATCATCAGTGGCATAAGTACTTCTGTCGGATTTTTCGACAAAAGCATTCCCACTGCCTGCCGCACCAAGCTTCCCGCTAGTAGCGAGCTTTAAGAACTCAGCCAGCTGTTCGGGCTTCAGCTTCAGTGCACCGACATCAGCCAGGATCTGTTCATCCTCAGCTTTTTCAAGCTTTTCCTGTGCAATCCTAAGCTTTGCCTTATCATCTTCGATTTTCTGCTCCCAGCGCCTTACCTCTGTGCGGAGCTTATCAAGTTTTTCGTACATAAGTCCTCCTTATCTGATTCTTCCGTAGCAGTAAAAATGCTGCCGCCAATAGTTACTGTCATAGCTTGCGTACTGGATCGGATTGCCGCAATGGATCATGATCTTATTTGCCGGATCGACTACGATCCCCACATGGCTTGCACCGGATGTATCATAAGTTCCCTGGAAGAAGATCAGGTCTCCGGGCTTTACATCGCTTGTGTTTACCCTTGCGGTCGTATTCTTCCATCCGTTAGCAGTGAGTCTTCCATAGTTCCATCCGTTCCCGCAATTATTGATCACATAGCTTACAAAGCCAGAGCAATCAAAGCTGGTTGACGGACTGCTTCCTCCCCACACATACGGATATCCGAGATACCTTTCCGCTTCATTCAGCATATTTGCAAACTGCTGATCCGTAAGATACTCTGCAGGGACATCATAGTCCTGGTATTCTTCAGACACACCCGGATTTGCATATGGATTGTCACCGAAGATATCCGGTTTGTTTCCTCGCATCTCCAGGATCACTGCGTATCTTTGCAGCTGTTCCTCGGTAAGTCCCAGTGCGTTAATTGCAGCCTGTATGCCGTTATTGGTGAGCTTCGTCTTCAGGATGTAATAGTCATACTCGACTTCCACTTCGTAGGTGTATTCTTCCGTAGTGGTCGTACCGTCTGCATGATGGATCGTCCTCGTTCCCGTTCTTTCCTCCGTCCGGGTCCTGGTCTCCACAACCTGTGTAAGAGTCAGCGTATACTGATAATCTTTGATGGTCTGCAGCATCGACTGAACTTCACTCTCTGTATAATCTTCGTACAGGACAGTAAGAAGCGCTGCCAGCTCAAAAGGATTATGAGCGATCTCACTCAGGTCATATTGATATTCGTCATACCCCGGATGATCTGCCTCGATCCTGTTCACGGTATTCTGAAGCTCCGTTTCCAGTGAAACATAATCGCCTTCAACCGCTACGATGTCTGCATCCTGTGCAGTAAAGCTTGTCGCCAAGATCGAATTGCCTCCACCGCCAGCCATAAGTGAACATGAACTGAGCGAACCGGAAATGACCAAAACGATGATCAGTACCGCACCGGCAATCAGGAATCCAAGAGGATGCTCCTCTATGAATTCAGTTACAGCCTCGGCAAGTCTGCCTGCCATATCCTCCGCTTTATCAACGAACCGCTTCATAAATCCGCCGGATGCATTTGCGGTTTCCCTGGCGCGTTCCTTAAAGGCCTGCTTCTGTATCTCCTTTTTCATGAGATTCTTCTGTGCCTGATGTTTTGCTGCATCACCCTCGGCAACTGTCGCATTTTTTGCGCCGGTTCCTCCTTGCGTCTCGCCATGCTTCGAACGATGGAGCTTTACGCTGTAACCATTGGCATCTGTCCCTTTCCCGCCTTTCTTTTTGATGCTGTAGATACCGGCTTCGGCCACCTGGCCTCCTGCATTTATTGCATCTCCACCGGCATTCTGATCTTCGTTTGCTTCATTCAGCTGATGCCTGATCTCGCTTGTAACAGCAATATTCTTTCTCGCAGCCTTTCTACCCTGCTTATGTATTTTTGCTGTCTTTTTGATCTCAAGCTTTGTTTCAGCAGTATCCGCTTTCCCGGTACGAAGCCTTTTACGCATGGCCGCCGCACGGGAAGTCTCGTTCTTGAGCTTCCCGGCATGTGACCTGTTCTTTGTCTGGTTTTCGGGTTCTACGCGCCGTTTGGCGCCCTTATCCCTGGTGTAAATCCCTTCATTCATTTATCCATATCCTTTCATGCCTTAGCCTCTTCCTTCGCCTCAGTGATCTCGGAAAGCTTCGTGGTCATGATGCGGTAGAGCTCGATATCCGTAGGGAATCTGTCTACAAAAGGAAGTATTACATTGCCGTAAAAAATAAGCCCTTCACCGGCTCCGCTGTGAGTAACATACGAAAGCTGATGAGGACTGATATTGAGCTGCTTTGCAAGGATCTGTCTGTCGCCGACCGCCTGATTCAGCATGTAGATGAAATCGGAGTTCTCAAAGATATTCTCGACTTCCTTCGATGCCAGAAGGTCTTTAACGTTCTGCGTGATACCGGTAGGAATACCGCCCCACTTTCTGAAGCGCTTCCAGATCTCAACCGTATAGGCTGCTGTCTGATCTTCACGAAGAAGAATCTGCATCTCATCCATGTAGTAACGGGTCGATCTGCCCTGAGCGCGGTTCTGTGTCACTCTGCCCCACACCTGATCCTGTACGACCAGCATTCCGATCTTCTTAAGCTGCTTACCAAGTTCCTTTATGTCATAGCACACAAGTCTGTTGGTGATATCTACGTTGGTCCTGTGATTAAACACATTCAGCGAACCGCTTACATAGATTTCAAGAGCAGTTGCCACATGCCTTGCTTCCGGCTCATCCTGCTTAAGGAGTGCATTGTACAGATCCTCCAAAAGAGGCATCTTCTCAGGTTTCGGATCTTCAAAATATTTCTGATAGATCTGATGGATACAACGGTCAATGACTGTCTTTTCAACCGGCTGTAAGCCTTCTTTTCCGCCTACGATAAGCTCGCAAAGGGACAGGATGAAATCTGCCTTAAGAGCTATCGGGTTATCATCATCCGAATAGTTCATATTGATATCCATCGGGTTGATATACTGCGTACTGGTCGGTGCGATCTTGATGACCTGACCGCCAAACCTTTCAACCAGCGGTGAATACTCTGCCTCGGGATCCGAGATGATCACATCGTCATCCGTTACCAGGAATGCATTTGCAATCTCCCTTTTCGCAGCAAAGGATTTACCGGAACCGGGAGTACCGAGGATCAGGCCGTTCGGGTTCTTAAGGAGCTTCCTGTCCACCATGATCAGGTTATTGGAAAGCGCATTCAGTCCGTAATAGAGACTCTCATCTCCTGACTGGAAAAGTTCCTGAGTTGTAAACGGAACAAAGATCGCCGTGCTGGAAGTCGTCATGCCTCTATGAATCTCAATAAGGTTCTGAGCAAGCGGCAAGGAACTCATGAGTCCCTGTTCCTGCTGAAAATCCAGACGAACCAGGTTGCAGTTATGCTTCTGCGCTATGGACTTTGCCTGGAATACATTGTTCTCAAGCTCCTGCTCCGTTCTTCCGGTATTCATGATGAGAAATGTAAGCAAGAACATTCTCTCATTCTGGCTCTGCAGCTCCTTAAGGAGTGCCTTGGCATCCTTACCGAAAGTCGCCAGATCCGAAGGAATGATATCCATATCGTATCCGGCCCGGACTGCCTTCTTCTGTTCCTCGATCTTGCTACGGTCAAGCTCCGTGATGGTATGCTTTACGGTTTTGATGGCCTCATTCTGATCCACCGACTGTATATGCATGGTCACGATCTGACTGGATTCCATATTGAGGAAATCCGCCAGCATTCTGTCGCTGATATCCGATGCGTCGATGGACAAAAAACTCATTGCCCCATAAAGGCTTCCCATCGTAAATCTCTTTCCCGTAGGAAACGAAAAGCTGCTGGGAGCGATAAAATCCTTTACGGAAAGACCGGTACCGAGAAGATACTTCCAATCGAAATGGAACCTCTCCTTGTCTCCCATATGAAACTGCTGATGCATGAGCGCCAGTCTCTCTTTTCCGTTCAGGACTCTCGCCTGCACACCAAGACGCTTAAAGTTATTTAATATGTCTGTCTCGATGTGGATGATCCTGGGCTTTGCAGCCTTAATGGAATCCGCATGGATACCGAAGGTCAGATACTTGGTCTTTGTCAGACCATTATTTCCTGCCTCCATCTGATGAAAGAGCATGGAACTGTATTCGTCTCTGACTCCGTTGTACTCATCCTTTTTGTGCGGGATGGCGATCCCGGTCCTGAAATCCTCCACATCCGTTGCCATGTTCATAAAGCTCAGTTCAAAGTGCACCGAGCTGTCAAAAAAGTTAAGGAATGCACACCATTCCTCAAAGATCTCTGTCTTATCCTCCTGCAGAGCAAGCTGATAGTTGATATCCTGGAACTGGATCGTCTTCGTGTAATAATCCGACCCTATCCTGCAGATACCGTCCTGAAACATTCTGTCGAAGGGAATCGACTGCTGTGCTGTTCTGGGAATGCCGTCATCATTCTCAGCTCTTTTGATGATCTCACGGATCTCCTTCTGATCAGCTCTGCTTAAATGCGCAGGCATTTTGATCTCTCTTTTTTCCTGCTTCTTAAAAATCGAAAACATCGTCTCCTCCTTTCTTTTTCTCCGGTCTCATTGCCTCGCTGTACATGATGATCTCCATGATCTCCTGATCTGCTTCCTCAAATCGTTTCAGCGCTGCATATTTGTTGTCTGTCTTATAAGGCCTTTCCTTGGGCCTCACAAAAGTCGCCTCGATCAAATGTCGTAAGATGACTTCCAGATGCTGTCCGTTCTTCTCATACATTGCCAGGAAAAAGAATGGCATCATGATGACCATCATTCCTATAGCTGCCGTACTTGTAGAAGCTATCTGCTTTATCAAAAAGAATGACGGCACCCCGATGAGTGCCGCCACTGAGAAGCAGATCAGCTGTCTTTTTGTCAGATTGAACATCACCTTACTCTTCACCTTCGTAAGATCACGAGGCACCGAAATGTATGATGCTGCCATATTGTTAGTTCCTTTCTTTTAGTGCGCGTGGAGTATGCTCTTTGCGACCGCTCCGGTCTTAAACAGTGTGAATGCCAGAAGTATCGTATAGCCCATGACTCCCCAAAGGGATCCGATGATATCGGATGAAAATGCCACGCTCTGGATAAGCACTGCATAGATTCCTACACACACCATGATCAAAAATCCCTGGAAGCCCAGTGCAAACAGTGACCTCAAATAATTCTGTCCGATCATGCTCTGCTCTCTGTTGCCAAAGGTTGCAAAAGGGATCGGTGCAAGAGATACCATCAGGTAGATCTCGATCATACGTGCATATACGATGACAAAGATCAGTGCCGACAATAAATACATCAAAAACTGAACCACAAAGGATTGTAAGAGTATTGATAAAAGCGACCCGATGTCCATGGCTTCAAGGTTGCTCTGCATCGTTGCAAGTGTGCTGCCGTCTATCGCTGTAGTTCCGCCGATCAGTCCTCCTGCCTGGGAAACCACATGCTGTGCCACATCAAATACAGCCATGGTGATGTTCATCGTATTGGTTATCAAGGTTACTGCTACAAAGGTTTTGAAGATCCACTTCCAGAAGATCCAAGTTTCAAAGTTTGCCAGATTGTTATGGCCGATGACCAGCTGGATCAGCTCGTAACAGGCGATAAAAGTTAGTATCAAGCCGGCGATCGGCATGATCACGTTCTCTGAGAGATTTCGGATCATGTTATAGACCGCCGGTGAAAAGTTGGCAGGAGTCTGTCCTACCTCTGTGGCAATCTGACCTACCTGCGCATTTACCGTGTCAAAGGTATTGGTGAGATTGCTCATAATGCCTGAAACAAGCAGCTCGCGAAACCAGTCCTCGATCGACTGAAGTATGCTGTCCACTTGTTACCTCCTGTTCTGTTCCCGGGAGCCGGGGTTCATTTCCCGGCTCCGCATCTTCCTCTTCCGTTCTTCTCAGAAAAGGCCGGAAAGAAGGGGTACAAGAGTGATACCGATGAGTGCAACACCACCACCGGCCATGAGCTGCTTCATGCCCTGGGACTTAGAGCCGGGGTTATCGTTACCGTAACCTTCCATGAGGTTGATTGCTCCCCAGATACCAAGACCTGCACCAAGAGCTACTACGAGAGTCTGAAGTACGCCTACTGCGCTGTTGAAAAATGCCATAATGTTAATCCTCCATAAAATGTTTTTGTTTTGTTTGTTGGTTTACGTGTTCTTTGCAGAAAGCCCGTCGACTGACCTTCCGCGATACGGCCGTATATGTGCCCACCTCCGTAGATTTGGGCATAAGAAAAGACCCTGTCCTCTCAGCCTTTATCGCTGATCGTAAGAGCCTTATTCTTCGGTGATTTCGATGACTTCGTATTTGTCATCAGGTTTCAATATTAAGTTGTGATTCAGGAACTTTTCGATGTCGAATGTGTTCCTTTTGTCCGCATCTGCTGTGAGCGGATAGTTTGGATGCTGCGTTAAGTCATACTTGCTCGACAGAAAAGGTCTTACGCCTCTGACCTGGACAATACATTTGCCTCCGTCCATGACCGCCAGTTCATCGATGCTCATAAGATCATGACCTAACTTTTGGTAGTTCATGTTGTAGCTCTGACTCGTTCCCCTGGTCTCCCCCGTGTTATACATATCGATCGTCTCTTTACCAAGAGTAGTGTTGAGGTCCTTAAGAGTCGTCTGTTCAGAGCCGCCCAGAAAGATCTGGGAGTCGCAGTTACCGATGATGGTATCTGCATTGTCTTTGTAAATCGCCTTAAGCTGCGATTTTGCCTGCAACACAAGTGCTGCAGATATCTCACGGCTACGGATGGTAGCCATAAGCTTCTCAAGATTCGGGATCTGTCCGATGTTTGCCGCCTCATCGATAAGGCACCGCACATGTACCGGAAGTCTCCCACCGTACACATCATCTGCTTTTTCGCATAACAGATTGAATAATTGGGTGTACACCATACTGATCAGGAAATTGAAGGTCGCATCTGTATCCGACATGATCAAGAACAGTGCTGTCTTCTTATCTCCCAAGGTATCAAGTTGTAATTCATCGTATGCAGTGATCTCACGAAGCTCCTTTATATCAAAGGGAGCAAGCCTTGCACCGCAGCTCACAAGGATCGATTTTGCGGTCTTGCCGGCACTTAATTTGTACTTGGCATATTGTCTTACTGCAAAGTGATCCGGATCCCTTTCCGCCAGCTCATCAAACATGAGATCTACAGGGTTTTTGAACTCTTCATCATCCTCTCTAACTTCCATCGCATTGATCATTTCAAGCAGGGTTGAGAAGTTCTGCTCTTCCTCCTGCGCTTCATAATGGATGTAACCTATCAATGCTGAATATAACAGCTTTTCCGCCTTTTCCCAGAACTCATCTCCGCCTTTACCCTCGCCCTTCGTATTAGCGATCAGCGTGGTTACGAGCTTTAATATATCCTTCTCATCATGTACATATGCGAACGGATTGTAATGCATACTCTTCTTAAAGTTGATGGTATTGAAGATCTTTATCCTGTATCCATGCTTTAAAAGTGCATTTCCGACCTCAGGCAAAACCGTGCCTTTCGGATCGGTCAAAACGTATGAACTGTGCATTTGTAAGAGGTTTGGTTTTATAAAAAACCTGGTCTTACCTGAACCGGATCCGCCGACTACCAGCGTGTTCTTGTTCCTGGCATATTTGGGCTGTGCCGGACGATTGTTCATCGTCAGTCTCTCTGTCTGTGACAGGATCACATTGTTGGCAAACACCGGATCCATATAAGGTTCTATGTCTGCATGTGTCCCCCACCTGGCAGAACCGTATTCCTGGTTGTGCCGGAACTTCTTTGCATTCTTGCTTTTCATATACACTGCCAGTCTCAGGATCCCACTGATAGCAAGTCCTACGAGCAGATCCACCGGATGAAAGCTTGGAAACGGATTGGAAAATGCCGTTCCGAAATATCCCTCCAGGATAACACTCTGCAGCTTTTCTGAGGCATTGGTGCCTCCCGCTATTCGGAATGCTTCACCGATATTGGTAGCCACAAGCCCAACGATCACATAAGGGATGTTCAGGATGACGAGCTTCTTTATGTTTATCTTTTTCATCGCTCCATCTCCTTCCGTTTTTCCTTATCCTTACGAGGCATGGATGCCACTTTTTCCTTAAACTTCTTCAGTTTTTGCAGGATACTCGGGCGTTCCTTCTCAGCTGCCTTTTTACGCTTCGTCTGCTTTGCAGCATATTTCTTCAAAACCTGCGTGATCGCATCTGCATCTCTCGCTTTGAAGAAAACGGTATACTTAGGCGGATCTACGTCCTTATCCTTAACGATCGCAAAATCCACACCATACTTATTGGCGATCTTCTTAAAATCCCTGATGCCGGAATTACCGATCTCCATGCTGGATACGCCCTGCCCCTGACCCACCAGTTCTTTTACGGACTGTTTGCCATGAAGAGTATCCTTAGCCATACGGTTTACATCCTTTTTTCTCTGATGATTTCGATGCCAGGCAGCCAGAGCTCTTAAGATCAGCCGCAGTGTTACCTTGCCGGTTCTGATCGCTAAGCGTACCGTTTGATCTGAAACCTGCTCATTCACGCTCTCACTTCCTTTCAATTAATTGTTCACTATTGCTTCACTATTCGCCGCACTCCAAAATGCCATCAAGCGTAGTCGGAATGACCTTGGAATGCTTGGCAACAGATATGTCAGCCCGGACATCGTCATTGATCTTCTTTCCGCAGACAACGAGAAATCTCGCTCGCTTTAAAAGATCCTCCGACATCTCTCTGCGCTTCTTTTCACCATCCGGATCGTCTTCACCGATGATCCCTGAAAATGCAAGTACCGGACACAAGGGAAGGTATCCTGCCTTTACCAGCTCTCCACAGTATTTTCTTGCCAGGTCCTCCGCATCGACGCGGTTCTTCGGCCAGGCAGCCGTTACATATGCTCTGGGTATCGTTCTGCTCATGTCGCACCTCCTATAAAAGTTCATAGGCAGAAAATTCCTGCCCGTCTGCAACAATAGTGATCAGCCTGCTCTCAAATTCCTTGCTTGCCTCATCAAACTCGTCACCTGACAAAAAGCCTAAGCCCTTGCCGTCATACTTCATGATGAGTGCGGAGCCGATAAAGCATTCACCGGTACCGAATTTAAGGATCTTGTTTCCGTTGATCATAATGAGATAATCGGTCTTACCCATGTACTCTCCATGACCAACCTCGGCAAGTATATCCAGAATACGCTGGGCTTCCGAAGCACCGGCGATCCTCTTTTCACCGTTGGTCCCGATGATCAGGGCTCCTTCCTCTTTCTTCTTAAATCTGTTTTCTGCAAAAACTGCTCCGTCATTTACCGGGTCCAGTTCGATTGTTACATTCAGTGTTTTCAATTGATCTTTCCTCCTGTTAGATTCTGCCTTCGGCCATATCGTTATTGACCCAGGCCTGGTAATAGCTCTGCATAGTAAGCGGAGCGTTATAGATTGTTGCAAGCAGATACTGCTTGATGTTTCTGACTTTTGTAGGGTTATTCTTAAGGCACCCCATGACATATTCAACGTGCATACCATTCAGCTTCATAAACTGAGATCTCACGACATTAACAGGCTTATCATCTCCTGCAATACGGATGGTCTTTCTCTTGGAACAGATCACATCCAGCATCATGTCCAGGATGGCATCCAGGATCTCCCTGTCATACGGATATCGCTCATACAAAACAGCCATATCAAGCTGCTCTATAAGGTACTCACGATAGTCGGATCTCTCATCCTTATCCACATCCCTTCCGGATAGGATAGGATTGATATCACTTTTATCAGTATTATTTATCTCAGTATTATTAGAGTATGAGTCGCATACTTCTGCAGGTATGTCCTGCATACTTCCGTGGGTATGTGTTTCATACTTCTGTAGGTTTGCATCCCATACCCGGCCAAAGTTATGCACATAAAGCTTTGTGGGTTTTCCAAGCCCCTGTTTCTTCTGCTCTACAAGACCGAAATTCACAAGCTCCTTCAGTACCTTGCAGGATTTCTGATGACAGCGGCCAAGAGCCTGTTCAATGCTTTCTATAGTCATATAGACATAGACATGTCCTTCTTCATCGATCCATCTGTTTTTCTTGGAAAGCTGGATACGGTCCAAAAGGATCCCATACAAAAGCTTTGCATCCGAAGACAGTCCCCGGAATCTTTTATCCGTACAAAGAACCTTGGGAGTTCTGTAGAATACATAGTTTTCCGACTCCTCCGGATAAAAGTAGTCGAACTGCATGGCATCACACTCCCTCAGTAGCTGCTTTTCTGGCTGCCCTGTGCTCGCTCATGATCTTGGCATAGCAGGGAAAGCAAAATGCTCTGTCCTTCCCATAAGGGCACTCATGCTTACAGTTGCTGGGATGTGCGTTCGGTATCGGTTTACCGAGAACCGAAGAGTAGCTGGGACCATATCCGGCAATGACCGGCGTATAACATTTATCTGACATATCTGTTCCTTTCCGGCATAAAGAAAGCGCCAAGCCGGGGAACTTCCCACAGCCTGACGCCTTAAGCCTCAAACGTTTGATTTTGGTTTCTGCTTAGAGTGCTTCGCCACCCTTGGCCTTTGCACCCTTATCGATGGTTTCCTTCTTAGGAGCCTTGGCGACTTCCTCTTTCTTGGCCTTCAGTTCGCCAAGAACGGATTTCTCACCCTTCTCTTCAGCGTGTTCCTCCTCCTTTTCAGCCTGGCGGGCTACGAACTTTTCTCCAAGCTCGAAGATCTTTGCCTGACTATCATAGTGATAAACGCTGTCGGTAAGCTTATCCGCAGGAGCAACCTGAGTCGCATTGACTTCCTTCACCATCGCTTCAAGATCCTTAAGCCCCATCTCTCCGTTATCAGGAACGATGAGGACCTCGTGGATGCTCGAAGGTAAGATATAGAAGTCTCCGCCTGCCCTTTCAGCTGCCTGATCCATGAAATCCTGGTAAGCAAGAACCCCGGCACCGTGTACCTTGTCGGGTACTGTTGCAACGAAGATCTTCTCATCTTCAGGTGCTACCGGGAAGATTCCCATCATCTCAGCCTGTTCAACGCCCATCATCTCGGCCATGACTTCACTCATGCCCTTGATCTCGACGGGCTTGATCTGCGGCGCATTCTCCATTGCATCAGCATGAAGCTGTTCGGGAGTAACGCCCATGTTTTCAAGCAATTGGTTGGTAACCAGGATGGATGCTCTGCCTTCATCATCGGAATTTAAGACGAAGCGGTAAACAACCGCCATATCTTCCATATTCTGATGAGGTACAGTTTCAAGCATCTCCTTATTGGCTTCCGCAGAAACAACTTCCATCGCAAGCTTTTCCTTCATCTGAGAGTAATCAGATAAGGAATCGATATCGAAGTCAGGTCGCTGGGTGATACCGCTGTTCACGACCTCAACGGCCTTATCTACGACTTCATCGTAGGATCTGCCGTTTTCCATCGCGTTGTAGAACTTGTCGATTCCGATGTTCACTCCGATGTTGCTGCCCTCCGGCGTGACCGTCACAGCCTCGTAACTCTCGTTGAGCTTGTTTACGGTGTTGACTGAAACCTTTACATCAGCGCCCTGCTCATCAAGCCTGTCCTTTAAGTCCTCTACGAACTTATCTTTGAATGATTCATAATCCATAGTATGTTTTGTCCTTTCGCTTTTTGTGTCGGCTCCGGATCGTCATCCTCGGCCTTGAGTTGATGGCATGAAAAAAGCGCCAGGCTCACAACTTCTTTCGAAGTCATGATCTGACGCTCATCATTGCCGGTATTCTTTTGCAAAAGAAAATGGACTCGGCGGCTCGGGTGTATTTTGTTTTCCCGTTCGCTTTGTCCATTGTAAATATAACACACCTATTTTGAAAAAAGAATACTCAAAACCTACCACTTTCCTACCAAAAACCTACCGAAAACCTGCTTTTTTAAATTTTGTATTTAATTTCTGTCCGATCTAATAAGCTTGTAATGTTTCTTGGGGTGAGATAATAATCTATATGCTCAGGTTTTTCTATTTCAACATTTTCAACCAACCTGGCTACATAGTCAGCAAGCTTTTTCTCATTTTCTGGAATCGGAAACTCATTATCATTCATATTGCCCAAAGGCACGTTCATATTATTGCTAAATGCTTTCAGCATCTCAATATAAATATGTGAAGAAAGTAGTATTCCAAATGCATCTTCTATCCAATACTCCATCCTCATCTTTCTGAACCTTTTACATACTTCCTTTGTTTCAATGTATGGTTCAAAATCCATAACGCCTATCCATATATCAGCAAAACAATAGTCATACAAACCATCCTCAAGATTCATCATGTATTCGATGGCATCATCTTTTATTACTGTTATCTTATCCTTAGTTTTAAACTGCGGAAGAATAAAAGAAGTGAAAAAATCTATCACGCTTTGCTCTCGCTCCACAATGGTAATAGATTCTACATCAGCTTTTAACGATGCCATATAGGCAAAATATCCCATTCCGCAACCAAGTGTCAAAACTTTACCTTTGGCATTCCTTATAGGTTGTTTCATTGTATTTATTTCATTCGGAGACACTGACATCCATGTTGATTTTATGCTGTTTTGAAATATAACAGGATACTCTACCTTTTCTGTAAAACAAGAGATCCTGGGGATATCCACGTCATATTCTATTATTTTCCTTGGTATGTCATAGATATCTAATTCATAGGGCATAAACGAATGGTACCGAAATTCAAAGTCTCCGCTTCGCCTATCCTTAAAATCAATATCTTTTACATACGGATTATCTTGAATTTCAGAGACATCAAAAACTCTACCTTCGTTTAAAAGACTGTTCATAAAAAAATCAAACATCCTTGCATCATTTCCTATGTAAGGTGCTATCATACCCTCCACCATAAGCATCATCATAATCTTATCAACTGAAGTATTTTTCATCTGGCTCTGCAGTTTAATTGCCTCGGCCCTTAACTTATCTATATCGGAAGGTATCATAGAATTTTCGTTAATCATATTCGTAAGAACTGTATTAACTGTAGATGATGCCATATGAAGATCCATTAACATGGCCATCTTCTCCATATTCCTTCTTGTATTTTGGATTCTCATTGCAAATCACCTCATGAATCATCAGATTTTTCACTACTAAATTATTATCATTATAGCATGCTAATTTTATCAAGCATGGCATCACAAAAATCCTGTACAACAACTACCGCCATCAGTATAGCCATGATACCTGCAAATATCAGCGAATAAAGAAACAGATCCCCCCACCTATGGATAACGATGCTATAGATAATAGCTGCCCCAACTATCAAGGTAAGCAACCCCACTGCCCATTCTGTCAGCTTCACTGAAGTTTCCAATGCCCACCTCGTAAAGAACAAAACAAAAGCAACCGGCAACAGCAAAAGCTTCAGGATTTTTATTAAAACAAACATATTAACCAATCCTCCCTTCACGCAGCTCATTCATCACCTTATAAGCGATCAAGCGTAAAACATACTCCGGCATCGCTCTCCGGCCAAGTTCCCATTCCTGCATGGTCCGATAAGGTACGCCCAACCACACAGAAAAATCAGTCCTGCTCATACCGGACTTTTCCCTGATCATTCTGAAACAATAAGCCAGGCGACGACGCTCAGCATCCTTGTCGTTTTTGTCATACTTTTCTACTTCAATCTCGATTCCTTCGAGGTTATATATTTCCTTCTTCATAGGCGCCTCCTCAATGTAGTCAATGCGTGCACTTCTATCTTTATTATATGTGGTCAATGACTACATGTCAAGGTAAATATAAGGGCCAGCGAATTGCTGACCCCATCTGCTTATGCCACCATTTTTCTAATCCTTTTCCCCATCATCTTCCATTACAGAGAAGTCAACCTTCAATACAGTATCAAATATCTGATCCAGATCCTCCAAATAGCTTTGACTTCTTTTATCAAACACCCTCATATATGTTCTAATAACCGGATTTCCTTCATCATCATGCAACGTCCCTGTGCTTACATGTATTTCTCTCTCAAGCAATTTCATTAATAAAGCGTAAAAATCTCTTTCCGCATCATTTAACTCTTTATCTTTTTTTCTTATTTCTTGATATTTCTGATTGATATGAGTGAGGTGTTCTCTAAGCCAATCTTTATAGTATCCATCCTGCTTTTCAAGCGCTGTTAAAAGGCGTCCCCACTCATCATATACTTCTTTCTTATCTGAGTTCATGATCCTATTGAGGCTAGCTGTATCAAGCACGTTCATCATACGAAAGTCTTGTAAATTTACTAGGTACCTCATATATATCAGGTCATCTTTTTCAATCTCATTTAAGAATTCAATAATTGTTACACTTTTACCTTTTGAAATCATATTTATATCTGAAAGCCATACTTCAAAAGAAACAAGGGAATAACCATATTCTTCGCATATAGAAAGTGCATCCAAATCTGGCGTACCCAAAAAATCTCGAAGATCTACTTCCGGGTTTAGCGCAGTTACAAAATCTTTTTTACTGTCTATAACAGGTATTTTCTCCGCATAATCCAATAAATCGATAGCATACGTCATCAATTCTTGTTTTGTTTCCTCGGAATCCATATACGCTTGAATGTGATCATCAATTACTGTAATAGAACCTCCATCACCACGTTTTTTTTCTGAGATAACCTCGTCCTTTTCATTTCTTATCTCTATTAACATAGACTTCGGAATAAATACCTTATTCTTCTCTAAAAGCTCGGCCGGTACTTTCAGCAAAAACAGTAAAATTAACGACGAGAATGTTAGCATATACCCTTTTGTTTCTTTTATTTCATCGTTTTTCTCATAAGTAATCCATTCTCTTGTTACGATAGATGATTCTTTTAGCAGACTATACACAGCAACAATATAATTAGAGCGGCCATGCATGAATAATCCATGTAATGTTAGTGGTAGCTTAGATAAGTCTTTATAGTCATTAATCAATTCATTTGACTTATTCACTGATGGCATATTAGACTTGAAAAAATCAATAAAAGAATTTCTAGCCTGCTCAAGGGAAACATCTGTTGGAAGAGTAAAAGCTTTTGCAGCTCCAGTTTTAACAAGCTTCTGACAGCATAATGAAGAAAAACATGCATCCATAGTAATAATCTGTTTTATTATGTATGTCTTTCCTTTAAAATCTATATTCGTACCAACTATTTTATTAAGCCATCCATTTTTTATAGCGTTATCGGTAGAAAAAACGTTGATATTCTCTACATTTAACTCTGAATCTACATACTCCTTTCCTAAAATGCCAAGTGAAACTGTATCATCTCCATCAGTTCTTTTAGCTATAATACAGGTTCCTTCATCTGTGACATCTGGTTTTATGTCTCCATACAGATGTTTTATTGAAAACGCCCAATAAACTCCATATATTTTGGATTTATCATCAGAATTGGCGAGTAGCGTCTTCCAATAATATTTTTTTGCAGTTTGAATGTCGTTACGTTGTTCATAAATTGCCCCAAGATAAAGCATTAACTCTGGTGTCTTCAATTTATCGGCCGCATTTATAACCTCCTCCGACACTTCTCGCTGAAGGCCCAAAGAACAATATAAAATATTT
Organism: Anaerocolumna aminovalerica; assembly: GCF_900115365.1. Classification (GTDB taxonomy): domain Bacteria; phylum Bacillota; class Clostridia; order Lachnospirales; family Lachnospiraceae; genus Anaerocolumna; species Anaerocolumna aminovalerica. The sequence continues at coordinate 52,534 of NZ_FOWD01000029.1, forward strand.
CTAATAACAGAGAGATCATCTTTACCTTCAGGCATAAGATTATTTAAGGCAGATAGGCCTTCAATGGATTTTTTTGCATTAATTAGTGCAAATGCATATAATTTGCGAAGATCATAATTCACAACACCTTTTATCTCAAGTGATTTCAGCACATTAAGACACATCTCATATTTCTTACAATCATAAAAAATATGCGCTATCGTACTGTCGGATAGCATGCTCAAATATCTTAGATTCTGGTGTATCCACCTATCCTCTAATATGTCAACATCCTTTTTATCCTTTGAGAGTCGATAAATATCAATATAATACTCTGCATAGTCATCACAGGTTGATTTATATGAGTTTAGTATTGCCTCCGCTTCTTCATCATCACCATCCCTAAAGAATAGATCAACCAAATTCAGAACTACCTCTGGTGACTCCATTGCCTCTGGAATAAAATCAGCAACTATGCTTTTAGCATCTGAAGCCTTGAAGTTAATAAGATATGCATTTAGGATGTCATAATTTCGGTTTTTTCTCCATAACTCCAAAAACTCGTCGCGCTCTATATCTCTACATTTAATACGTGCAATCAAAATACATTCAGACAATTCTTCATGTATACTATTTGGGATGTTCTGAATAACTTCTGACAGCCTTTTTTTCTCTGAAATAGAAAAGGCTTGAATAATTGTTCTCCAATATATTTTTTGTATGCTAACCCCTGTCAAACTATATAAATCCTTTTTTCCCCATAAGGAATCCGTTGTTTTTACAGATAACTCAACTGCTTCAGCATCAGTCGTACATCTTGCTATACCCTCTGTATAATGACGTGCCTCTTTTAATAAGGTGGTCAAATAATTATATCGATTGCCATTAATAGCATCGATTACATTTTCGGCCCCCGGCACCTGCATTCTAAAAGCCTTTATAGTCTGCAAAATTTTCACTGTTTCACTTTCACTTTTCAGTGAAGTAAAAGGTGTCAATGTATAGCAATCAACATTATTTCTTACTTCCTTTTTTTCATCAAAAAGCCACGCGTCACCTGTTTGCATTTTAGAAACAAGTTCGCCTAAATCACCTTCAAGCAAAAAATCATAACTGTCCAAAGGTTCTTCCTGTAAATATGAAAAAATAATTGCCTTTCTAACAGCGTCTTCTCTAATACTTATATTATCAATATCTTTTAACGAATAATTTGTACGATACTTTTTTCCATCAACCAATGCCTTGCTAAGGACAAAGTTCACCCACTCATCAAGACTATTACTCTTTTCTCTAATAGCAGGTATAATACTTCTTAGTAAATCAAAATCTCCTTCCCAAAAACTATTGTTTAATTTCTGATGAATATCATATTCTTGATCTACAGATAAGCTTCCTTTACTGTTTGCAACTAATTCCAAAATATTATCTTGTACATCTTTTATACCTGTAATTGCATTACTGAGTTCTTTGGTATTTCTATCATTGTTTTGTATTATTTGCTTTGAATCACTAGAAAGAGATTTTTCTGTGTATTCTCGATGCTTCGTTATTAGCCCACCCAAAAAATCTCTAATTGCAGTTATATCTCTTCCATCAAGCGGATGCTCAATATCTTTTTTTATTCTATTAATTTCTGCATCTATGTATTCTGCATCTGTAACGTCTGCGTGAGTTGTGCCTGTATGCTTAAAAAGTCTATCTATTGTTCCGTCATTTTGTATCCACCGATAGAAGACAGGATTAGAAATAACAGTACCATAGTTTCTGCGAAAAAAATCGCGACAATATCTTTTTATTTTGTATCTGTGTATTCTCTCAAAAAAAACATTCTTAATACTGCTTTTCCCTGCAGATATCTCATCAGTCATCATAAGGCTTATAAAATTGTACACTGCATTTGCAGCCTTTGCCCATTCAATAACCACTGTCTTCTCACCTCGATCTTATAAAAATATTTTTCATTACGGTTTATTCTTTTGATTCACCGCCTAGATTCTTTCTCCAATTTACATATTTCCCGGACTTCATCCGATTGTCAGTTGGTTTGGGGGCATCTTGAGGAATAGCCCATGATCTTCCAAATTTTGCGACTCCTTTTATCTTTCCCTGAACACACATATGTTGGACTGTCCTTGGCGACACGCCCCATTTTTTTGCAATCTCTTGAACGGTTACATAGCCTTCTAACATAGTTACCTCTCTTTGCAAAAATAAACTTTCATTTTAAGTTTAGTCGTTTAAACGCAATATGTCAATTAATAAAGAGTTGGCTTTGGAGCCAACTCTTCTTTTTTGTGCATCATATTTCAATTACTCTTTAGTACTTTCATTATAATACTCCAACATTTTCATTACTCACCAGTACTATTTTTCTTCTTCCACTCTTCCAAAAGTGAAAACATCACCTTTTCCATCTGAGATCTGGTATAGAATGTCGGGAAGTATTCCTGCAATTTCTTCTTCGTGATCGTGAGCTGCTGAAACCTGTTGCTCTCATCCTTGGGGGCATTCTCATTCAGGATCCGCATGAGTTCCATCTTAGTGACGGTATCATTTTCTTTCAGATAATCTCGTAATGCAAAGATCTGAAACGTCTTACAGATTTCATTCTCACACATGTACTCGTAAAGCATCTGCTGAACTTCGTGATCCAAGAAAGAAACTTCTACTGCTGTAGCAAGCGCCAAGGCTTTCTTATCTACTAAATCCAAAATAGATGGAATAAGTTCTACCAGACGAAGATACCGGTGCAACTGTCCACGACTCTCCCCGACCTGTTCAGCCAATTCATCGTCTGCTCGTCCTTCCGGGAAATTCGTCCCGAATTGGGACGCATTTTTTGACGGCCTTCCTGCCCTCCGGCGCATTGCATCATATCGCATCTTATAAGCAAATGCCTTTTCACTCGGCAGTATCTCTTCTCTCTGCAAATTCGAATCGACCATTGCCAGGACAGCTTCATCATCATCGTACTTCTTTATGATCGCAGGGATCCTTTCCAATCCGACTTCCTTGACCGCAAATAACCGCCGGTGACCGGAGATCATTTCATAATCTCCGTCATCAAGCGGTCTGACAGTAACCGGAACCAGCACACCATTTAGCATGATGCTTTCCACAAGCTCATGCATCTTCTCATCATCCAGGACCTTGAAAGGATGATCCTTGAACGGCCGGATCTTAGCAACCTCGATCTCATCACAACCGGCTATTGAAGGCACACAGAGCAATTCATCAATGGATGTCATCTTGATCTTTTGTCCAACTCTCTTAGCCACGATCCAACACCTCCTCCGTTAATGTCCGGTACGCATTAGCCGCCTTTCCTTTCGGATCATACTGATAAATGCTGGAGCCTTCTGCACTGATCTCTGCCGCACGAACCGAAAAAGGGATGCAGGTATGAAACACGCCGATCTGATTCGAGTAAGTATCTATGACAAGCTGTGAGATATCCCTGGCATAATTTGTCCTGGCATCCACCATCGTAAGCAATATTCCTTCAATCCGAAGACTCTTATTAAGTCTCCTCTGAACACGACCGATGGTTTTTATGAGCTGCTCTAAACCCTTCACCGGAAGATACGCCGCCTGCACCGGGATCAGAACACTGTCCGCGCAAGCCAGGGCATTGATCGTAAGCATTCCGAGCGAGGGCATACAATCGATGATGATATACTTGTAGTCATATTCTGCTTTGAGATATTCAACAATACTCCAGAGCATGACTTCCCTGCTCATGGCATTTACCAGATTGATCTCAAGAGCTGACAATTCGATATTGGCCGGAATAAGATCCACTCCTTCATCGTGCTGAATGATAGTCTGTGTGAGAGACAGTTTCTTCTCTTCCATTACTTCTGATAACAAAGTAGACAGCGTATATTCAAGACTGTCAGGCTCCCTGTATCCCAAACTGATCGTCATCGAGCCCTGAGGATCTCCGTCGATCAATAAAACCTTGTTGCCCTCTGCAGCCAGCCCGATCCCAAGATTTACAGCTGTAGTAGTCTTGCCGACCCCGCCTTTTTGATTTGCAACTGCGATAACCTTACACATGATCTTTGCCCTCCTTAGTTACTTTCCGGATCGCCGTACATCACTTCAATGTACTCATCCAGCTTTTCAGTATTCACAAGACAAATACGCTTGATGCGGTATACTGCCTTAGCTTCATTTGCAAGATCCATAAATGAGTGGATCCCCATAGAATAAAGGATCGCGCCTTCATCGTATCTAACCCATTTCTTCTTGCCATTTTTGAACTGAGCCTTGTAATTATCCAGTCTTTCCTGTTTACCGGGATCCTTTGATCTTCCTCTTTCCATATCAGTTTCCTCCTTCCGGGCCTTCGCAATTGTTTTCCAGATACTTTTCGATCAACTCCAGATCGATGACCACGTTCTTCTTAATACGGATATTTGCTCCTGCCTCTTTTGCCAGTTTTACGAATGAGTAATAGTTCATGGAATACATCCGTGCGCCCTGTGCATAGGAAACAAAGTTCCGCTTCTTCTCATCTATGAACCGGTCAAGATCCGGCCCTCTTCTTAATGTCCGAAGAAGTTCCTTTTTTCTTTCTTCTTCCCGCTCTTCCTTTGATCTTTTTGCCACGATCATGAGCCTCCTTTCGAATGAAAAATGTTTACAAGTTGCCCCAAGCACGAAAAAAGGCACCTACTCTAGATTTCTCTAAAGTAAGTGCCTGTGAAACCATCCAAAAGCTGTCCTCTGGATAATTTACCTGTTCAATTTACAGCCAAATCCGTGCTCTACATCACGTTCCGTGACGATGCACGAAGCATTTTTCCACTCTTACATGAGGCTTCAAGAGACCTCACTTTTCGGCTCAGAAAACGCGACTTTTTGCGTCTACATGCCGTTGTCCATACTTGTCCGTAGTGTGACGAAGCGTGACAAGGAATGACAAGGAGCGACGAAATTAGATACTCTTTAACGT
>NZ_FOWD01000008.1 GCF_900115365.1 Anaerocolumna aminovalerica
CCGAAGACTTCCACTTATTAACTCCGTTCGACTTGCATGTGTTAAGCACGCCGCCAGCGTTCATCCTGAGCCAGGATCAAACTCTCAAATTAAAATGTTTTTCTTTAATTTATTAAAGTTTAATCGTTCAGAATTAACATTGGCTTGTTTTAAGAATTAAAACAAACGTTAAATCCAATGAATTATTAATTCATTACTGTTTTTAAGGTTGTACCTATAATAAATAGATACGGTTCGTTATAAATCAGTCATTGAATCAAATTCAATGCTTTTCTATAATATGAAAATTTTATTAGAATTTTCAGGGTTGTTTCACTGTTCAGTTATCAATGTTCATTCCTTTTTGCTTACCGCCGTTACCGCGTCAGCAAAGAGAATTATATCATCATCCAAACATTATGTCAACACTTTTTTTAATCTTTTTTTCAAGCCATATTTATCCACTTTACATATCGTAATATCCTTATCATTTGCTTCCTATTATTCCACATAAAAACACCCTGCCACAACAAATAAAAGACAGTGTACAGGGTGTATTCCTGCCTGCTATGATTGAACGCCGTATTTGCAGCCAAATTGTTTTGTATTATAGCTAGTTACTTTTATAATAATTATGGACATAAATCATATTAATTGATATTCCAGGCTACAGGTTCGCCCACATAACTCTTTATTATTCTTTTCACATTATAAAAACATCCATTGGCACTCTATACAGAATTTCAAGTAACCTTGCAAATCCTTTACTCTGTTGGTACCATATCATGAATATTATCAGGTATAGCCAAATGTTCTTCTCTACTAATCATATATCCGGCAATCCTATTAGCAAATGCCACGCAATCCCTTATATTATGTCCTTCACGCAATGCCATTAAAAATGCCGCGTCAAAGGTATCTCCGGCGCCGACTGTATTAACCGGAGTAACAGGTTCTGTTTCCACGGTAGTCTGCGTATATCCCTCTTGTACTAATACAGGATTTCCACCATCCCGTGCTATGATACAGCGGTCCTTGCCTGCCATTGACTCCACTGCCTCTTTCATATTGATTTTTCCGGTTATCTGTCCGAATTCTTCAATGCCAGAACCTAATATGATATCCGTATATTCCAGAACCTGTTCAAATAATTGACGGCGTCCAGTCTGATATCCATAGGATTCCGCCCTTATATTAAGATCAAACACCAAAATTGATTGATTCTCTTTCATCCCTTTAAAAAAATCCAATAACGCATTTCCGCTTTCTATATTATTAGTTAATGACATGCCACTTGAAAAGACAATAGCAGGCTTTTTATAAAGTTCTTTCGGAAAGCTGTCAGAGGTATAATGATCTAATGCTGACCAAGGCGGTATCCATGTAAACATTGTCCTATCACCACTGTGATCCAGTACTGCTATACAAACAATAGAGCCACTGTCTGTAGTTATTGAAAAATGCATGTTTACATTATTATTTTCCATTTCTTGTTTTAGGAACTGCCCCACCCGGTCATTACCTACATTAGTAATAAAAATAGGATTCTGTTTTAGCTTGCCAAGAACTTTGGCGGTGTTTCCCACACTGCCTCCGCTGCGAAAAGAAACCTTTTGCTCATTAATGTTTGTGGGATCATGCTTTATATTGTCTATTGCACTTTTCGCCTGGCCATATGGAATAATTAAGTCAGCACATAAATCACCAACACAAATAATATCATACTCTTTACTATTAATTTTGGGCCACATGTTTTGCCCTCTCACAAAATTGACGTACCAGTTCAATATCTTTATGTAATAACTTTCCGTTTTCTTTCACACTGGTCTTAGTCAGAGAATCAACACCAAATGGGTTTACGGCACGAATTGCTTCTTCTACATTGTCTGGTCCAAGTCCTCCTGCCAAAATAACCGGTATCGGAACACGGTTAACAATTTCCCGGTCTATGCTCCAATCATGGGTCACTCCAGCAGCACCAACCCCCGGCACTGTAGTAGACACACTGTCAAGAATCAGCAGATCCGCATATTCCGATTTTTTTATTGCATCATTAATAGATTCTTCACCGGTAACACCAACTGCTTCCATTAACTTAACTTGGGGCAAACATTCATATAATCTTTTGCGAAACTCCGGATTACCTTCAAAGTTTGCACACAAATGCAATACATCCGGTTGCAGCTTCTTAGTCTGGGCTATAATGTCTTCTTCATTATCCTGAACTGAAATTAATACTTTTACTGCTTTATCTCCTATTGCGTAGAAAATTTCCAAAGCTGTTTCTTCACTGATTGCACATGGAAAAGGTCCGTCCTTTGGTCCTACAAGGAGTCCGATTCTGTCAGCTCCTGCATGAATACAGTCAATTGCTTCTTTTGCGGTTTGAATTGAATAAATTTGTGTAATCATAATTATCTTTTACCTTTCATTAAAATAAACTAGATTATTATGGAAACTTGTCTTTATTTATATTATACATAAACCACATATTTTTCACAATACATATTATTTTTTTATATACTTTAAACAAAAGGGTGTTTTCATAATAACTTTATAAAATAATAAGGCATGTTAAATATAATAATCCGTTAATTTTTAAATACATAATAATCTATACTTTTTAATTTTTATGTACAAGGTGAATACTCTTACAGATTATTTAGCTTGTGGTAATTCTTTGCAAAAGCATAAAAACAAGGAACGCTACAAAATATTATCCTGTCCGATTTTGTAACGTTCCTTGCTTTTGGTGTATTACACCCAATGTGAGTTTTTTATTGTATGAAATATGATTATGTTTTTTATTTAATTAACATAATTTTACTACAAATATAAATTATATTAATAATTTTAAATTCTGATTCTTATGAATAATCTAGCGATTCATCTCGCTTTGAATTCCTTTACTATGGTGTGCTTCGATGATACGGTCAATTTCCTTCTTATCTGAGGAAGGAAGATCACCTAATATAGTATTCTTAACAGAACTGCAGGCATTACCATATTCTAATGCTTTTTGACAATCGTTATATGCCAATAATCCATAAAGAACACCGGATACATAAGCATCACCACTTCCTATCCGATCTACTACTTCAATATTCTCATATGGTTCTTCTTTATATATTTTGTCTTCTTCTGCATTGTATATAGTGGAACCAAAGGTGTGTTTTTTAGGGCTTATGATTTTACGTTCTGTGGAAGCTAAAATCTTTATGTCATACTCCTTTGCAAATTCTTTAAGAATATCCGTTAATTCCCCTGTCTTACCAAAGGTACGGCGGGATGTTTCTTCTGATACAAATAAAATATCAACATAAGGAAGAATATTTTCGATATACATTTTAGCTTCTGCTTCTGTCCAAAGATTTGCTCTAAAATTTACGTCAAAGGATATAGTAGCTCCTGCCGCCTTAAACTTTTTAATCATTTCTGTTGCTGTTGTACGGGTTTTCTCAGATAACGCCAAAGATATTCCGCTTGTATGAAATAATCTGGTGGTATGATAAATTTCTTCCGGTATGTCGTCCGGATTAATCGTATTTATAGATGCATTCTTTCTATCATATACAACTGTGGGTTTTCTGGGATATACTCCATGCTCATAAAAATAAATACCTAATCTGGCCTCCGGGCTTTCATCGTATAGCAGCCAATCGTCGCTTACTCCACAGAAGCGAATATTATTTTTCACATAAGTACCTAATTCATTTTTAGGCAGCTTGGAAATAATTCCTGTACGTAATCCTAGTAATGATATACCAGATACTACATTTAGTTCTGCCCCTCCTGCTCTTTTTTCAAAGACATTGCCGGAAAATATACGGTCATTGACAGGAGCAGATAATCTTAATAATATTTCCCCGAAAGCAAGGGCATCAAATTCTTTGTTTTCATTCATATTTTCTCATATCCTCCTATAAGGAATTGGGATGGATGATTATTTTTTCTGAAGTAAATGAACAGCAAAACCACCAATTTCCTCTTTTAGATAAATGGCTATTAGATTTCCCTTGTTATCATATTTTTTAGAATCCATGTTGAACTCATATCCTTGCAGTTCAAGATGGTACATTGCTCTTTCAATGTAGTTTGTTTGTACTGCAATGTGTCCGTTTTTTCCTAAGAAAGGAGTCTTCATAACCTCAATTCCGGTTCCGGCAAAAATAGAACTGCTTCCAACATTCTTTGTGAATCCAAATAATTTCTCAAAGGAATTTGCTACCGTATCCGCTTCATTTTCATCAGCTGCATTAATTCCAACATGGCGAAGTTCAAATCCTAACATATTATTAACAGCTTCTCTTGTTAAATCTCTGATTTTATCAAATTCACCGGCTTTGATTAAATCATCTTTTACCATCCAGCTGCCGCCGCAAGCTATAATCTTATTAAAATCTAAATATGTTGTAAGATTCTTTGCATTAATTCCGCCAGTAGGCATAAATTGCATATTAACAAATGGGCCTGCCATGGATTTAATCATATCCAAACCGCCTGCTGCTTCAGCAGGGAAAAACTTAACAACATCAAGTCCCAGTTCAATTGCTGTTTCCACATCACTTGGATTTGCTGTACCAGGAGTAACTGGAATACCTTTTTCCTGGCAGTACTTTACTGTTTTAGGATTTAATCCCGGGCTTACGATAAATTTTGCACCGGCATTGATTGCTCTGTCTACTTGCTCTGTATTTAATACAGTACCAGCTCCAACTAACATGTTAGGGAACTTGGTTGTCATAATACGGATTGCTTCTTCAGCTGCATCTGTTCTAAATGTAACTTCTGCACATGGCAGTCCTCCATCACATAATGCTTGTGCTAATGGTGCTGCATCTTCAGCCCTGTCCAATTTTACAACTGGTACAATACCAATTTTTTTAATTTGTTGTAATACTTCATTCATTTTTACTTCTCCTTTTCTTTTATATTTAAGTAAAGATTAATAATAGCGCTATGTCTATATTTTTCTGATACTTATAAATCACTGGTTTAGTTCATATCATATACTAGTATACTATTATCTTTTTTAAATTTCAACAAAAGTATTATTTTTTCATATTACTATAAAATTAACCTGTTCTTCAGGGTACATCCCTATATGGTTTTTTTAATTTTTCCTTATATATTGGTAGTTTTATCATAATAATAATCATATTATATACAATATTCAGGATATCAACCCATAGAATTCAAAAGGAAGTTCCAAAACTGAACCTTTCATTCCTTCTGGAACTTCCTTAAACCTTAGAATAGTATTTTCCCTATATCTGTAATATATCTTAATAGTAAATTGTTGTCGTAGAGCAGAGTTAAAAACTTGCTTTCATTGATTAGCAAGAACATGGTTTTACCTATGTTCGTACTGCTAAACATTGTAAGTATGATAAACCCAATCCAGGCTATTACGATACCATGTAACAATCCTGCTAATAAGCCAGCCGTTTTATTTAATCCATTGATAATGGGTAATTTGCTTATTATATCCAAGGTTTTGCTTATAATTCCCAAAATTATCATAACAAGCAGCATAACTATAATAAATACAGCTGCATTTATTATTATCCTTGAAATGGTCCCAGTTATATATTCTTCAAAACTATTTACTGCCATAGCCGCATAAACATCACCTGTATTGTTTTCTTTCAATGCATTTTTTATAGGACCCGGCAGAAAAAGTTTGTCAATAAAGTTCATTTGTTCTGAAGTCTTATCATTTGATTTTCCAAAATCAACAACTTTCTCCACTTTATTGTTTACAAAGCCCATAATTTTTTCATTCTTCTGAACTTCTTTATTTACCATGGGACTAATCCACATGGTTAAAAGCAACGCTATAATTGTAGAAAATAGTGTGAATACAGTCTTAATAAATCCACGTCTTCTTCCATTAAGAGTATAACCAGCTATGATTACTATCACTAAAATTTCCAGCCAATTCATGATTTGCCCTCCTGATACTGTTTGATTCCTTATCTTTTGTGATTAAAAGGCTTGTCCCCGTAGCATGACGGGAACTCCCCTTTATATGGCTATTAGGTTTATATTACTCTTCCGCCAGTTGCACTTCTTCCATATTCTCATCATTAATAATTATGAATTTATGCTCACCGGTACCCGGCAATATATAATTTACATTCTTATCAAAGGTATATCTTAATACCTCGTTTCCATTGGTTTCCCATATAATCCATTCCAGATTGGTATACATAATAATCTGATTACCGGATAGATAAATGTTTTCATAATTATAATTCATATCTTTATCTAAAACTTTAGTTCCTTTAAAATCATAAAGCACTACTTTATATTTTTGTTCACCCTCCGGATTCTTAAGTACAAAGCCCATGTATTGGCTACTATAAAGTATGCTCTTTATTTCTGAGGATACTGATTCTTCATGAACTAATTTAGGTATTTCTTTCATAGAATATATGCTGAACTTATCATCTCCAAATGCACATATGGTATCGTTATCCACAAACTCTATATTCGCTATAATTGTTTTTCCATAGTCAAAGGCCCCTGTCATTTTATCCACATAGCTTTCGCCAACTTTACCGAAGTTATAAAAAGTTAATTTACACTGGACTTCTCCGCTATTGATAGCCACATAACTGGTTACCAGCTTTCTTCCATCTTCCGACAAAGCTATATCAATTGGGAAACCATTGGTTGAAGCCACCGTTCTTTTATCTGCCAGCACATTACCTTCTTTATCATAAAGATATATGTAATTGGTTTCTTTCCCCTCCATTAATACTGCTATTACTCCCTGATTTGCAATCCTCACATCTATAATCGGATTTAGTACTTTAACGGTGTTTACGCCGCCTTCCCCATCAAAAATTTCAACGGTTCTATACCCCCTATCTGCAATAGCTACGAATTTTCTGGAAATATCTACAATGGGATTCTTCATTTGATAAGTTCCATTCCAAAGCATATTGCCTGCAGCATCCATTGCCATTGCTCCATCTCTGCTGTATCTTAATACTCCCCCCTGGTAACTTATGTACTTAGCTGAAGTGCTGTCTTCTCTCTTCATCGTATTAATTACCTGGTAGCCGGAGTAATTCTTTTGTAAAATGAATTTTAGTGCAAATACAGCTACAATGCTGACTATCAATATTATAAAAATCACTACAAAGACTTTTATCTTCTTTTTCTTTTTCTCTTTTATTTCATAGCTTCTTAACCGCCTTTTATCTAACTCAATTGCCATGACTTCTACCTCTTACCCTTATATTTCAGGCTTTATCACCTAAACCTATTCACTTTATGTTAACTGGTAAATATGGTTATATCTCTGTTCCTTGTCTAATTATAACTGATTTTGATAATGATAGCACTAACTTTTTTCCAATTCCCAATAGTACTTATTTTCTAGGCAGAAAAAACACAGGTATGATATTTTAAATTATGCAAAAACGTGAAGCAGTGGCAGAATGACAATGCCACAGTTATTCCCGTCCTGACACAAATTATTTCAAATATCATACCTGCTTTTATTAAAGAGAATAAGGGTGAAAGAAAAAAACAGCCAGTAAGGTTTGCCCGGGTCCATGCATGAACTTTAATGGCAATTTGTGCAGTAAAGTGCATGGACATAATTATGGTACAATTAATTTTTGTCCTGCATATATTTTATTCTCATCTTCTATTCCGTTTAATTCTTTTATCTTAGACATATAATTGGCTGAATTATAAAGTTTATAACAGATACCTGCCAAAGACTCTCCTGATTGTACCACATAATACCTAACTTCCTTAGCTGTTTCTTTGCTTTCCTCAGGTTTTTCTTTTTCCGCTTCCTTGGTAGGTTTTGGAGTTGGTTCTTTAGTTGGTTCTTCAGTAGGCTTTGGAGTTGGCTCTTTCTTACTTTGTTCTTTATTTTCTTTTTCGGAATTTGGAGTTTCTAAATCCTTTCCTTTTGACTCTTCTTCCATATTATTTTCTTGTTTCTGTTCCTCCTCACCTGTAACATCTCCGGGTATTGTCTCAACTTCTACCGTATCAGACTGAGAGTTGGTGCCTTGTGTATTGGCAGTTTCCTTCTCTGTACTGCCTTTTGTTGTTTCCCCCATGTTTGAGGTATCATCCTCATTCCCTTTTTTCTCTTCTTCTTTTTCTTTGGAACCAAAATTGGATACTTCCTTTATTTCATCCAAATCTGTACCCTTTACATTTTCTTTATTATTTCCGCTCTTATTTTGATTCAGATTCTCAGATATAGCATAAAGAGCTTCTTCCATATCTCTCATCTTTTTGTAATTATTTAGCATGGTTCCTGCTATGACCAAAACAATAACTGCAAGAAGAGTGCTGGCAGAATATAATAGCCGGATAACACTTTTATCATCTACCTTTAATTGTTTTTGCTCATTTTTTTCTTGTATTACATTTCTGATTCTTTGAGTAGTATGATCCTCATAATTACTTTCTTCACTTACTACATTCTTTGCATCTATCATGTAGTTTTGCATTTCTTCATTTTTTTCATAATATATGTAATAACCAGATTGCTTTACTAATTGATTATTCTCCAACAGGTAAAAAACTTCTTCTCTTTCTAAAGTATCTATTTTTAATAACGTTTTATCAGGTCCATTAAAGTTCTCCATATGTACCTTACGTAGCATTTCTTCGCTATCCAAGTAGAAACCGGAACCAGTAAGTGCCCAGCCGACTATTTCAACATCCATAAAATATTTTTTTATATCCTCATAAATACTTGTCCAGCATTCATCTGTAAAAGTGATTCCGTTGTAAAAATCGTTCTGTTTCATTTCTACAGCACCTTTTATAAATATATGCTTTCTTTCTTCCGTTCGTACAAAATATCCAAGTAAAACTGCTATACTACAATTAGCCGGTTCCTTTTGGCTAATTTGTTTCATAAAGGTCATAACATAGTCTTCTACATAAATAATTTTATTATGAATTGGAATATTTCCAATCTGTCTTATGTTTTTAGGTAATTTATAGATTCCGCTGTACATAGTATCATCCGGTTTTTTTCCATTATGTGTATTAATATGTCCATTGTCCATTCACTATTTCCCTCCTAATCCTTTATGACCTAAAATTCTTTTGACTAAAAGTTTGTCTATGTACCGATTAGACAAAGCTTTCATATTTTATCTGTAATCGTAACATAGACTTAGAAATAATTATGTCAAAACAGTATACATGTTTTCCAGATATTTTAATTTTTATATTTGCTAATTCGTCCCGGTTCTATGGATTCTGCCATTTTTCCTTTCTTTCTCAGTAAATATAAACAGAATCTTTTCTTTTTTTGATGAATTTTGGCTTGAACTTTCTAATCATAAATCAGACTATTTTGCATATTAGAGGTAATACTTTGAATATTACAGAATATGGATGTATCAGTACAAGTTTTATTGGAGGGCTTAATGAACAAAGAGTTAGAGATTGATAAGAAGTTATATTATTTTAATACAAAAGATCGTTATTCTGTGTATGACTTTAGTAATGTGCTGCATGATTTAATACAGAAAAATATAAATAGAAAAAGACAGATTGTATTCTTATGTATCGGTTCGGACCGGGCAACCGGTGATTGTCTGGGTCCTATAGTGGGATATAAATTGGAAAAGCTTCAGCAGCATAATATTATCTTATACGGAACTTTAGAAAAACCTGTTCATGCAAAAAATCTGCACGATACCATTGACTATATTAATCAATATCACCATAATGCTCTAGTGATCGCTGTTGATGCCTCCTTAGGAAAGTCTGCACACATCGGCTATATAACTGTGGGAGAAGGTCCGCTGCTGCCCGGTGCCGGAGTTGATAAGAATTTACCGCCGGTTGGTGATATCTTTATTACCGGTATCGTTAATTTCTCAGGAATGTTAGATCATATGCTGCTACAGACAACACGTCTTAATGTTGTTATGATTCTGGCGGATTATATATGTAAAGGTATCAACTATTGTTTTTATAAACTGAATCGAAGGTAATGACAATAAAAAACATTCCCATTGATAATATTAAAAAGTAAGCCGAGGTTAGTTCCCAAACCTCGGCTGATTTTTATTATTTAATTAATGATCAAGGCTTTTTGACACCCTTATTCTATCGTTCTTGAGAATAAAGGGTTATGGCTTCTGATATGGTAGTAAGATTATTGGCTGACATTAATTCAGCAAGTTTGTCCAACCTTTCCACAGACATAAATTCTTTTCCCAAATAAACCTCGTAATTACTGGACAACTCCATCGTTAAATTCTTAATATTTTCTTCCAACGTTCTGATTTCGTTATAGGTATTATCGTATTCTTGTTTCAATGTCTTGATTTCTTCCTGGTATCTTAACTTAATCTCTTCACCGATAACAAAACGTGTTGTATTTTCGAATAAAGTCAAAGCCTCCTGCTTTTTCTCTGCAATGGAACTGATTTCCTTTTCTGATTCCTGCAGTTCATTATTAAATTTATCCAGTCCATACTGACTTTCATCCTGATCTTTCAGAATTTTTTTCTTTATTTTATTCTGCTTCTTTTTATTAGCTAATATATCACTACGGATTAATCTTACTTTTCGTATGGTCTCTATATGTTTGTCTTTAATATTATTTTCAATCAACATGTAAGGCACACCAAAAAGAATCACCGTAAGAACATATATAATAAGCAGATACATCAATTTTTCTTCCGGTAATATTACAAAATAAATCAAGCTTGGTATTCCTAACAAAATGATTAAAAGAGTCAGGCATATAATAAAGAAATCACCTATTCCTTTTGGCATATATAATGCATAAAATAATCTGGAATTACAAAAAAACGGTATTCTATCTTGACTAAATATACTTTTGCTTTCCTTTACCATCTGCTTTTGCTCTTGGCGTAAGTCAGCAGTTTCCAATACAATACGTTCCTTTACTTTTGCGCTTTTTGATTTCTCTTTTTTACCCCGAATTTTTTTCATCCTGGAACGTACATTATCTATCTGTGAGTTAAAGGCAGATTCGATCTCTTCTTTTCGTTTTTTTGTGGTGGCAACAATTTCATCTGCTAAGGCTTTTTCCTTACTTTGAATTGCTTTTTCCAGCTTTGCTTCTGCCACAAGGAGGTTTTCTCGCTTTTCTCTATTATTATTTAATTCTATAACTTTTTCTTTTATAGAATGTAAAACTTCAATTCCACCGGATAATATATTCCCATCCACTAATCTTTGCCTCCTTGGAATTATTTGTGAAAACATAAAATTTTATCCTATTAACTCGATTTTACTCGTTTTTAAGGAAAAGGTCAAGAATAAAACCATGCATACAGGAAAGTTATTCTTGTATGCATGGTTTCTGTTTCAATAAATATTATGCCGTAAATTAAAGTTATCTATTACCATTCGCCTTTAAATTCACTTGCATTGTCCTTATTCACTTCAACTTGTTTGATTTCTGTTACCGGCTCTACTTTTTCACCTTTTAAATATTTAACAGCAGTTTCAATAGCAACTTTTCCTTCTTCTACTGCTGACATATAAGTAGTTCCATCAATTACTCCGTCACTAATTGCTTTCAGACCATCTTTACTGCCCCCAAGACCAACTACTTTTACCTTATCTTTCAGGCCTGCCTCAATTAAAGCTTGTCCGGCACCGGTAGCAGAGTTATCATCCTGGCAGATTACAATGTTAAATTCCATATTTTTTTGTATTAAATCTTCTACAATCTTTAACGCTTGTTCTTTTTCCCAGTTTGAAGTCTGATTGTAAATAATTTCGATATTGCTTCCTTCTAACGCTTTTTCTAAGCCTTTTTTTCTGTTAATCTGAGGGGTGGTTCCTGGTACGCCCTCAATTAATACGGCTTTGCCTCCTGCTTCTCCTAATAAGGCTTTTGCAACTTCACCAGTAACGGAACCGGTATTTACCTCATTTTGTCCGACATAAGATACTAGTCCTTCATATTCACCAGTTTCATTTGTACCAATTGCATTTGTAAACGCCAGAACCGGAATATTAGCCTTATTTGCTGATTTTACTATTTTTTCACCGGCACCGGAATCTACTGAACATAATGCAATAAGATCTACACCTTTTACAATAAAATCTTCCGCTTGTGCCAATTGCTTACTTGAATCCCATTGAGCATCTGCATATTCTATTTTAACATTATTATCCTTAGCAGCATTGTCAATTCCTTCTTTCGTTGCTACGAAATATCCTGTAGGTCCAGGCAGCAAAACTCCTATTTTGTAATTATCTGTTCCACTTTTATTATCTTTCTTTCCACATCCAGCGAAACTGAATGCTACGACCAATACCATAAGTAATGCTGTCACTTTTTTAGACATCTTTAACATAATATCTCTCCTTTTTCTTTTAAAATTTATCTTGAAGCAAGCTTTTTCTTGCTATAAGAGTCAATACCAACTGCAACTAATATAATCAGCCCTTTAAATATATATTGAAAATACATGTCTACGCCAAGAAGATTGAAACTATTATTAATAACGCTCATCATCAATACACCAATTACTGTTTTTAGAACAGAACCGGATCCTCCTGCAACTGAAGTTCCGCCTATTACTACAGAGGCAATGGCATCCATATCATATCCATCACCAGCCACAGGACTGGCGGTACCCATTCTTCCGATTAAAACAATTCCCGCTACACCAGCTAAAACTGCATTTATAATAAATACTTTTATTATATAGGAATCAACATGTATTCCGTTTAACTTACTTGCCTCCCGATTACCTCCTACAGAATATACATATCTTCCAAATCGGGTTTTGGTTAGAACAATATAAGCGATGATTACCATTACTGCGAATAAAATAACCGGGAAGGGTATACCTAGAATATAACCATTTCCAATGTAATCTAACAACTTAATGTTCTCGGTAATGGGATATCCTCCGGTAAGCATTAACATGGAGCCTTTTACAATGCTTACCATGGCCATTGTGGTTATCAAAGAAGGTATATTGATCTTTGCTACAATAAAGCCATTGGCAAAGCCAACTACTGCACATACCAGCAAAGCAATCACCATGGAAATAATAATATTTACGCCGGATGTGGCAAATTTCATAGTAATGGCTCCCGATAAAGCTGCTACTACACCAACAGAAATATCAAAGTTTCCAGATATGATTACAAAGGTCATACCTGCAGAAATAATTCCTATAATAGAAGACTGTCTTAATAAATTTAGAATATTTTTATAACTGGCAAAATTAGGTGTAGCAATGGTTATAACCAGGCACAATATAATAAATCCAATTACTACCCCATATTCTCTAAAATTGATTTGTTGCAATTTTTTCATACTATTTTTCATTTTTTCACCCCTTTAAACATCAAAGATTTTATTCATTATATCTTGTACAGAAATGCCTTTATTGTCCATTTCACAAACAACAGAACCATCCCGAATTACAATTATTTTATCAGAAACCCTTAGCACTTCATCTAAATCAGAAGATATAAAAATAACTCCAATTCCCTGTTTTGAAAATTCTTCTACAGTGTGAAAAATATCTTCTTTGGCTGCAATATCAATCCCTTTCGTAGGTTCATCATATATGATTAAATCCATGTCTTGTCCAAGCCATTTTGAAACAACCACTTTTTGCTGATTTCCCCCACTTAATTCTTTCATTTTTTGAGCAGCATTATTTATTTTAATTCCTAACTTCTTTACTCCGTAGCCAGTAAATTCCTTTTCCTTCTTTGGATCAAGAAAGCCACGGGTCTTAAATTTATCAATTTGAATTGCTGTAGCATTTTTGTAGATTTCCCAGTCCAATATTAATCCCAGATTCTTACGGTCTTCAGGAATATATCCTATTTTATTGGCAATAGCTTCTGTTGGAGATTTGATATTTACTTCCTTTCCATTCATTAAAATTGTTCCGCCGGTTCGCTTATCAACACCATATATCAGATTAGCAATCTCGGTTCGCTTTGAACCTACCAACCCTGCCAGCCCAACTACTTCACCTTTATGCACTTTAAAGCTTACATTTTTTACTACATTGTTCCGTGATATATTCTGCAATTCCAATACAGGTTCACTCTTATAATCTGCAAAGGTCTGATCCTTCTTTTCTTTTATCCCACTGTTTGTATTACCTGTCATTAGCTCTGTAATCTTCCCTTTTGTCAAATCTTTTACATCATAATTTCCAACCAGCTTACCGTTTCTCATAATGCTGGCACTGTCACAATTCAGAAATATTTCATCTAAAATATGAGAAATATAGATTACACTCTTACCTGATTTTTTTAGCCTTTTGATTATTTTAAATAACCCTTCTTTTTCATTATTCGTTAAGGAAGTAGTGGGTTCATCCATAATTATAATATCTGCGTTCCAGGATACCGCTTTCATTATTTCAACCATCTGCTGATTGGCTATACTTAATCTGGATGTGATTACATCCGGATTGATATTAAAATCAAAGTCTTTACAAATCTGCTCATACTCTTTTCTCATATCCTCTTTCTTTAAAAAGGCACCCCGAACGCTTTCTCTTCCTAAAAATATATTCTCAATAACTGTTAATGTTGGAATAAGGCTTAATTCCTGGTAAATGATGCTGATGCCTTTCATCTTCGAATCATATTCATCTTTAAAATTTACCTTTTCACCTTTAAGAAAAACCTCACCACTTGTTTGAGAATGGACACCACCTACAATTTTAATCAAAGTAGATTTTCCTGCACCATTCGCCCCCAGCAAAGCTCTTACTTCTCCTTTTTTCAGAGAAAAATCAATTCCTTCAAGTACATGAACAGGACCAAAACTCTTAAAGATGTTTTTCATTTCCAGTACGTAATCCATACCATCACCGCCTTCTTTCTATGCAGTCAAGCACCATATTGATATTTTCCTGTGGTGCCGATAACAGATTCCACGATAATACAAAACCCTCTATCTTAGAATTTTCCAGTTCCATTAAATTTTCTTTCACATATTCAGGATCCACAGGGGCAATGTTATCAATTCTATTAATCTCAATTCCGCAGTAGGTCTTAACCCCTAACTCTGCCATATAATCAAGTTCTCTCTTAACAAACTCAATATCAAAAGAACCATTTCTATTCTCTTTGCACCCTAATATTTCATACAGTCTTTTTCTGGCCTCTAAATCATTTCCTGTACAAGTTTCAGCTATTATTTTGTCGGTTTCAAATGGTAATCCGGCAGGAGCATTGGTAATCCGATACATCATGGGCTTTATAAAATCTGCCAGCCTATTTAACTTTTCTAAATCCTGTCCGGCAAAATAGGCTATAAAAGGTGCAAATGTATCCATTCCAACCTTCATGTTCTTATTATGAAAGAATTCACAGATGGGATATAATGCCTCGTATATCATCTGATTTTTAAATTCAAAGAAATCCTCCCATACAGAATTTTCAAAAGTATATTTTCCATTGCTATAGGAATTTATTTTCAGAGGATTGATATTATATCCCTCACTTCCTTCTGAGACTTTCTTCATTTCTGCAAGCAAAACTTCCATATCAATTCCATTTTGTTTATATTTTTTTTCACATTCCGAACAAAAGCAGCTAAATACTCCGGACAATCCATTCGAAAAAGATCCGTACCGTATTTTATCTAGAAATACACCATCGAAATCCACCATGGAAAAGTGTTCCTCGTATAGCTCTATAAAACTTCTTTGATTCTCTTTTCTATTTGGGCAATAGAATTCAAATTTTTCACTGGACTTTAGATTATAATTTTTTACTTCTCTTTTATCAAAGTCTAATAAGCGATTGACAGGTTTCAATTCCCCGGTTTCTGAGAACACCGGAATCCAAAGATAATATTCCACAGAATATTTGTGGAGCAATTCTCCTAACTTTTTATATAATTCTTGCTGGAGAGCCCATCCGATAATTACTTTTTTTACAGGAATCTTTTCCAGCAGCGGCACCAGTTTCTGTTCAATTTCTTCATAAGTGGCTTCCGCCATAGAATAACCCCCTGTAAAAATCTGAAGAATTATTTCTTTAGGTTTCATTGTTATCACCTCTATCCAATATTCTTTGAGCTAATTTTATTCCACCATAAGCAGGTGGGTTTTCCTGTGTAGAGAATTTAACATTAATTAACGGTAACTTTTTGTCCAGCTCTTCTTTTAAAATAGCTTCGTAAACCGGATTCTTTAAAACTCCACCAGAGAAAACAAAATTAAGCTTCATACTGCTATTAAACTCCAATTTGTCATACATTTCTTTTGTCATTCTGGCTAAGATATGAGCCCCATTTTTCAGTATCTCTTTTGCAGTTCCCTCTTTTTCTTTACTAAGTTCCACAACCAAGGATGCAACCTTAGCAACTTGATAATAGTCCACTACCTCGGTAATTATATAGGGAAGTTCTTCGAAGTCTTTCCCATTAAAATATTCTCTTACTTTGTCATATAGCGGTGAATATTCACAACAGCCATCACAATATAAAAGTGTCTGTTTTAAAGCTTCATTACCAATCCAATATCCGGAACCGATATCACTGATATTATATCCCCATCCACCGCATCGGCGCACATTTCCGTTTTTATCAACACCGATTATAATAGAACCCGTTCCTGAAATAATCACAATTCCCGGCTCATATGCCTGAGCATAAAATGCAAGAACACCATCATTGCACAGGTACATCTGCTGTCTTTGAAACCCTAATTTTACTATCTGCTCTTCTATAATGTCATAATCATTTTTTGAATCGCACCCTGATATTCCCCATACACTGTATGCAATATCTTCAATGCCGACAGAAAATGCTTTCTTAATCTTTTCCAATCCCTGATTAAAATGCTTATAAACCTTATCTGCACCCACTGATTTATAATTACTGGATCCTACAAAAAATGATTTTAACATCTTCCCTTGCATATCACTGATGCAAAATTCTGTTTTGGTTCCTCCTCCATCTACGGAAAGTAAATATTTCAATTTTCTCAACCTCGTTTTCTATTTGTCAATTGATATATGGGCATTGTCTCTCTGATGCACATATTCATAACGCCATGTATGCTGTATTTTCGTAAATCATTCAGTTTTATGATTTTTGGTATGTTGTCAGTATGAATCAGCGCTTCTATTAATTCTTTAATTTTCTTAATACCTTCATCCGTTAACTTCTCAAGCTTTAAGGCAATAATATCTGGATTGATCACACATATAATACTCATCAGACCATCAGCTATCGTCTTTAAAAGCATTTCATTCATCTCATCTTTTTTATCTTCTGTACAGGTTTCTAAATATTCATTAATTAAAGCAATCTTATTCTCAAAATTACCTTTATACTTTGTTTTCTTTCCATCAATCATAATCTGATTGCCCACAGGTATATAACTAAGCTCACCTGCAAAGTTGGTAGAACCTTTAAACAATTCACGATTCAGAATTAATCCGGAACCGATTCCCTGTTCTAAATAAATAAGAGCCAGATTATCCACTTCATCCTTATAATCATTAT
Organism: Anaerocolumna aminovalerica; assembly: GCF_900115365.1. GTDB lineage: Bacteria > Bacillota > Clostridia > Lachnospirales > Lachnospiraceae > Anaerocolumna > Anaerocolumna aminovalerica. The sequence continues at coordinate 17,471 of NZ_FOWD01000008.1, forward strand.
AGTAGAGGCCAATTGTTGCAAGATTAATATCGTTTTCCAATAATACCGTTATCTGATATTTTTCTTCAATAATCTTTTCAATATTGATGTTCTCCCAGCTTGGTATATTAGGTATATTAGTAACGATTCCTTCATTTATAACTCCCGGCACTCCGATACCGATTGCCGAAATAACGTGTTCATTGCATTTCTCTATTAATGTATCTATTGCAAAATAAGTATCTTCCATTACTTCATCATAAGTATCTACCCTTACCGGAAACTCTTGCTTGTAAATAATATCACCGATTGAATTCGCAATAGCACCTAAATAAACATCCTTATGATAGCAAAGCCCTACTATGTAATTTAATTCTTCGTTAATTTCGAAAAATTGGGCTCTTCTTCCCCCTGTTGATTGATTCACTCCACTTACTTTCACTTTGTTCTCTTGTAGTAAAGTTTCTACTGTCTTATTCACTGTTACCAAGCTTAGATTGGTAATTTTAGCAATCTCAGGCTTTGTAATGGGTCCATTTACTTTAATAATATCTTGTATAATATCTTTGTTTAAGAGCTTAATTGCTCTTGGTGTTCCTACTATTCCTGACATCTTATCCACCCCTTACTTAATTAACTTTATTAATAAAGTTATTATACATTTTAACTGCTTTTTTGTCAATATCATTCTTAATATTACAACATTTTTACAAATTGTATTTTCATTATTCAAAAATGTCTTGTACATATTTGATATCATACGTGCTTTTACACTCATTTTGTTTTCTGATAAATAAAAAACACTATTAATGCTATTTTTCTTGCATCAATAGTGTAAGTGAAACAAATAAGACTTTTTAATCCGGTAACTGGTTTAAATGTCTTTTATATTTAAATATTAGAATCCTTTATAATCCTCAACCAGCACAGTCATGATCCCGCCGCATACCATGCCTTCTTCCTCTGCTGCATCTCCTGTTAAATCAATATCCAGTATTTTATAGGTTCCTGTTCCAATCATACGTCTGGCATCTCCGATAACTGCAGCTTCACTGCAGCCTCCTCCCACGCTTCCTACAATTCTTCCGTCGGGATAGACGATCATTTTAGCACCGGCACCTCTTGGCACGGAGCCTTTAGCACTGATTACGGTTATTAGTGCTTTTGGAACATTCTCTTCCTCTGATAGTAACTTTAATACATCATAATCAAAATCAGAACGGTTCAGTTGCTTTTTGTCACCGAGCCCCAAACGTTTTTCATTGATTAATTCCGCTACAATGGAGATTGAAATTTCCTCTGGTGTAATTCCACCAATATTTAATCCAATTGGGGTGTGTACCCGGTCTAATCTTTCCCTGCTGCAACCTTCTGCCTCCAAATTATCTTTTACAATAGCGGTACGTCTTTTGGAGCCAATCATACCTACATATTTAGGTTCCGGTCCCTTGCATATAGCTTTTAAACAATCACTGTCATAGCGGTGCCCTCTGGTGATAATAATAACATAGTCAGACTCTTTCAATTGCAAGGATTCAATAGCATGTCCAAATCCATCACAAATTACCTGCTTCGCTAAAGGAAATCTTTCCCGATTTGCAAAGCTAAGCCTGTCATCAATCAGAGTAATGGAGAAACCTATTTTAGCAGCAAATTCTACTAAAGGCTTTGCTATATGACCTCCCCCTAATATTATCAGTCTCTCCTCAGGATAAAAAGGTTCTATTAATGTTCTATTTTCATTATCTTCAATATAAGAAGGAATGCCTACCTCCAGAGTGTTTTTAACCTGTAAATCCCCATCCCGGCTATCTACAACTTTTTTACTTAAATCGGTGATAGCTCCTTCTTTTTTTGTCCATGAGGATACAATACAAGCCTTCTCACCATTATTAACTTTTCCCAATACTTCATCGTAAATATTCTTAAACATACTTTACCATCCCATTCTCTCTATATTTAGTCTATCAGTAACAATATATCTTCCGGAGCAACGGTAATAAACTCAGGCATTCCATTACTCAACTGGCTGTTCAGTTGGTTCTTGCCTATTTTCCACCAAATAACAGAATCGTGGTGATTTATATCCTCATGGGAATTTATATCCCTACTTTGGCTATTTATATCCGAGTATTGGCTGCTTCCCTTTGTATCAACTAATACCACCCATTCAAAAGGAGATTCCGTTATTTTTTTAACTCTGCAAGGTATTTTATTAAAGGATTCTTCTTCTCCTAATACCCAGTTTACTGAGTTACCTTTTATATAAGGTTTAAAATCATGTGCCCGTATTCCTATTCCAGATAGGTTATCCGGAATGGGTGCTTTTACAGTAAGCACTATTCCCCAATCAAGGGCTTCTACTTGATTATCTGCTATTTTTTTAGCTTTTGATAGATTTTTACAACCAGTTAGCTTTGCAGCTTGCATCTTTACCGGTTCTAAAAAGATATTTTTTGTATCACCGGACATTAGAATTTTGCCATGTTCCAAAACCATTAAATCTTTGGTCAATTCATATACTTCATTACGGCTATGGGTAACTAACAGGGATTCTCCTTCATAAGAACTTAATAAATCATGTAATTGTATTTGTAACTCCTCTTTTAAATATGCATCCAGTGCAGAAAAAGGTTCATCCAACAATAATGCATCCGGTTCATAGGCCAATATTCTTGCCAGGGCAACCCTTTGCTGCTGCCCGCCCGATAACTGGCTGGGATATCGTTTTTCTAAGCCCTGTAGGTGAAAGTTATGTAACATCTTAGTTACCACTTCTGTCTTCTCACTTTTTGAGCCTCGGATTCCTACAGCAATATTTTGTGCAACAGTCATATTAGGAAATAAGGCATAATTCTGAAATAAATACCCTACTTTTCTATCCTGAGGTTTTAGGTTTATTTTATTCTTTGAATCAAATAAAACTTTGCCCCTCAATTCAATATACCCTTCATCCGGTGTCATAATGCCTGCAATGCATTTTAATGTCATACTTTTACCGCAACCGGAAGCACCCAGGATTCCCATAGGCTTCCCATTTGTTTCAAAATCTACTTTAAGTTCGAAACCTTTTAATTTACTGTGTATATGAACTTTTAAACTCATTGTATTTTCCTACCTTTTTCTTAAGGCTGTTACATTCATCGATACTACTACTGCAAATGAAATGACTACTAAAATAAGTACATAATTATACGCGGTGTCCATATCGCCTGCTGCAACTGCCGAATAAACTGCCAAGGGAAGTGTTCTTGTTTTACCGGCGATATTTCCGGCTATCATAGCGGTAGCACCAAATTCACCTAACCCCCTTGCAAATGACAATATGGCACCGGAAAGTATTCCAGGCATGGCGTTAGGCATTAATACTTTTCGGAATATTGTTCCTTCTGACATGCCTAAAGTTCTTGCGGCATAGATTATATTCATATCCACCTGTTCAAAAGCTCCTCTTGCAGAACGGTACATAAGCGGAAAGGCTATGGTTACAGCTGCTAGCACCGTTGCCCACCAGGAGAAGGCTATTTTTACGCCAAAAAAGTTTATTAAAAACTCTCCTATTGGTCTTTTAACGCCAAATACGTATAAAAGAAAGAATCCGGCAACAGTTGGTGGTAAAACCATAGGAAGGGTCAATATCCCATCTAAAACTATTTTAACTTTTCTACTTCTTATACCATGTACCACTTTGGCCGCTATGACTCCCAGAAAAAAAGTAATTATTATACTTATGGAAGCCGTTTTCATGGATATTAGAATAGGTGAATAATCCATCGTAATTTTCCCTTTCTCAAACATTTATAATACTAATCTTCGATACAAAGTTAAAAAATATGTATGTAAAGCTTTACTTAATGGCCTTCTATGCAGATTTTTTATCAGAAGGAAATTCATATAAATATCATATCATCTATTGAACAGAAAAACCATAACTTACAAATAAATTGGTGGCTTCTTCGCTTTGCAGATATTCTACCAATAAAGCTGCTGCTTCTTTCTTTTGTGATGCTGTTACAATACCGATAGGATAAATAACTTTTTCATCTAAGCTTCCTTCCGGTGCTTCCGATATAACAGTCACCTTATCTGAAGTTGCAGCATCTGTAGCATAAACCACGCCTGCATCTGCGCTGCCTTCAGCAACCCAGTTTAATACTTCTGTTACGTTAGTACCTAAACTTGCCTTCTCTGCAACTTTATCATAGATACCTAAGGAATCAAATACTTTTTTCGCATATTGTCCTGCAGGCACACTCTCAGGATCTCCAATAGCAATGGTTCCTGCACCAAGAATATCTTCAAAACTTGTAACTTTAGACTCTGAGCCAGCCGGTACAATTAACACAACTTTGTTTTCCAATAATTCTTTGATAGAATCAGCATCTATCATGTTCTCATCTTTAAGTGCGTTCATTTGCTTCATAGCTGCTGATAAAAATATATCTGCCTCTAAGCCTTCTTCAATCTGTGTCTGTAATTTTCCTGAACTATCATAAGTACCTTCTACTGTAATCCATGGATATTTTGTTTGAAACTGTGGAATTAATTCTTCCAGAGACTTTTCCATACTTGCAGCTGCGGCAATTAATATAGTTACATCTTCCTTATCTGTGTTACTTTCTGCTTCCGGTGTAGTTTTTTCAGATTCACCATCTGTTTTTCCTTCCTCTGTGCCCTTGTTTTCCTGTTCTGTGGAATTTTCATTTGTTCCTTTGTTTTCCTTTGACGGTTGTTTAGAACATCCCGGGATCATGGTTAATACCATAACCATAATCATTGATAGTACTGCTAGTTTTCTTTTCATTTTTAATTCCCTGCTCCTTTCAAATTCTGGATATCTTGCATTCCACGCAAATCTCCATCTGAAAGTATTCCTTTCAACTTTCTTTTTATTTTTTATATGAAGAGTGTAAACTACTCTTAATATCGAATGATTTTTAAAAACAACTCGGGTGTAAAATAGAAAGTCAGCTGTTTTATGTTACCTTGTAACAGCGACTTCTATTTAAAAAAGTTTTCTTCAAATATTTTTTGTACTGCTAATTTAGCTTCTTTTTCAAACTTGGCATACTTATCCAATAACCGGCTGCCTTCTTCTGTTAAGGTTGTATATCCTCCATTTATTCCTCCCGGCTGTCTCTCTACCACAGAAAACCCAACCTGTTCCTCCATAAGATTTATCATGGTCCAACCTTTGCTGTAAGATATATTCAACTGCTGGCAGGCATATTTTACTGAATTGGTATAATGAATCAACTTTAGCAGCAAAGCTTCTCTCTCTCCAAAAAAATCTTTTTCTTTCACCAGCTTTACTTGTATCTGAGGATGAAGAATCTGCTTATTATGATATTCTAATAATTCTTTATAATCCTCTTCTTTATCTGCATCAAATAAAATTCCTCTATCCTCTACTTCAACCAATTCTCTTTCATAACCGGTTTCATATATTGCACCTTTAAGCCCATGATTACCACTATATTCAAGTATATCAGAAAGTAAGGAAGTATGAATTAACAGTGGATGTCCCTTTCTTCCCCGAAAAACCGGAGACGCAAGTTTTGCTTTTGTATTCATAAGCCTTACAACAGTATCTTTTGTAAATAAAGGAATATCCGTAGGTGTAAATAAAATCCGGTCACATTTATCAGCAAGATAGCTTAATCCAATTTTAGCAGAATCAAACATTTCGGTGTGCTGATAATTATCATTTCTTAAACATATTACATTCTTTTTAGCAACATGTTTCTCTAATATATCCGCATTGTTCCCTGTAATCAGAACAATGGGGCTTACTCCTGCCTGTTCAAAGGTCTGAATAATCCGCTGAATCATTGTAATTGAACCAATTTTTAACATAGGTTTAAAGGAATGAATGCGGGAACTCATTCCGGCTGCTACAATTACTGCACCAGTTTGCATTTCTTTACCTCTCATTCTATTACCTCTGCTTTATATCTATATCAATTAACTCTTTCTCATCCCCTGCTATAATCAATTCCACATCATCCAGATGCTTTTTTATCACTTTTTTCCCCCCAATGTCTCCATCCAAGGCAAATAAATCTAAAAAATATTTTTTGCCTATAATACAGGGGTTGCCCAATGTGTTTTCATGAACCACACTTGCCAGTTCTTTCTCAGAAATTATGTAATTATTAATTAAGCATTCTAACGTACTTCTTTTAAGATAGGGTTGATCACAAACACTAAATAATACGCCATCTACATCAGGTTCTATTTCTAATATCTTATGAAGCCCCAAATGAATGGAATGTGATATTCCAATATCCGGTTCCGGATTCTTAACCGGATAATATCCATACTCCAAGGCTTTTTCATATATTTCTTCATACTGCGTCACTACTACCTTGGTAAAACCGGAGATTTCACGAATGTGATCAAATATATGAAGATACATTTTTTTACCGTCCATTGTATCTAATAGCTTAATCCCACCATATCTTTTGCTGTTTCCCGCAGCTAAAAGAACAATTCCTATTTTCTTCATACTAGCTCCCATTGCATGCCGCATCTGCTTGCAGATGCGGTACTGCTACAAATCAAGTTCTTATCCCCGCTTACAGAAGCAGAGGGCTTACCTGATCAGGTTAAAAAGAAATTACTTTACCTGCTTTTTGCATCTTATCCAGGATTTCATACATATTGCTTACCTGTCCTACTTTCAATTCTTCTGTAATTTTATAAAAATTCAAGCAAGCTCCACATACCAATACTTCTACACCTTTTTCTTTTAACTTAATAATATGATCCACTGCCTGTTCATCTAAAGTCGGGAGTTTTACTCCCCCATTCATAAATAAGATATAAGATGGCAAATCAGCAGACTCTGTGAGTGTATATAAAAACATTCTCATTAAGTTCTTACCAAGTTCCGGATCTCCCTCTCCAATGTAGTCTTTTCCTATAAATACAGCGTAGTCTGCTTTAGGAACCGGTTTTTGCTGCTCTAACTCTTCCAGCATAGCATTGCATTCCTTGCATTCTTTTGAAAGTGCAACAGTATATAAGCCGCCCTCTTCCTTTACTTCTACTTCAAAACCTGTAGTAGCTGCAAGCTTCTTTAGATTTTCTACTGCAATTTTATTATCTACCTTTGTTATAATTCCCTCTTCTCCATTGTCGATTTCTTTCTTTGTCATGATTACAGGTATGGGACAAGCTTGTCCAATGGCATCTACTAATTTACTCATATTCTTTCTCCATTCCAAACATTCTTAGTTTTAATTCTCATATAGCATTCTCTATCAGAACTTACCATGCTCATAGCCTACAACTGCTTCCAATACACCGCCCCCTATGGATCTTGCCTTATCTGATATGGTAAAACAGTGGTTTCTTTCACAACGTGCATCGATATCACCACATTTCATTCCCTTTTTTACCTTCACACCAGCTTGCAGCATTCCTCTTACAATACCGGGCATAAGAGCATATATTGGCTGACCGCCGGACATAGCAACAACCTGATCTTTTTCCACCAAATCACCTATGTCAGCAACAGGCAGAAACTCTCCATCTGCTGATGCCCGTATAATTCTTTCAATGGTATATCCACCAATATTACCGGGTACTCCTGTATTGGGAATAGCACTTCCCTCTCGAATCACCTTTCCCAGATAATGCCCCCGCATCGTCTCGATTACTCCATGACAGTCCTTACCTGCTGTAAAACCAGGCCCTACACCGATTACCAAAGGAGCTTCTTCTATGGTAGTTCCAAGATTCTCTTTTGCAATAATAGCATCGATTACCACTTCCGGTGCGTATATATCCCCAATGTCTGCTTTTTCATCTACTATGACAGGAACAGCTCCTTCTCTATGAGCTTTTTTAACTTCCTCCATTGTATGGACCAATACACCTCTTACACCTTCAATTACGGCTTCTTTTTCGTATACCACTCTGGAAAAAGCTACAATTCTTCTAACCGTAGTTGGGATAGGTATCTCTGTCATAAGTATGTCATATCCAGCCTGATATAACCTGTATGCTATACCGGTAGCCAGATCTCCTGCACCTTTAATTAATACTTTCATATCTTCTCCAATCTATCATTACACTAGCGTATATTCAAATATCAGCATGTCTTACCCATTGTTCTGTTTTTAATTGTTCATTTTATCTTAATTGCTGACTTATTTATTAATATAAGTGTTATACGAAGATAAGTATACTCTGCCAATGCCAAGTTTACTTACCATATCACGAATACTCAAAGCGTCTTTCAGCCTTTGGTCATTATCTACTTTGTTCAAAATAACCGCATAATCCATGTTTTTATGTAATCCTTTTTTTAATCCCCAGTTATTACTGATTACTTTTGTATAATCTTCTTTGGTAATTCTACTGTCTTCCGGTTTCTCAAGTAATTTGGAAGCCAGTTCATAACGAAAGCACTTCTCCTTTAAAGGTTTTCCTAATGCATCCATACCTAAGACACCAATTATCATTGTACTTTCTTCCAGTATTACCGGTTCCCACTCACCGGGCACTTTAAAGGGAAGCCGCTTAGCCCCATCGGCTTCTATAATCATGGGAAGCTTTTTAGATGCCAATTTTTTTAAGAATTCCAAATCCGGTGACTTCATCTTGCCAGTTTCACTTTGCAAACCAATCCACACAACTGCCTCTTCTTCCAGATATCTATCCACAACTTCCACCGATTCAATCTTGCACCAGGGCCAATGCTTCGGAGGCATCATGTGAGTGGTTGTTGTTACAATAACCGGTTTCCCTTTTCGGTCATATTCTCTTGTCAATTGCTCCAAGGTAGAGGTTTTTCCGCCACCGCCTACAATAGATACAATGGGAGAAGACACCTTATCCAAGCCCAATGCATCTAATAACACAGGATTTGTTTCCCATTCTGTTTTATTTGGCATCATTAATTTCATAGGTATCCATGTTCCCTTCTGCATGATAAAGTATTTATCATTTTTCTATATTGTTATAAAAACTGCTGCAAAATTCAATAAAGGATTTTTCTAAACGGCTAAATCTCTTCCGTTTTTCGAATACAATATAAAGTCTTCTGTAAATAGCTTCACCTATAGGTTCATACATTAAAATTTTGCCTTCTTCCGCAAAATCCTGAGCAGATTTTTTGGACATAATTGATATTCCCATACCTTTACTGACTGACCTTTTAATAATTTCCTGATCGTTAATACGGGCAACAACATTTAATTTGGAACCCTCTATTTTTTTGGATTCCAGAAACCTCTCGGCGGATTTTAAAGTTCCGGAACCATTTTCCCTTAGTATAATAGGTTCTTTCAATAGATTCTCCAAAGTATTGGCCTTCTCCAATAAAACCTTGTAGTGATTTTCATTTGGAGTAATTATAACAAGTTTGTCCTCATAAAATGGTATGAAATTCAGCTTACTGTTTTCATCCTTAACACCAACAAAACCAATATCCACTTTATGCTTTAATATCTCATCAATCACATACTGGCTGTCACCATGATTGATAGAAAAATATATCTTTTTATTCTGCTTTTTAAAGGCAGAAATCAATTCAGGTAATATATATTGAGAAGGAATGGTGGAACCTGCAATCACGATTGCTTCATCGGCCTGAGACTTTGCACCAAATTCCTGATATAAATCTTCTTTTATTTCTAAGATTTCTTTTGCATATTCATATAATTTCTCACCGGCACTTGTGGTTTTTACCGTTTTTGTAGTGCGTTCCACCAGCCTCACATTAAGCTCTTTTTCTAAAGAAACTATATGTGAACTTATAGTCGGCTGGGTGAGAAATAAGCTTTTTGCTGCTTTTGAAAAGCTTTGTAACTCAACAACCTTTACAAATGCTTCTAGTTGCCTCAATTCCATATTATACACCTACTCTTCTCTATTATATATCAAAAATTATACCATGATTTATTGATTATTTCTATAAATACTTTTCTTTATTAGATATTATCTATAATTGTATTCTAGCCTTTCAGAATTACTTGTAGTAAAATATAATAGCACCATACAATATTATGAACCTGCTTTATGTTCATTTTTTACACTCCATTCAGAATTTGCAAGAAAACTTACAAAGAATGTTATTTTTCCAGTTTCTTCATCCCGCTGTGGTTAATTAATCCGATTACAATAGATATTATAGATAATCATTTAAGGAGGATATATCCGTTATGGCAAAAAAGAATGTTCCACTTACCCAGTTAGTTAAAACTTCAGGTTGTGCAGCAAAATTAGGTCCTAGTGTACTTCACAGTGTATTACAGCAGCTGCCCAAGTTCGAAGATCCTAATTTAGTGGTTGGCTTTGACACAAGCGATGATGCTTGTGTTTACAAAATAAATGATTCCCTTGTAACAATCCAAACTGTAGACTTCTTTCCCCCAATGGTAGATGACCCTTATTACTTCGGACAGATTGCTGCTGCCAATGCATTAAGTGATGTATATGCCATGGGCGGTAACCCCTCTCTTGCCATGAATTTAATGTGCTTCCCATCCTGTTTGGATATAAAGGTTATGGAAAGTATATTGGAAGGCGGGTATTCTAAGGTAAAGGAAGCAGGTGCCATTGTTGCAGGAGGACATACCATTACCGACCCTACACCAAAGTATGGTTTATGTGTAACCGGTTTTGCACATCCTTCTGAAATCTTAACCAACAGTTCCGCACATACCGGTGATGTTTTAGTTCTTACCAAACCCATTGGCTTGGGGGTTATGAATACTGCCGCAAAAGTAGACATGTTGAATGATGGTCAGTTAAAAAATATTATAGATATTATGGCAACTTTAAATAAATATGCCAAAGAAGCCATGGCAGGCTTAAAGGTCCACTCTTGTACAGATGTTACCGGATTTAGCTTAACGGGACACAGTTATGAAATGGCCTCCGGAAGTGGAAAAACCATAGAACTATTTACCGATCAGATTCCAGTTATTGACGGTGCTTTAGATTTGGCTGCAATGGGAATTATACCGGAGGGTATGTACAATAATCTGGATTACCTTGCTGATAAGTTTATTTATAAAAATACCCTGCCTCAGAATCTAAAAGACTTACTGTTAGATCCCCAAACTTCCGGCGGTTTACTTATCTCCTTACCGGAAAAAGACGCAAAAGAATTCTTAAAACGTATGGAAGAGTATACCCCATATGCCGGAATAATTGGACAAGTAACGGAGAAGAAAGAAAAGCCATTGCTTATTTATTAAAAAGTTAACAAAATTACCGCAGTTTCTATCTGGCTGTGGGAAAGGAATATACGTTATTATGGATTACTATTTAATTACATTTTCCAGTACCCATGCAGCAATGGCTGCCCAAAAGTTTTTAAAAGATAAAATACATTTTTATGTGATGCCAACATTAAGGGAGATATCCAACAGTTGTGGTATCTCCCTTAAGATAAATGATTCTGCTTATGAGGAAATTATGGAAGCTATAAAGGATTTCCCCATAAACCATGGTATGTATAAAATTTATTTGATTACCCCCAGTGAGATTAAGGTAATGAATTAGAGTAATCAAAAGGTGAAAACACTTGTTTAAAAACAAAATTAGAATGAGTTTAAAGTTTTGCTATATAAATTAGTTAGCTTGTTTTATAACATCTAAGCCATTCACTTTAACTGTAGATATATGAACTATATATCTGATCAGCACATAAAATACAAGTACAACTGCAATAGCTTCTTCAATTTTTACAATTACAGGCAGTATACCTGTGTTAAAACCTTGCTTTATCAGAAATCCATTGCTTAATTTTAATGCCAAAGCGGAGATTACCATTGGGAATGTGAATGCACTATAACTTGGATAAAACTTCAACTTCAATAACCCCGCCAATCGACTGATTGCAAATAGATAAAATCCCTGTGACAATATTAATAGCAGCCAGAAAATAATCATATTCTTTGTATCAAAGCTATTTAAATATCCGGCTAAACATAAGGAGCCCGGCGCTGCGAATATCACTAAGGTAGGCAACGCAGGTTCCGGTATTTCTTTTACGATAAACACACGTTTTCCTACAACAAATATTAAAATAATATAGCATATAAAAGAAAACCAGAATGCGATTTGTCCTATAGCCGGTTGGAAAGCCTTTCCTGTTACTGCCGCTGCGGCAATACCTACGTATACAATAAACCAGCTTGGAAACACCTGTTTAATTTTAAACTGCCCTATAAACTTAAAGGTGAAACGAAGCAGAAATACCAGATGGAGAATTACTCCGGCAATCCATACCCCAAATGCCGCATTATTGTTATATGGTTTTATGTAAGTAGCTAAAATCATAATTCCCATGGTGTAGGTAAGAAAAACAGAACCTCCGATAGGAGTGTCCAAATCATTTTTAAGTCCTTTCAGGTCACTTAAGAACTTAATTGTTGTAATAATAAATATAATTGCAGAAATAATTCCAAGTATATTTCTATAAACTTCCCCATAAGACTGAACTAAATTACCTAAAACAGCAAATGAAAGCATCACGCCTACTATAGGCATAGGTACCTTTTTCAAAAAAGTATTCACCGTATCTCTCCTATTCTTTTTACTTTTCCTCTATTTTAATAACACCGTCTTCTATTAATTCTCTGGCTACCCATTCAGCTACTCTTCCGGTTATGTTAATGCAGTGATTTTTTCTTTCTGGAGATTGAAAATTATCTCCTGCCCATTCCTTTGTAATAACCCGGCAACAAGTAGATTTATATTGATCTTTTATAAAATCATGAAGACCCTTTGCCTTCTCAAACATCTTTGGATTCATAGTTTCTCCATGAACTCTGCCATACACCATTCCTAAAGCCATCTCCCCACCGGAAACAGCGCCACACAGACATTGTGCTTTACCAAGACCAATCGGAAATCCGGATGCTAATTTAACTACATCGTCAGAATATGGTTTTCCTAAAGCATCATTGATAGTCTGCACCACTGCTTCTGAACAGAAAAACTCGCCTTTTCTAAAATAGGTTTCTGCAGTTTCCCGAATACTTTCCAGATACTTTTCTTTTAAATCATTCATATCTTTTCCTCACATTCTTTTCATATTGGTATATTTCAATTAAATCCCCCAACCCACTTGAAATACAAGTCAAATGAATTAGAATAAGTATAAATATATTCTGTCTATAATTATACTTACAGAATGGTGAGAGGTAAAATCAATAATCTATATGGATGGAGGCCATTTATAGATTATATCTATAAATGACTGCATTACAGAAGGGTAATATTATGATATAATATAAACGGAATGAGGAAAATGCAAGCTTGCTTGAATTTTCCCAGTTTAGTGCCACGACTATGAACATGCTTTATGTTCATGATATAATAAAAACAGAGAAAAAGATTGCAAGTTTGCCTGCAAATAACTCTGCTAAACAGAAAAAGTTAAATCCCGATATTTGAGATTAGATTGGAGATTATAATGAAAAAAATATATATGGACCAGGCTGCTACTTCCTTTCCAAAAGCCCCTGGTGTAATAGAAGCTATGGTAGAATTTATGACTCAGGTAGGTACCAATATAAATCGGGGAAGTTATGAAAATGCTTATGAAACTGCAGGAGTTGTTTACGAAACAAGAGAACAATTATGTAAACTTTTTGATTTCGGCCCCATCGAAGACAAAGCAAAGAATGTTATATTTACCCCCAACATAACTTATGCACTTAATTTTATAATAAAGGGATACTTAAAATCCGGTGATCATGTCTTAGTAAGCTCCATGGAACACAATGCCCTCATGCGCCCCCTTGTACAATTGCAAAAGGACAGGGGAATAACCTTTGACCGAATTCCCTGTACCAAAGAAGGTGAATTACAGGTAGAAGTTATAGAAGCATTGATACAAAAAAATACAAAGGCTATTATTATGACCCACGGTTCAAACCTATGCGGCACCTTGATGCCAATTAAGGAGGTGGGAGCAATTGCACATAACCATGGTATAAAGTTCATAGTAGACTCAGCACAGACAGCCGGAACATTTCCGATATCCATGAAAGACATGCATATAGATGCTCTTGCATTTACAGGTCATAAAGGTCTGTTAGGCCCTCAAGGAATAGGAGGCTTTCTTATAACCGATGAAATGGCAGATGAAATGACACCTCTTATAACGGGAGGAACCGGCAGCATATCTGATACGGAAGAAACCCCAACCTTTCTGCCGGACAAATTTGAAGCAGGCACATTAAATCTGCCGGGAATCATAGGACTTCATAGGAGTCTAAAATATTTAGAAGAAGTGGGTATAGACAAAATCCGTGAAAAGGAATTAAAATTAACGCAACAATTTATAGATGGCGTGTCTAACATAGAAGGAATCCGTATTATCGGAAAAACAACCTGCAAGGACAGAAGTTCCGTAGTAAGCCTTCAAACAACTAATCTGGATGAAGCAATCCTAGCCTTCCGTTTAGACCAAGAATACCAGATCATGACCCGTGTAGGAATGCACTGTGCCCCAAACGCCCATAAAACCTTAGGCACCTTCCCGGAAGGAACTATCCGGTTTTCTTTTGGATACAGCAATACAGAGGAAGAAGTAGAATATGCAATTAAGGCAATAGAAGGGATTTGTATACAAAATCAAAATTAAAGAAGCTGAAGAGAATACTATTGCTATGTCAATGTGTTTCGTAAAATAAGTTCCAAAAATATCAGATACGCTAGCGGCAATTACCGCCAGCGTAAAAGCCAGTTCTTGAAATCGGTTCGCTTTTGTATCGGCCTATATTGACAACCATTTTGATAAAGACTTCTTGTGTTAAGTCCTGGGGGCTATGACAGTTCAATGTTTTTAAAATTATGTTCTTAGCGATTTTTTCTGTTTCAAATGGGTACATTCTTAACCCAACTCACCAATATTCTGCACATATCTTTGAAGTGCCTGAAAAATCACACCTGTTGTGCAAATGGAATATTGCGCGTATGACAATGGATTCCACCCCCATACAAGTTCAGTGCCAACGGGTTAATCTGTATAATACGACGGTTAGGAAATGCGATTTGTAAAACCTGTAGTGCCTGTTCGTCTTTTTCCCTGATTCGCTCTGACATTCCTTCCTTGTAATATTTCTGAGCAACTACTACATTATTAGCAATCAGAAAATTGCAATAGCTGAGTGCCGGCAAAACGTTAATTGGACCGTCAGGAAATGGAGTTACATCTGACAGCACCCCATCCATATCTTCATTATGCTCCCTCCAAAGGTTATATGCGTCATCTTCTGGATAGAGGTCCATATAGATTGGCTCAGGAACAGGCATATTCAGAATACGGAAAGGCTGCCCGTCCTGATTACGAGCGGTCTTTACCGCCTCATATGCTCGGTCCAGCCGTTCTTTGTTAAAAGCATGTAACTTACTTTCACGGGCTTCTTCCTCGGAAATGTGTGCAATTAAAATAGTATCGGTATTGGCAAAACGACAGATCTCATCAATGTGTCCATTGGCACTAGCAGAACGGAAGGAGCAGAATGTACCGTCGGCAGAAGGGATTGGTCCGGAATAAGCATATTCATCGTCATAGGAACATTGCGGAAGCCAGATAATCTGCTCCAGATTAAATACCCGCTTCAGCTCCTGCTCTACCTCTGTTACGTTCTTGCCAGGATTACGTTTATCCACCTCTGTTTCTTTTATTGCCATCATTATACCGCCTCCGTTGAATTCCCGATCGCCACCTTCGCTGATCAGTTCAGAGTGCCGTGTATTTTCAATTCCGATTAATTTGGCATGATATTCACTGAATCCCCGTAATAGGCGGGAAAGCTCATCATCCTCCGGATAGTATCCATACATGTCAAAACGGAAATCAACCCTTGCACGGCTTCCAAGATCACCTATCATAACTTCAGCTCCAAAATCACGGGGATAGACGATAGGTGAGGGGAATATTACAAAGCGGATTAATGCAATATCAACCCCTTGCCTAGCTAATTCCTGTTTTGCACGTTTTTGCACTTCCTCATCATAGCAACATACGATGATTTCTACTTCTCCCATCAGGGCCAATACCACTTGAACGCTGACTATATCCGTATTTAACTTTCTGGTTGCATTGGCGTATGGTGGCCAGATAATTAGCACCGATTCTTGTTTTTCAAATTCTCCTACAGTTCTAAAACTTTCCATATATACATCTCCTTTTTATTATTTTTTACAATATGAAAGACTGTAATTTCTGTAGAAACCCCTATTGGAAAATGAAAGGTATTGCAATTTTTAAAACAATATGTATTATATAGTATGGAGTAACTCCATAGTCAAGGAGGAAAACGAAATGCATAAAAATAAATTAAAGACCTTTACAACTGGAGAATTTGCGCAAAGATTTGGAATTAAAAAGGATACCTTATTCTATTATGACCGTATCGGTTTATTTCATCCGGCAGGAGTGAATGACAATGGATATCGGTATTATACGGTTCCGCAGCTTGATGTTTTCTGGATGCTTCAATCTTTAAGAGAGCTTAACTTTCCTTTGAAAACATTGGGATACTACCTCAATGCGCCATCACCGGAAGGGTTAATTGCACTTTCCAAGGAACAACTCAGCCGAGTGAAGCAGGAAATCAGAAAGCTGGAACAAATTCACTGGTTATTAAACAGTATCGTCACCTATTCGGAGGAAGCCCTTAGCGCTCCCTTGGATGAAATCTCTCTCGTGGAACTTCCAGATGAGCCTGTTTTATATAGCGATCCCATACCGCAGGAGAATAATGTCGTCAGTGGCGAGGAGTGGTTTAGCTATTATGATCGCTTTTTGAAAGATACAGACCTGAAAGGTCCCGCTTATGTCGGATCTATTGTAAGCCAGGAGGATCTTCTGGCGGGAAGATTTGAGAGGGTTGATCGGCTGTTTGTACGTATGGACGGTATAAATGCCAAGTTAAAGCCGGCAGGACTTTATGCAGTCACTTATCACAAAGGTCCATTTGAATCAGTATTGGAGGTCTATGAACCATTTCTTCGTCAGCTTAAAGCACGGGGACTGACTGTATGTGGCGATTCTTATGAGGAATATCTATTGGGTAGGTTATCCGTTCAAGACCAGACTGAGTTTATTTTTAAAATTAGCCTGGCGGTGTATAAATGATGACGGTACCTGCCCTACCGTTACCTTCCAGTTTTGGTAAGCTTTGGATAACGGTGACAATGCGAAGAAAGAAGTGGGATATACAATTAAAGCAAGAGTGTTGCCAAAATTGATGCAAATAAACTTTGAAACAAGGCAGTGGTAAAATCCTCATCAAAATAAATAGGTATAAAAGTGGCTGTCCCTCTAGCGGTTTAAACCGCTAGAGGGACAGCCACTTCTCAATAAATATGAATCAAAGCATCTTTAAGCTAAATTATTCAGCCTTTACCGCAACAGCCTCAATTTCAAATAACCCGCCCATTGGAAGTGCAGCTACTTGCACACAGGAACGAGCAGGAGTTTCACCAGTAAAATATTCTCCATAGATTTTATTGATTTTAGCAAAATCCGCAATATCATTTAAGAATACGGTAGTCTTTACAACATTAGCTAATGTTAAACCTGCTTCTTCTAAAATAGCCTTTAAGTTATTTAAAGCCTGTGTTGCTTGTGCTTCAACGCCTTCTGCCATTTTACCGGTAGCAGGGTCTAATCCTAATTGACCGGAAGTATATAGGGTATCTCCTACCTGAACTGCATGAGAGTATGGTCCTACTGCTGCTGGTGCATTCTTTGCTGCTATAGTTGTTCTTTTCATTATAATGATCCTCTCTTTCTGGAAATGTATTTTCCTTGGTTTTCTTTTAATAATTTTCCGCCTTCAACAAGAAGCTGACCTCTTAAGAATACTTTCTCAGGTCTTCCTTTTATATTATACCCTTCGAAAGGTGCATAATCAACATTTTGCATTTGATTTGCTGCTGTTATTTTCCCTTGATATTCCGGATCCCATACTACAATATCAGCATCACTTCCGGCTTGTATGGTACCTTTTTTGGGATAAAGTCCATAAAGTTTAGCAGGATTTTCTGCCATTAACCTGCACATCTGATTTAAAGATATTTTATCCTCTAACACTCCATAGGTATACACAACCGCTGCCCTGGTTTCAACACCTGGCATGCCGTTTGGAATCTTAGTATAATCATCTTTACCCATTTCTTTTTGTTTCAGGGTAAAACTGCAATGATCTGTTGCAAGGGTATGGATTTTATCTTCTTTAAGGCCTTTCCATAAGCATTGACTATCTTCCTTGGTACGAAGGGGAGGAGAAATTACATACTTTGCACTTTCAAAGCCCGGCAGATAATATTTGCTTTCATCTAATAACAGATATTGAGGGCAGGTTTCAATATAAACTTTCTGTCCCTGTTCTGCTGCTCTTTGAATAACTTCAAAACCTTCCTTAGTACTTAGATGTACTACTATAACAGGTACATCTACTAATTTTGCTATAGTTAAAAAACGATTTATAGCTTCTGCTTCAATACAAGAAGGTCTTGATACCGGATGGGCACTTGGTGAAAAATTACCTTCTTTTTTCTGTTCTGCAATCAACTGGTCGATTAGTTCACCGTTTTCACAGTGTACACCCACAATACCGCCATATTCTTTGATTCTTTTTAATACTTCATATATTTCCCCATCTCTTACTCTTGAAGAATAGGTCATATACAATTTAAAGGAAGTAATTCCTTCCTGGAACATATGAGGAACCTCTTCGCTGGTGTGTGGATTCCATTCAGATATTGCCATATGAAATCCATAATCACAGGAGGAACGATTGTCAGCTTTTTTATGCCAGTTATCCAGTCCTTCTTGTAACGTTTCTCCTTTATTCTGGGTAGCAAAGTCAATCACACAGGTGGTACCGCCTACTATTGCTGCCTTTGTACCTGTGTTAAAGTTATCTGCAGTTACGGTGCCGGACACCTCTAAATCAAAATGGGTATGGGCATCAATAAAGCCTGGGAATACATACTTACCTGTTACGTCTATAACAGTAGCATCCTCTTCGGGAATCTTTTTTCCAACTTCTTTGATTATTTCATCTTCAATCAGCACATCTGCCTTCAAAGTATCTAATCCGGAGATTACCGTGCCGCCTTTTAATAAATACTTCATCTTTATAACCAGCTCCTTTCAGAGTCTGGAGACTTTGTGCGTAGCACAAATCTCTGTTGAAAGATTTCTACTTTGAAAGAATTTCAACTTTTGAAAAAATTTCAACCTTGAAAGAATAAAAGTCTTTCAACCTTCCAGACATAATGCCGCTTGCGGCATCTCGAAAAATAGACGAAGAAGTTCGAAATGAGAATTCCAATGGATTCTCATTTTGGAGTTCTTCCAAGTGTGAAGAAGCTCTTCCTTCACACTTCTCTCCTTCCTGCACCTGTTTCTTGCGCATATTAAGTTTATACCAAGTATACCCCGGTATAAACTTTGTATGTGAAGATATTTTTTCTTCACATTTCCTGTGAAATGAATTAAGACTTACAAGAAATTCATTCTTTAGATGCCTTTGAGTCGGAGTAAAGGCTCCGACTCAATGAGGCAAGTTACTTAACCCATATTAAGTATAACTTGTAAATTTTAATTTGTTAATATGCAATCACAATTAAATTGCATACCTTTTTCATACACCGTTGAAAGGTTAACCTTTATTCCATCTTCCTTTACAACTAACAACTTCCTTATAATAATCACCAATCTTAGAACAGATAGCTGTAATCATTGTAAACAGCGGCGATGAATTGTTCAATTCCGTCATATAGGCCGGTGTCCTTTAAGCCTTTTACAGTTGTTACTTTTCCGCCCAATCTAACTTGGAAAGTCAGACTGTCCTTATCTACTAATACAAAACCTTCATTGGTGCTGTCCTCAAAATCAGCAGTATTATTAAATAAAGTAAATTTCTCTTTGTAAGGTGCACTATCATATGGACAGAAAGTTTCACAGTTGCCACATTCGTTACACATCTTATCAACATGAAGAATTTGCGCCAGTGCCATTCCAGGAACACGTATTGAGATATTGGCTCTGTTAGGACAGACTTCCACGCAGTTTTCACATACGGAAGAACATCCTAAACAACGTCCTGAATCTTTGCCCTCTTCATCTGCTTTCTTAATAATACCTCTCTTAGCATATAAAGCTTCTATATCTAAGTCTGCTTCTATATCTTTTGCAACTTCTTTGCCAAGAATTCCTTCTGCTGCTTTTCTTGCATCACGAATTGCTTCTACTACTGTTGCCGGTCCATATAAGCCATCGCCTGCCACAAATACACCTTTTACATTAGTTTCAGCGGTTACAGGATCAACTACAGGATAACCTTTTTCATTTATAGTAATATTGTTCTGTTTGTAGAAGTTAATATCTGCTTTCTCACCAACAGCTGCAATTACAGTATCAGCAGGAACTTTAACAATTTCATCTGTTTCTACCGGTTTACGTCTGCCGGAAGCATCCGGATCACCAAGTATCATCTTGTGGCAAAGAAGCATTCCGTCTTCATGACGATATGGAGCAAGTAATTCTCTAAATTCAACTCCATCTTCTAAAGTAAGAATTAATTCTTCTTCGTCTGCCGGCATATAGCGTTTTGTTCTTCTATATACTAAAGATACTTTTTCAACACCCTCTGTTCTCTTAGCTGCTCTTGCAGTATCCATAGCCGTATTACCGCCACCGATAACAACTACATTTTTACCAAGATCTACATTGCCATCGGATTTCTTAAAGTCTTCTAAGAAAGCTAAAGCATTCATTGCTTCTCCTTCTTCCAACTTAAGCACTCCTGGCTTAGATGCACCAATTGCTAACACAATATTATCATATCCCATGTTCTTAATTTCATCGATGGAAGTCACTTCAGAATTCACCTTAATTTCAACACCCATGATCTTTGCTAATTCAATATCATTTTGGATGGCTTCATCCGGAATTCTAAAGCCTGGGATAATGTGTCTGATGACACCGCCAAGTGTTTCTCTTTTCTCAAAGATAGTTACTTTCATACCGCTTCTTGCTAAGAAGAATGCAGTTGCTAAACCAGCAGGTCCGCCACCGATAACAGCTGTCTTTCCTTCATAAGTTACAGCAGGTGCTTTTAATTCTTTCATAAGATCTTCAAAACCACCCTGTGCAGCTTCTAACTTCACGGAACGAATCTGAACGGATTCTTCATAGAAGTTACGAGTACACTTACTCATACAGTTATGAGCACAAATAGTACCTGTGATAAAAGGAAGTGGGTTCTTTTCTACAATAACCTTTAAAGCTTCCAGATATTTTCCTTCTCCGGCAAGTTTTAAATAGGAAGTAATGTCCTGATGTATTGGACATCCCTGCTTACAAGGAGCTTCAAAACAATCTAATAATGGAACTTGTCTTTCCATCTTACGGGATGGTAATGGTTTAATAGCTTTTGTATGGTTGGGATCTGTAATAGAATCCTTTTGTAATTTTTCAACTGCTTCGGGATTGATTCCGCTAAATGGCTTGTATTCTTCCTTGTCAAATATCTTAGCAATTTGAACCATTCTTTCGTATCCGCCTGGTTTTAACACGGTAGTTGCTATAGTAATAGGCCAGATTCCTGACTCATAAATCTTATCGATATTGTGTACGTCTGCACCGCCGGAATAAGATATTCTAAGCTTTCCGTCAAATTCTTTGGAAAGTTTTGCAGCCAGCGCAATGGATAAAGGATATAGAGAACGTCCTGACATGTACATTTCTTCACTTGGAAGTTCTCCTGCCTTAACATCTACAGGGAAAGTATTTGTAATTTTAACACCAAAGCTTAGTCCCTTTTCATCCGCTAAAGCCATTAATCTCTTTAACATAGGAATTGCATCTTCATATTGTAAATCATCTTTAAAGTGGAAATCACCAAATGCGATATAGTCATATCCCATATCATCCAGTGTTTTTCTTGCAAATTCATAACCTAATAGGGTTGGATTACATTTAATAAAGGTATTTACATGTTTTTCGTTTATTAGATAGGAAGCAATCCGTTCAATCTCTTGTGGAGGACATCCATGAAGGGTTGATAAAGTAATGGAAGTACAGATGTTAGAAGTAATGGCATTCACATCTTCTTCCGTTATATTTTTAAATAAGTTAATATTATTTAATAAATATTCTTTGCATTCTTTAAAAATAGAAGTATCTTTTGCTTCTTTTAAACCTTCAATAAAGTCATCAATCTTCTTTGTTTTAATGCCTTCCAAATCATATCCTACACTCATGTTGAACATGAAGCCATCTGGAGAACCAAGTTTAAATTCTTTTGCAATTACTTTAATTGCAAACCATGCTTTTACATATTCGTCAAAAGCTTCCGGAACTCTAAGCTCTGTAGACCATTCACAGTTATAACACTCATCTTCTGCAGTAATACATGGTTTAGCAACAGGAAGATCTTCTCCGTCTAATACTTGTACCGTTTTTAGTTCAAAGAAACGGCTTCCTGCGTAATAAGAAGCAACCAGGTTCTGTGCTAATTGTGTATGTGGTCCTGCTGCAGGGCCAAATGGAGTTTCTAATTTTTCATCAAATAAATCAAGATTACGTCCTTCTTTTGCAACATACGCTTTACGTACGCCAAAAACAGTATTTCTGTTTTTCTTTTCTTCTAAAATCCAATTCATTAATCTGTCAAATGGAATCGGTGTCATTCTATCGCTCATAATAACCTCTATTCCGGTGCTTTAGCACCATTTTAATAATGAAGCAATTTATGCTCCGCACAAATTGCCGGTTGAAAAAGCTTGCTTTTTTCAACCTACCCTCGCTTCTAGCGTTTTAGCGCCATTTTATTAAGCATTTATGCTATTCCAAAGCTTTTCTGCCTCTGCTCTTACATTATTAATTGCCTTTTCTTCATCAATAACAGTTAATATTCTGTCTTTCATAACTACTTTACCGTTGATCACTGTTGTAGTTACATGGTTACCGTTCATTCCAAATAGAATATGGCTGTTGCAGTTTGCTGCTGACATTGGTGTTACTGGATTATAGTCAGCAATAATTACGTCTGCTGCCGCTCCTTCTTTTAAGATACCAAGCGGTTTCTTAAAGTAACGGTTTGCAATGATTGCATTGTTCTTAAATAACATGGTAGGAACTTCTCCCCATGCTGCGTTTGCATCACATAAATGATGTTTGTGAAGTATATTGGCTACTTTATAGGATTCAATCATGTCATGGGTATAACCGTCTGTACCAAGTCCTGTTAATACACCGTGTTTCATAATCTCCATAGTAGGAGGGCATCCACATGCATTTCCCATATTGGACTCTGGGTTATGAACTACCATAGTATCGGTTTCTTTTAATACATCCATTTCATGCTGATTTACATAGATACAATGTGCTGCTAATGTTTTAGGCCCTAGTACATTCAGGTCCATTAAACGATCAATTACCCTCTTGCCATATTTCTTAAGAGAATCATATAAATCTTCAATACCTTCTGCTACGTGTATATGATATCCTACTTCCGCAGGTTTGTTTGCTGCGCAAAGTTCAAGAGTTTCGTCTGATAAAGTAAAGGATGCATGAAGTCCCATCATACCTGCTATCATATCAGAATCATCTGCCAAAGCATGTTTGATAAATGCAGCATTCTCTGCTACTGCCTCTTTCATCTTATCTTTTCCATCACGGTCGGATACTTCATAACATAAGCAAGTTCTGACACCAAGTTCTTTTGCTGCGTCTTCAATTGCAAATAAACTGTCTTTAATGTTGCCAAAGCTGGCATGATGGTCAAATACAGTAGTAACACCACTCTTGATACAATCAATATAAGTTGCCATAGCACTTTGTTTTGTCTGTTCCAGTGTCAGGTGACGGTCAATGGTCCACCACATACCATCTAAGATATCTAAAAATCCATTGGGATTATATCCTTTAATGGAAAGTCCTCTAGCCATAGCGCTGTAAATATGCTCATGGATATTGATAAAACCAGGCATGATTACACCGCCTTTAGCGTCGATATACTCTGCATCAGGATATTCTTTTCTTAAATCTTCTGTCTTGCCTACTTTTTTAATTAATTCTTTCTCAATAAGTACCGCTCCATTTTCTAAAAATGGATTTGCATCATCTCTTGTGATGACCCTACCGTTTCCAATAATAAGCATGACTAATCCTCCTTTTTTTATATGATTTACATTAAACCCCAATTTTCATGCTTGTAACAAGTCTACAAGATGGTTAAGGTAGCAATTATGAACATATGCATAATTTAAATAGTTTTACGTAAAATAATTTTGGTCTATTATGCAATATGTATATAGTTTTTTCTATAGGTATAGTTTATCATCTCTATTTATGAATTGCAATAGAAAAATACAAATTTTTTTAGTTTACCTAAATTTTTTTGTAAAAAACTATTGAAATATATTTTTTTTGTGATATTATGAAATTAAGAACACCACCTATCGCGAAAGGAAAATCTTAATTATGAACTATACACTGGACTATTTAACACAAATAGCACATGGCATCGCACAACAATTTGGCCAAAATTGTGAAGTTGTCATACATGATTTAGCTTCTATAGATTTGGAGAATACTGTAGTTTATATTGAGAACGGTCATGTTACAAAACGTAATATCGGTGATGGACCATCTCACGTGGTTTTAGAAGCATCACGTAAAGACACATCCCATTTAAAAGACCGTTATGGTTATTTGACACGTACCCAGGATGGTAGAATTTTAAAGTCATCAACTATGTATATTCGTGGAGACGATAATAAAATCAGATACATATTCTCCATTAACTTTGACATAACCGCATTTTCAACTATTGATGGGGTTGTGAAATCATTGATTTCCACAGAACCTGAAACTAAGGCTCCAGAGAGAATTACACAGAATGTAAATGACCTATTGGATGATCTAATAGAAGAATCTGTTGCTCTCATTGGAAAACCGGTTGCTCTTATGACAAAAGAGGAAAAAGTAACCGCCATTCAGTTTTTAAATGATGCAGGTGCTTTTCTGGTAACAAGATCTGGTGACAAAGTCTCCAAATACTTTGGAATCTCAAAGTACACACTATATAGTTATATAGATGTCAACAAAACAACAAAATAAGGAGGTCTTTTTCCATGAAACCAATACAATGGGCAATTAACGAAATGCCTAAAACAGAAGATAGCCAGTTAAAAGTTATGGCTCTTGATGAAATTAAAAAAGCCAGAATTTTTCACGAAAGCTTTCCTCAATACTCAACAACTCCATTAGCAAAGTTAGATAATATGGCTTCTTATTTAGGAGTAAAAGAACTTTTTGTAAAAGATGAATCTTATAGATTCGGTTTAAATGCATTTAAAGTTCTTGGCGGATCCTTTGCAATGGCTAAATACATTGCACAGCAGACAAATAAGGATGTATCAGAACTTCCTTATAATGTATTAACTTCTGATAAGCTAAGAGAAGAATTTGGTCAGGCAACTTTCTTTACAGCTACAGATGGTAACCACGGCAGAGGTGTTGCATGGGCTGCAAACAAATTAAAACAAAAAGCAGTTGTTTATATGCCAAAGGGTTCCACTAAAACCAGATTTGACAATATTGCTAAAGAAAATGCAACTGTTACCATTGAAGAAGTTAATTATGACGAATGTGTTCGTATGGCTGCTGCAGCTGCTGCAGAAACTCCACACGGCGTTGTGGTTCAAGATACCGCTTGGGATGGTTATGAAGAAATTCCTGCTTGGATTATGCAAGGATATGGAACTATGGCTATGGAAGCAACAGAGCAGTTAAACGAAAACGGATGCGACAGACCGACTCACGTATTCGTTCAGGCTGGTGTAGGTTCTTTAGCAGGCGCTGTTACAGGTTATTTTGTAAACCGTTACCCTGAAAACCCTCCGAAAATTGTTGTTGCTGAAGCAGAAGCTGCTGCTTGTCTTTACAAAGGTGCTGCTGCAAAAGATGGTAAAATACGTATAGTTGAAGGGGATCTGGAAACAATTCAGGCCGGTTTAGCTTGTGGTGAACCAAATACTATTTCATGGGATATACTTAAAAATCATGTTACAGCTTTCGTATCTTGCCCGGACTGGGTAGCAACAAAAGGTATGCGTTTGTTAGCTGCTCCATTTAAAGGAGACCCTCAGGTTATCTCCGGAGAATCCGGTGCTGTTCCAACTGGATTATTAGCTGCCATCATGCAGATGGATGAATATAAAGATTTAAGAGATTATTTACAATTAGACGAAAACTCAAAAGTTTTAGCCTTCTCAACTGAAGGAGATACTGATCCTGATAGATTCAAAGAAATCGTTTGGGATGGAAAAGAATATTAAGGAGGAAGAAAAATGAATTTTGATCAAATTAAAAGCGCTGCACAAGGCTACGAAAAGGCTATGACTAAGTTCTTAAGAGACTTAGTAAGAATTCCAGGCGAAAGCTGTGGAGAAAAAGGTCACATTGACCGTATAGCTGAAGAAATGAGAGCTGTTGGATTCGATAAGGTAGAAATCGATCCAATGGGAAATGTATTGGGTTACATGGGAACCGGTGAAAAATTAATCGGTTATGATGCTCACATTGATACCGTAGGTATCGGTAACAGAGCTAACTGGAAGTTCGATCCTTATGAAGGATATGAAACTGACACAGAAATCGGCGGACGTGGTACTTCAGATCAATTAGGTGGTATTGTATCTGCAGTTTATGGCGCAAAAATCATGAAAGATTTAGGATTATTAAATGACAAATACTCTGTGTTAGTTACAGGTACTGTTCAGGAAGAAGACTGTGACGGCCTTTGCTGGCAATACATCATCAACGAAGGTAAAGTTAGACCTGAATTCGTAGTTTCTACTGAACCTACTGATGGTGGTATCTATCGTGGACAACGTGGACGTATGGAAATCCGTGTTGACGTTCAAGGTGTTTCCTGCCATGGTTCTGCTCCAGAACGTGGTGACAATGCTATTTACAAAATGGCTGAAATTCTTACAAATATCCGTGATTTAAATGAAAACGACGCAGCTGATGATAAAGAAATCAAAGGCTTAGTAAAAATGTTAGATGAAAAATACAACCCTGAATGGAAAGAAGCTAATTTCTTAGGTCGTGGTACTGTAACTACTTCCGAAATCTTCTTTACTTCTCCAAGCCGTTGTGCAGTAGCTGACTCCTGCTCTATCTCCTTAGACCGTCGTATGACAGCAGGCGAGACTTGGGAAAGCTGCTTAGATGAAATTCGTGCTCTTCCTGCTGTAAAGAAATACAATGCTACAGTTAGCATGTACGAATATGACAGACCAAGCTACACAGGACTTGTATATCCTATCGAATGTTACTTCCCAACTTGGGTAATTCCAGAAGATCACGCTGTAACAAAAGCTATGGAAGAAGCATACAAGGGTCTTTACGGAACTACACGCAGTGGTGCTGCTGATGCTGATGAAATGAGAAAAGCTCGTCCTCTTACTGATAAATGGACATTCTCTACAAACGGTGTATCTATAATGGGACGTAACGGTATTCCTTGTATCGGATTCGGACCTGGCGCTGAAGCACAGGCTCACGCTCCAAACGAAAAAACCTATAAAGAAGATTTAGTAAAATGCGCTGCTGTTTATGCTGCATTACCAACTGCTTACTGCAAATAATAAACTTAAACAATAATTATATTAAAGGAGAATGAACCTATGAAAACACTTCAAACTTACATTGATAAGTTAAACAAATTGAATTTTAAAGAAATGTACAACAATGATTTCTTATTAACTTGGGAAAAATCAGATGACGAACTTGAAGCAGTTTGGACAATTGCTGAAGCTCTTCGTTATATGAGAGAAAATAACATCTCCACTAAAGTATTTGAAAGCGGTTTAGGTATTTCTTTATTCAGAGATAACTCTACTCGTACACGTTTCTCCTTCGCATCTGCTTGTAACTTATTAGGTTTAGAAGTTCAGGATTTAGATGAAGGAAAATCTCAGGTAGCTCACGGTGAAACAGTTCGTGAGACAGCTAACATGGTTTCTTTCATGGCTGATATTATCGGTATCCGTGATGATATGTACATCGGAAAAGGTAATGCATATATGCGTGAAGTATCCGAAGCGGTTAAACAAGGTCATGAAGATGGTATTTTAGAGCAAAGACCTACTATCGTAAACCTTCAATGTGATATCGACCATCCTACACAATGTATGTCCGATATGTTACACATAATCAACGAATTCGGCGGAATTGAAAACTTAAAAGGCAAAAAACTTGCTATGACTTGGGCTTATTCTCCTTCTTACGGAAAACCATTATCCGTTCCTCAGGGTGTTATCGGTCTTATGACTCGTATGGGCATGGAAGTTGTTCTTGCTCATCCAGAAGGATACGAAGTAATGCCAGAAGTAGAAGAAGTAGCTAAGAAAAATGCTGCTGCTTCCGGCGGATCTTTCAAGAAAACAAACAGCATGGCTGAAGCTTTCAAAGATGCTGATATCGTATATCCAAAGAGCTGGGCTCCATTTGCAGCTATGGAAAAACGTACTAACCTATATGGTGAAGGTGACCATGATGGAATCAAAGCATTAGAAAAAGAATTATTAGCACAAAATGCACAACATAAAGATTGGGCTTGTACAGAAGAATTAATGAAAACTACAAAAGATGGAAAAGCTCTTTACTTACACTGCTTACCAGCAGACATCACTGGTGTAAGCTGCGACGAAGGTGAAGTAGATGCTACTGTATTCGATCGTTACAGAACTCCACTTTACAAAGAAGCAAGCTACAAACCATATGTAATTGCAGCTATGATGTTATTAAGCAAATTTGAAGATCCAGCTGCTATCTTAAAGAAACTAGAAGAAAAAGGAACTCCTAGAATCTTAAAATAAAACATTAATATCAAAAATAATATATCAATATAATATTATATATCATTCTGAGGTCCCTGATTCTAGAATCCCATAACCGGATCTTAAGTGCAAATCCAGCTTGTTGGATTTGCACTCAGAATGATAATAGAACATAAAAGTCCTATGCAGAAATGAGGTATATATAATGAGCAAGAAAAAGATTGTTATTGCCTTAGGAGGAAACGCTCTTGGAAATACCCTTGCAGAACAAATGGAGGCAGTTAAAATAACTGCAAAATCCATTGTTGATTTAATCGAAGAAGGACACCAGGTAGTTATTTCCCACGGAAATGGCCCACAGGTAGGAATGATTAACAATGCATTTACAGAATTCAGCAAAATCGAGAAAGATCAACCTATCGTTCCTCTTTCCGTTTGTGTTGCCATGAGTCAGGCATATATCGGATATGATTTGCAAAATGCCATTCGTGAAGAATTAAAGAATCGTGGAAAAAATACACCTGTTGCAACTATGATTACACAGGTTCGTGTAAATGGTGATGATCCTGCATTCCAGAATCCAACTAAACCTATTGGTAAATTTATGAGCAAAGAACAGGCTGATGAATTTTCACAAAAATATGGCTATCCAATGAAAGAAGATGCAGGCAGAGGTTACAGACGTGTTGTTGCTTCTCCAAAGCCTGTAGAAATTGTTGAAATAGATGCAATTCGTGCATTAGTGGACGCCGGCCAGGTAGTAATCGCTGGTGGCGGCGGTGGTATCCCTGTTGTATTAAACGGAAACCAATTAAAAGGCGCAAGTGCTGTTATTGATAAAGACTTTGCAAGCTGTGTATTAGCAAAGGAATTGGATGCAGATTATTTGATCATTCTGACTGCAGTTGAAAAAGTAGCTATTAACTTCGGTAAACCGGATGTGAAATGGTTATCCAATATAACTGTTGAGGAAGCCGAGAAGTATATGGAAGAAGGACATTTTGCTCCTGGATCCATGCTTCCTAAAGTACAGGCAGCCGTTGATTTTGCTGCTTCTAAAGAAGGACGCAGCGCTCTAATTACTCTATTAGAGAAAGCAAAAGACGGCATTGCCGGCGAAACAGGTACCGTTATTAGTAAATAACCCCTGTTATGAATAGGTTAATTCCTATACTTACTACAATAATTACTGTGAAAATTTATTTCCCAAGATAATTTTTTGCATAATTATAAACCCCTAAATAATATCTTTATTTATTTCTATTTAATCCTTTTCTATGTTAAAGACCCTATAGGTTCCCAATCCTATAGGGTCTTATAACATGATAGCTATTTTATTTTATAATTTCAAATTCCTGCACTCCCATAAAGCCAGGGGCAATTTCGTATTTGTCAAAACAAATAACCGGATTTCCTTTTTCATTAATATAAAAGTTGGTATTCTCATCTACGGAAGTAAATCCTTCTATATCTGAGGAACCATTACCGGCAATGCTCCAATAAATATAGTCTGTATTTTCCTGTACTCGTTTCTTCATTTGACTTAAAATGCTTTCATTAGAAACAAGGATGTAATCTTCACCTAATATGTCTTTTAAACTAACTTGAGTATTTTCTTTTAGATTCAGATTATAAAAATACTTTTTACCATAGGCAGAACACCAGCTCTCATCTGCAGTAAGTACAAGAGACAGGTAATCATCTGCCTGATATTTAACATCATAATCAACTTTAATGCTGATATCTTTTTGTTTCCACTCCTCTTCAGTACCTCCGGTCTGTATAAATGCCTGCTTATATTCCTCTATACTTTTCTCTGCACCGGCTACATACTCATTAACTATTTGTTCAATTTCTTTATTAATATCTGTTACGAATTGTTCCGTTTTTTCCTGCTTTTCCTTATCCTGCCCTACTAAGCCGCTTTTATCTCCTTGATTTAACTCCACACCAGGTACTTTCACCGAAATACTTTGATTATCATTTACATTTTTAAAAGAACGGATAGTAAGGACTTTAGCCAGACTATTAATAACCGGAATATTATCTAATCCCTTTGCAAATACTTCATTGGTATTTAATGCTACAGTAAAACAGATAATAAGTACAGCTGCCGCTGTTATTGTGTACTTAAATATATGAACTACTAAATTATCTTTAAACTTATTTATCCCGGAATTTACCTTGCCAACTTGTTCATTTAGTGTAGTATCAACTATTTGTCTCAATTCACCGGGGATTTTAATATGGTCATATATTTCCTTTGACTCTCTGATCTTTTTCATACTCCTACCTCCAATTCATTCTCCAATACAGTTCTTAATCGTTTTAATGCAGCATATAGCCGCGTCTTTACTGTATTTATATTAACCTCTAAGGTTTCTGAAATTTCCTTTAAGGTCATCTGTTCATAAAAATGCAGTATGACAATTGTCTTCATATGTTCCGGCAATTCACAAACCTTCTGATACACTTCCAATTTAGGCTCAAAAGCTTCTTCATAGTAGACTTCCTCTTTCATATCTGCCGGATCACATATAATCTCTTTCTTACCCTTTCTAATATATAGAAGGCATTCATTAATTAATATCCTGTAGAACCATGTCTTTATTGCTTTTTTATTCCTTAAATTATTATAATTTTCTAAGCTTTTGCATATTGCATTTTGTATAGTATCTAAAGCACTATCTTTATCATAGACATAACAATATGCAATGCGGTAAAAGCTATTTTGATTGGTTATAATATGTTCCACTAGGTTGTCATAGGTAGTATCTTTCACATTTCTCCACTTTCCTCTCTCTCTTGTTATTTCAGAAGATTAATTTATAATAAACAAGTTTTTCAACCAGCAATCTGTTCCGGAGCACAAATTACTACAGCTTTTTAAATGGGGCTAAAGCACCGAACTAAATTTGAAAAGTTTATTTACATCTTCTATTGTCCCCTAAAATTAAACATAACATTATCTTTTAAAGGCTCTTATATTGTTTAGATACATCTCCCATTAAAAAAGTTTTACTTAATAGAAAAAACCTGTAAGATTATACAGTAATTTCTGTTTCTCTTACAGGTTTTCTTTTGATAAATATATTAACTATTAATTATGTGCTGTTGATGTCTGCTCTGCTTCTTCCTTGTCCTTTGGAAGTATTACATTCAGAAGAATTGCCACTAATGATGCCAATACTACCGGAGACTTTCCAAAGATGGCTATTATAGAAGGCGGGAATAGTGCCAGGGCTTCCGGAACAGATGTAATACCCATTCCTAATGCAACTGCAAGTCCAACTATGAAATTGTTTCTATAAGACATCTTTTGTTTTGTTATTAACTTAATTCCTGTCATAGTAATGGATGCAAATACGGAAGCTGTAGCTCCCCCTAATACGCATAAAGGAATCGTTGTTAAAAGGGATGAAAACTTAGGTAAAAAACCTGCAACCAGTAAAATTCCTCCTGCCAATCCTAATACACAGCGGTTTACTACTTTTGTTGTTGCTACAATACCTGCATTTTGCCCGAATGTGGAGATTGGTAATCCCCCAATAATGGACCCGATCATATTGGCTACTCCGGTACCAATAATACCGGAGGATAACTCTTTATCAGAAGGATCGCGATCCAAACCGCCAACGGTGGCGGCTGACATATCACCAATTACCTGAATGGAGTTGATGATAAACAACAACGCCATGGATATAATCGCAGATGCTTCAAATTTGATTCCAAAATAAAAAGGTCTCGGCATCTGTACCCAGGCAGCTGCTCCTACTTCGCTAAAATTAACCATTCCCATAAAGAACGCAACAACATATCCAACGATCATACCAAATAATATAGAGGCTAATTTTAAAGTTCCTTTACAAAAATGACTGAAATATGTTACTGCAATTAATGTTATAACCGCTACCGCCCAGTTCTTCATACTGCCATAATCAGCAGATCCTGCACCACCGGCCATATAGTTAGCTGCCGTAGGATATAAAGACAATCCAATAGTCAGTATAACAGTTCCTGTTACCAAAGGTGGAAATAAAGGTTTTAACCTTTTAACAAATAAACCAACAACAATAGAAATAACTCCACCTACTAACTGTGCTCCAAATACAGTAGCAATATTAAATTGCGAAACGATAGATTGTAAAGTAGCCAAATAGGCAAAACTAACACCCATAATGGCAGGAAGACCGGATCCTATAACCTTGCCTATTGGAAAGAGTTGAATGATAGTTGCAAGTCCGGCACTTAATAAAGCAGCCTGAATTAAAATTACCGTATCGGAAGGTTTTATAGTACCTTGGCTTACTGCTATTGCAGCAACTACAATTGCCGGTGTAATACATCCTACTATCATGGCAACTACATGCTGCATAGCTAGTGGAAATGCCTGCTTCATATCAGGTACTCCATATAAATCAAACACCGATGCTTTACTTTTATTATTATTTGATTTACTCAAATCCGTATCCTCCTGTTTTCTTATTACTTCTAACAAAGGAAAAACCATTTCCTTTATTAAATGTTCTCTCAATCAGCCTTTCATTTACTACATATAAACAGAATTATAATAAAAATGGTGTATTAACCATATACTCCTATTGCAATATTAACGTCCCTCAAAATCTAACAAAAATGCAAGTATTAAGGCAAAAAATTAGTTTGTATTTTTAAAATTCAGTGCTTGTTTTAATTAAATACAAAAACTTTTTGTGTCATACAAAATTTTTGTATATACATATATTATCACGCATTAATTTATTCTACAATAGTCATTGTTAAATAAAATACAATTTTTTATTGGTCAATTTGTACAAATTTATTCCTATATTATTGGAGGGTAAATAAGGGTAATTCACAATTTTATATTAGAATGAGCTAAATAACCAGTATCAAAGGAAACTCTCATAAAGTACGGAGCTTCTTTTTTTGATTAGATTTAAAATTAATAAATGTTGGAGTCTTGCATCAATTATAAATTTGCTTAATTTTAATAAAGCACTTTTTATTAAATACTAATTGATAATAAATATCAATTAGTATCTCTCTATTGAAAATTCATACACTTATGGTAGTATAAAAATTAAATAGAAAAATCTATGGAGAATATATTAGATCGTTTTCCTAGTAGGAATGAGGTATTTTATGAAAATAGAAGTATGGTCTGATTTTGTATGTCCCTTTTGTTATATTGGTAAGAGACTGTTGGAACAAGCACTAAATAAATTTTCTCATAATGATCAGGTGGAAGTTTTATTTAAAAGCTATGAACTGGATCCAAATGGGGAAAGTGATACAAGTTTATCCGTAGACGAAGTTTTAGCTGAAAAATATAATATGACTATAGAACAGGTAAAGACCATGAATGAACAGGTTATCCAAAAGGCTGCTACGGTAGGATTAAATTATAATTTCGATACTATGGTACAAACAAATACTTTGGATGCACATAGACTTGCGAAGTACGCAACGGAAGCCGGAAAAGGTGCTGAATTAGCCGAGAGAATTCTAAAAGCTCATTTTACAGAATCGAAATTTATCGGAGATAAAGATATATTAACAAAATTGGCCGTAGAAGTTGGTTTAGATCAGGAAAAGGTGAAAAGGGTTTTATCCGGCAATGATTATGCTGATGCTGTACGTGCTGATGAAAAGGAAGCAAAACAATTAGGAGTGCAAGGAGTGCCTTTCTTCGTATTTAATAGAAAATATGCCATATCCGGAGCACAACCTTTGGATTTATTTATGGATACCTTGGAAAAAGTATGGAGTGAGGAAAATCAAACTTCATCTTTTGAACAAATTAATGGTGGAGAAGGCGCTGTATGTACAGATGAAGGCTGCCAATTACCTGAAAGATAACCTTTTTTAAAAGAAAAGTTAAAAGATACTAAGCTGTCATTCTATGTATAAATTCAAATGCAGAATCAGAAGCAGAAGAATGGCAGCTTATAATATTGTCCTTATTTCTCATCTTATTTCTTCCCCATAATAATTTTACTTATTATAAATTAACACAGTTAGGAAATTACATAAAATTGGAGTAAAGGAATGGGACATTTCTACACTTTATTTATTTTTTAGCATTTTATATTTACCTGCATCCATTTTTTCTTTAATTAATTCTTTTACCTTTGCCAACTCTTTATCACTGTAAAAAAAGCGCTCTAGTAAAATTAATACGCTATTACTTGATTCGTATATAATAAACATCTTTTCTTTTTCTATAATTTTATAAATATCATCCCATTTATGAATAGAATCAAAAGATTCCGACTTTCGGTGTGTCGAATAAAAGAAGTTATTATCGAAAAAGAGTTGATTTTCCTTAGCAAAAGGTATATTATACCAATAGAAACTATATAAAGGGGCAAACTTATCGAAAGATAGGGACGCAAAGCCAAGGGTCTTCGTTTTTACAAACATGACAGCCGGTTGCATCAGTAGTATATTGACTATGCCTTTTATTTTATAATAAAAGGCTTTCTTAATTTATTCACCTTTCTTTTCATGTAAGCAACAATCCCACTTTATATAAAAAACAGAAAAATCATTTTATACTAAAAGGGAGAGCAAGATGAAAAAAATAAAATTAGGATTCAAAAAAAGCATTAAAACAAGGCTTATTTTATCTTTTTCCGCTTTAGTTTTATTATCCTCTATTATTTTGAGCATAATATCATTTCAAGTAGCAAACTATATTATCACACAGGAGGCAAAGCAATCACTTACAACCATGTCTTATGATGCTGCCAGGTTAGAAGAAAGCCGACTGGAAACTCAAAGACGTTCTTTAAAAACCATAGCAGAATTACAGGATATCAGAAGTATGGACTGGGAAAATCAACAACCTGTTCTGCGAAGTATGTTAGCCAATACGGATTTTATAGAAATGGGTGTTATCCAGCTAAATGGAACAGTCAATTATTCTAAAGGAAATTCTACACAGTTGGAAAAGTCCGATCCAACCTTGAAAGCAATTGAAGGGGAAGAAGAAGTAATTCTCTTTCGTGCCGATCCGGGAACTGGTGAGTTGTCTCTCCTACAAGTAATACCTATTAAAAATGGCGGTAAAGTAGTAGGTGCATTATTAGGCCGCAGAGACGGAAAAGCTTTAACTAATATGGTAAATGACACCGGCTATGGGGAAGAGGGATATGGATTTGTTATAGACAGTAATGGAACTGTTATCGGTCATCCTGATGAAAATAAAGTATTCTCTCAATTTAATCCCATTGAAGAAGTGAAGAATAATAAGAATTTAACCTCTTTATCCCGATTGTTTGAAGAAATGATCAGTAAGAGAAATGGATTTTATGATTATACTTTTGAAGGTAAAAATCTATATGCAGGCTATTCTCCCATTGAAGGTACCGATTGGATTATTGCTATAACAGCTACTGAAAACGAATTGTTTTCTGCATTGCCTATGCTGGAGAGGATTATTATAATTGTACTTGCAGTTATCTTACTGATAAGCATCCTTGTTACTTATCTATTAGGCAATTCAATTACAAAGCCAATTATAAAAGGCGTTGAGTATTCTAAAAGAATTGCAAACTTAGATTTATCAGAAGATGTAGATAAAAAGGATTTAAAGAAAAAGGATGAAATAGGTGAACTTGCAAATGCACTGCAAAGTATCCTTCTTGAACTGCGTAAGATTATCAGGGAAATCAATGATTCCTCCAAACAGTTAGCCGCTTCTTCCCAGGAACTTACCGCTACTTCTGAGCAAACGGCAAATGCCGCAGAAGAAGTAGCAAAAACAGTAGAAGAAATCGCTAACGAAGCTTCCCAACAAGCACGTTCTACTGAATTAGGCACTACCAAGGCAATTGAATTAGGTGAAACCATTAAAAAGGTTTACGGATATATAAATGAGGTAAATCAATCCAAAGACAAGGTTAACGATGTAGTCAGTAACGGAATTAATGAAATTGATTCATTAAGCAAAAT
The DNA here is from genome assembly GCF_900115365.1 of Anaerocolumna aminovalerica. Lineage (GTDB taxonomy): Bacteria > Bacillota > Clostridia > Lachnospirales > Lachnospiraceae > Anaerocolumna > Anaerocolumna aminovalerica. Next base: position 54,260 of record NZ_FOWD01000008.1, read on the forward strand.
AACCACCGAAAGTACCGGAGCTGTTAATGAAATCTATCAGGTAATTATAAAAACCAACGATAGTTCCAACCAAATTGGTGAAGCCAGTAAAGTAATTGAATCCATCGCCTCACAAACAAATCTCTTATCTTTAAATGCAGCTATAGAGGCAGCAAGAGCTGGTGAAGCAGGAAGAGGATTTGCGGTTGTTGCGGAAGAAATCAGAAAACTTGCTGAACAATCAGAAGCTTCTACTAAAATTATAAATACTATAGTGGCTGAATTACAGCAAAATACTAACGATGCTGTAAAAACCATGGAAAGGGTATCCAATATATCTGAGGAGCAGGCCAGAAGCGTAAATAACAGTAAAGATAAATACCAACAAATTGCAGAAGCTATGGAAATCACCAATGCATCACTTTCTCAATTAAACCTTTCCGGAGATGAAATGGATAAGATGCGAATGAGTATTCTGGATGTATTACAAAATCTTTCTGCCATCGCTGAAGAAAATGCCGCCGCCACTGAACAAGCATCTGCAACTACTGAAGAGCAAACCGCTTCTGTAGAAGAAATTGCAAACTCCAGCAACAAATTGTCTGAATTAGCTATAAGATTACAAGGGGCAGTTGCTCAATTTAAAGTGTAACTTTTGGGTTAAGCTAAGCAATATGACCAAAACTGTTCAAATCTATAAAGATATAATAACATTCAATTTCACATAGACCAATGTTATCCAATGCTAAAATATATACATATATGCCAAATAACCTTGAAAACTTAAGGTTTTCCGTGTAGAATAGTATTATGTTACCCTTTCGTATATGAAAGCTTTTAGAAAAAGTATAGTAAAGAGGTATGGGTATATGAATTATAAAAAGCTAAAAGAAACAGGCGGGATTATTGTTGCCGCAGGTAAAACATCAAAGAAAAGTAAATCCGATCCACTTCTTAAAATAGGATCTATAACGGTAATAAAAAGAATTGTATTGACTTTTCAAAGAGCCGGAATCTCCCCTATTGTTGTGGTTACAGGATGTGCCGCAGAAGATATTGAATACGATTTATCCGACTATGGAGTTATATTCCTTCGAAATGAAGAATATGAACACTCTCAGATGTTTGATTCTGCAAAAATCGGATTTGAGTATTTAAAAGAAAAATGCGACCAGATTGTATTTACACCGGTCAATATTCCTATGTTTACACCAGATACTATTGTTAAAATGATTACTTCCGGTGAACCCCTTATTGCGCCTTCTTATCAGGGAAGAGCCGGGCACCCCCTCTTAATAGATAATAAATTACTACCCTCCATTCTATCCTATAATGGGCCCCAGGGACTACGGGGAGCCGTTCAAAGCCTGGAAGTAAAACGAAAGCTTATGGAAGTAGAGGATGAAGGTATTATTCATGACACTGATGACATGGATCGGCTGGATGCATTACTTAAAGAACATAATGAGCACATTTACCATCCTTTCCTAAGGATCAGCATTGAAAAAGAATCCATGTTCTTTAACTCCAGAACAAAATTGCTATTGATGCTGATTAAAGAAACCCATTCTGTACGAAATGCTTGTAAGCACATTGCTCTCTCATATAGCAAAGCCTGGTCCATGCTAAATAAATTAGAAGAAGAGCTTGGATATGCCGTTGTTGAAAGAATACACGGAGGAAGTAACGGTGGAAATACCTATTTAACAAAAGAAGGTCTGGAGTTTCTGGAAAAGTATCTGGAATTTGAACATAATGTACGAAAGTTTGCAGAAGCGGAGTTTAAAAGGTTGTTCTAAGTATATAAAGAATTTCTAATTCGAGTTCTTTTGTAAAAGAATTTGACGAAAAATCGCCCATAACCTATAATATTCTTAGTGAGATTGTTATAGGTTATGGGTTATTTATTTTGTGTAAAGCATTTTTATTTGTGCTTTATCATACTTAAGAACAGATTAATTCAAATCTGATATTTACAGTTAAATATACCTTTATTAGCCAAACTTTTAACAAATTTTTAAGGTAACCTTTTAAACTAAGTTGTAGGAGGTAAATATGGAAGCTATAAGTAAGTCTGTAAAAAAAAGGGATCACGACGCCAAAATTAGCGGTCAAGCACTATATGTGGATGATATAGTGATGGAAGACATGCTTTATGGCAAAATGTTGCGTTCCACCAAAGCAAAAGCAAGAATCAAAAACATTATTCTTCCTGAAATTCCTGCCGGATATTGTATTGTTGATAAGAATGATGTTCCGGGAGAGAACAAGATACATGTTGTTGAGGAAGATATGCCTGTATTTCCCGAAGATACCGTAGAATATGTAGGAGATCCTATTCTTATGGTAGTGGGACCGGATAAAAAAGGAATTGAAAGAATTCTGTCTGAAATCGTTGTAGATTACGAAGAATTAGAACCTGTATTAGATGTTCGTAAGTCAGATGTTGCTTTCTTTCATTTCAATTATGCCAAAGGTGATGTGGACAAAGCCTTTGAAGAAGCAGATCGTGTTATAACTGAAACCATTGAAACTGGTCATCAAGAGCAAGCATATCTGGAAACTAATGGTTTAATTGCTTATCCAGAGGAAGGACGTATGACTGTTCGCGGTTCCATGCAATGTCCATACTATGTATTTGGTGCAGTAGCAAAAGCATTAGGCTACGATAGAAAGGATATACGTATTGTTCAAGATGTAACTGGTGGCGGTTTTGGTGGTAAAGAAGATTTTCCGTCCATACTTGCCTGTCAGCTTGCTGTAGCTGCAAAAAAAGCAAACAAACCTGTTAAATATGTATTTGACAGAAGAGAAGACATGGAATTTACTTCAAAACGTCATCCTTCTATTTGTACCTATAAAGTAGCTGTGAAGGACGGTAAAGTTACCGGTATGGATATTGATGTAATCTATGATAGTGGTGCCTATACAACCCTATCCAGCGTAGTTTTACAACGTGGTATCATTGGAGCAAGTGGTGTCTATAATATTGAGAATTTACGAGTAACTGGTGATGCTAAGAAAACCAACACCCTTCCTAATGGAGCAATGCGTGGTTTTGGCGCTCCTCAAACCTTCTTTGCTGTAGAAATGATAATGATTCATATTGCAAAGCAGTTAGGCGTTGATTCCCTTAAATTCAAGGAACAGCACATGGTAAAGCAAGGGGATGCTACCTCTACAAGTGGTAAATTCCATTTCCATGTTCCACTTCCAGAAATGATTGAGAGAGCTGATCAATTATCTGATTTTAGAAAGAAACGTGAACTTTATAAAAATCAAACTGGAAGATATCGTAAAGGAATTGGTATATCTCTGGTTTATCACGGATGTGGTTTTACCGGCAGCGGTGAAAGAGACTACATCAAAGCTATTGCAAAGCTAAAGAAAAATGCAGATGATACTGTTGAGATTCTTATCAGTATTACAGATATGGGTCAGGGTGCAAAAACTACATTTAGTAAAATAGTAGCTGATACTTTAGGTATTTCGTTAGATAAGGTAATCTATTCAAACCCAGATACAGACAGAGTACCAGATTCTGGTCCTACTGTTGCCAGCCGTTCTTTAATGGTAGTAGGACAATTAATAAAACGTGCAGCTGAGAAATTAAAAGAACAATGGAAATCCGGAGAAGAGCAATTAATTGAGGAACATTATGTTCATCCTGATTTCTTAATTCCATTTGATATTAAGATATTCCACGGAGATGCTTATCCTACTTACTCTTGGTGTGTTAATGTAATTGAACTGGAAGTAGATACTATTACTGCTACTACTCAGGTAATTGGTGCTTGGGGTGTATATGATGTAGGTACCCCTCTTGATTTAAACATTTTACATGGTCAAATGCAGGGTGGTTTCTTACAATCCATTGGATACGCTTCTATGGAACAATGTAACTATAATGAAAAAGGAATCATTCGTAACAATAGTTTCAGCGATTATATTATTCCTACTGCAATGGATATACCGAACCTTGTTACAGATATTATTGAAGTTCCTTATGTGGAAGGACCTTATGGTGCAAAAGGTGCCGGAGAATTACCATGCGTTGGTCCTGCTCCTGCCTACATTGATGCTTTAGAGAACGCACTTGAAAATAACATTTATCACATTCCTTATACACAAGAGGATGCCATGAAATATTTACAGGAGGTGGAAAAGTAATGGTTAAATTTATTCTTAATGGCGAAGAAGTTACAAGCAATGCAAACCAAAATGAACGCTTATTGGATGTAATCAGAAATGAATTCCGCCTTACAGGTGCAAAATGTGGTTGTAAAGAAGGCGAATGCGGCGCCTGTTCCGTAATCCTTGATGGAAAACTGGTTAACTCCTGTATGGTAGCTATGGGAAGCATTGAAGGCAGTACTGTTATGACAATTGAAGGATACAGTCATACAGACCGTTTCTCAGTTCTTGAAAAAGCATATGCTTCTGTTAGTGCTGTACAATGCGGTTTCTGTATCCCTGGCATGATGCTTGCTTCTGAAAGTATACTTGCAGAGAATCCAAATCCTACCGAAGAAGATATTCGCAGAGGAATCTCTGGAAATCTTTGCAGATGCACCGGTTATAATGCTATTGTAGAGGCAATCGGCATTGCAGCAAAGGAGGGTAAAGGACTATGGTAAAAAGTTATTTTGCAACATCCTTAAAAGAAGCTCTGGAAATACGAGGTAGAGAATCAGTAACTCCATATGCAGGCGGTACCGATTTAATGATTGAAGCAGATGATAATGCTTCCTACCTGTTTCTGAACAAGATACCGGAATTAAAACAAATCACAGCAGATGATGAATATATACGCATTGGTGCTGCCAGTACATTTACAGAAGTTTATCATAGCGAACTGATTCCTCAGATTTTAAAAGACGCTGTAATTGAAATTGCTGCTCCTGCTATCCGTAACTTAGGAACTGTTGGCGGTAATATCTGTAACGGCTCTCCAAAAGGAGATAGTGTATTAATCTTCTTTGCAACCGACTCTAAACTACGTCTTGCAAGCAGTAAAGGAGAACGTATTCTTCCAATTAAGGAATTTTATTTAGGAAGAAAAAAACTGGCTATACAAGATGATGAACTTTTGGTAGAAATACTTATGAGTAAAACAGGACTTGATAATTATTATTACAAGAAAATCGGAGCAAGAAACGCATTAGCGATCTCCAGAGTATCTTTTGCAGGGATACTTGACATAAAAGACGGTAAGATTATGAACTGTATGACTGCATTCGGTGCTGTAAGTGATGTAGTTATCAGAAGACCGGAGCTTGACGGAATATTAATTGGTAAAACTATCGAAGAAGCAAAGGCTGTGAAGGAAAAATATTTGGCAGCATTTGACGAAGCAATTGTTCCTATTCGAGGCAGAGTTTCTGCTGAATATAGAAAATCTGTATGTATGAACTTACTAAAAGATTTTCTTGAAAGTAATGGAATTTAATAATTAATAACCTTTGCTTATATAAACTAAATAGCCATTCACTTTACTCCTTGTAATATAAATATTATGTTAATTGGGCTACAAATCAGGTTAAGGTCTAAGAAAAGCAGTCTAGCCCTGTTTTTCTTAGATTCTTAATTTGAGTCCTGCAAGAGTACTAAGTAATGGCAGGAAATAGGTATGTCTTTTTTGGATTTTTAGTACCTATTTTTACCACATTTTACTATATTTTGTTAGTTGTATTCTTAGACATATGGTATAATGCATAAACTCTCAATACAAAAGTTCAGCAGTAATCAGGAACACTGATTCATTCTTTTAAAGAATAAAGGAATGAAAATTAATGAAATTAAATAGTTCTAGATGTAATTGCTGCTTTTAATATAAATAACTAGGTTAGCTAAAATTTTAGAGAGGTGAAAACACACATGGGAAAGAATGAGTCAACAGAAGCAAAAACAATGTCAGGACTAATTTATCAAGTATCTGACAAACCTAAAATCCTTACGGCTATTATATTGGGATTTCAAAATATTTTAACCGCATTTAGCGGTATTGTAGCAGTTCCATTAATTATTGCAGGAATTGCAGGACTTAATGTAGTGGATACAGCTTATTTGGTATCTGCTGCCCTGCTTGCTTCAGGTATAGCATCTATTATTCAATCAAGAGGTTTTGGTCCTAAGAAATTTAGAGTCGGTGTTGGCTTGCCAACTGTTATGGGAACTGACTTTGGTTTCGTACCTCCTGCTAATACCATTATCAACACAATGGGGGGTGGAATGGCAGGTTACTTCGGAGCATCTATTTTAGGAGCAATCTTTGAGTTTGTTCTTAGCTTTTTTGTAAAACCTTTAATGAAAATTTTCACACCAGTTGTAACAGGTACAGTTATCGCACTTATGGGTATGTCTATGATGCCAGTTGCATTCGACTGGATTGGCGGTGGTGTTGGTAATCCAAATTACGGTGATCCAATGTACATACTGGTAGCCGCAATTGTATTCCTTGTTATTCTGCTGTTAAACCGTTATGCAAAAGGTATGTTAAATACAGCTGCCGTTATGATTGGTATTGTGGTCGGATATATTATTAGTATTCCATTGGGGTTAATTGACTTTTCACAAATTGCTTCCGCTGATTGGATACAGTTACCTGAAATCGCACGCTTTGGAATTGATTTTAATCCAAAATTCGTTGTTCCATTTATTGCAGGTTATTTAGTTACAGTAATTGAAACTGTTGGTGTTATGGAAACCCTTGGAGAAGTTACAGGTTCACACTTGACCAGTGATGATATTGTTGCAGGTGTAAGAGGTGACGCAGTAAGTTCCGCCCTTTGTCCTTTTGTAGGATCCGGCCCTGCACAAACATTCAGCCAAAACGTAGGATTAATTCCTTTAACCAAATGTGCATCACAGTTTGTTGCTATCGTAGCTGGTGTAATTCTTATATTAATGAGTCTTTTCCCTAAACTTTCAACTATCGTATCCATTATGCCATCCTGTGTACTTGGTGGTGCAGGTATCTTAATGTTTGGTACAGTTGCAATTTCCGGTATTAAGACTCTATCAAAAGTTAAATTTACAAACCGTAATCTATTAATCATTGCAAGTTCTTTAGGAATTGGCTTAGGTGTAACTTTCAGACCTGATGTTGTTGCTCAACTTCCTGGAATCTTAAGTAGTTTATTTGGTTCAGGAATCTCAGCAGGTACCATCGTTGCATTAATATTAAGCGTAATCCTGAAAGATGATCCAAATGAAGCTGAAATAGATTAATCAGAAAAAGCCTGTAATAGCTTTAATAAATATACCCTTTATAAATAAAAGGCTGTTCAAATAAAAAATAAACTGTCATTCGCCTTAATACTTAGAATGACAGTTTATTTTTTACCCCTATACTCCTAGCACATGATTTATAGTAGAAATCAGCCGATTCTTTTTAATCGGTTTTATTACATAATCAGAGGCTCCTAATTGTATTGCCTCTATGATCATGGACTTCTGTCCCATGGCAGAACACATGATTACCTTAGCTTTCGGATCAATTTTCTTGATCATCTTAAGCCCTTCGATTCCGGTCATATAAGGCATGGTTACATCCATAATAACCAAATCCGGCTTAAGGTTCAGATATTGCATCATTGCCTCATTACCATCTGTTGCCTCACCTATAACCCTATGACCTGCCTCTTGTATCATATCGCCAACAATCTTTCTAATAAAAAGGGAGTCATCTACTACTAATATATTTGCCATATTAATTCCTCCGTTATAACTCCACTCTTCCCTCTAAGGCTCTTAATAAAGTTACCTCATCAATATACTCTAAGTCCCCGCCTACAGGAACACCGCTGGCTATTCTGCTCACTTTTATTCCGGTTGGTTTTATCAGCTTACTAATATACATTGCAGTGGTTTCTCCTTCAAGGCTTGAGTTAGTTGCTATAATAACCTCATCCACATCTGCTTGAAGTCTTTGTATTAATTCCTTAAGTTTAATATCATCGGGTCCAATACCTAGCATAGGAGAAATTGCCCCATGAAGAACATGATAAACCCCACCATACTTTCCTGTTTTTTCATATGCTGCCAAGTCTCTGGGATTCTCCACCACCATAATTACATTCTGGCTTCTCTTATCACTTGCACAAATAGGGCATAATTCTTGATCGGTTAAGGTATAGCAATTCTTGCAGTACCGGACATTGGCTTTTGCATTCGTAATTGCCTGAGATAGATTGTTCACCTGATCTTGCGGCATATTTATAATATGAAAAGCTAATCTCTGGGCTGTTTTTGCACCAACACCTGGAAGTCTGGATAATTCTTCGATTAATTTGCTAATTTGGCTGCTGTAATAATTCATTGATATACCTCATATTCTTTTGATTTATAAGTCAAATCACTATTACAATTATAACATAATAGAAAAATTAATAAAAGCTTTTCTATATTATCTTAACTAAGATACGTAAAAATATGGATAAAAAATCGAACATAAAATCCAAGTGTGTCTACACTCTGGATATATGCGGAATTACAAAGATTTTTTATTTATATCTTTAACGTATTAGTATAAATAAAGAAAAGCTTTTATCATAAAATCATTTTATAAGATTTTAAATTACCTAATTAGGAATTACAAGAACCTGGCCAATGTATATTAGATCCTGATTCTTAATCTCTTTGTTCAGCTTAAGAATATCTGAAATTGTACAGCCAAACTTCTTTGCTAAATTCCAGAGGCAGTCACCTTTTGCTACAGTATATTTTGTATCCTCAACAGGTTTCACTGTCTCTTTTTCTGCCGGTTTTTCTTTTGCCGGTTTTTCTTTTACCGGATTCTCTTTTACCGGTTCTTCTTTTACTGGTTTCTCTTTTACCGGTTTTTCTTCTGCCGGTTTTGCAGGTTGTTGGCTAACCCTCTTAGCATCTTCTGGGGTAATAACACCTGCTTTAACTAATTCATTCATATTCACAGCCTTGACGTTGGTAGTCCTGCCATCTACAGAAGTAGGAATCGCAATTTCACCCTTACGAATCATATCATATACCTTTTCAGCACCTGCATAGTCAAAATTATATCCAATGATTTCCCAGTTCTTATCTGTTTTAGGCATGATACTTCCTTGTTTTGCAACATATTCAGATATCATATCACGTACTGCAGGAACAGATGCCGTAGCTGCTGAATCATAAACAACGTCTGCGGGATCGCTGCTGATTAATCCTGCTGCAGCTAATCCGCCGTAACGGTAATTGTTCAATGCAAGAACAAGCTGTTCATTATCCTTCAATGGAGCACCTTTGTATGTAACATTTACAATACGTTTACCTTCCGGCTTGGATATATCGATTTGATAATTTACGCCTGCAAACATATCATAATTATATAGCCTTATATTTTCATTAAAGCTGATGGTAATATCCCCATCTTTATATTGATTGAAAAAGTTCCCTGCCTGAAGCTCCATAATGGCTTTTAGCTGTTTTCCGGTAATCTTTACAGCAAATAAGGTATTATCATATTTATATACCTTTACCCCATCTTTCATCTTGTAGTCACCTTTAGTAAGGTTAGAATTCACATCAAACAATGCTGCTAAAGATACGTCTGCACCGGTGACTTCTAACTGTACTTCATTGATTAAATCAACCAATGGTCCATCTGCAATGACTGCATTAGGAATTCCCGGTAAGAAGAATGGATCGTCATAAAAATTCTTGCCCACTTTGCCAACAACTGTATTAGCAGTCTTTACACTGGCTTCATGGATATCTTTTATTGCTTCCACTAATTCTGCATCTTCTTTGTATTCTGCAGTAGATATATTTCCAATCTTTTTATCTTCAACTTTCCAGCCTGCTCCATCCTTTTGAACAGAAATTGTGATTTTACCAACATTCTTTCCATTACTTCCGGTTTCAAGAAGTACAGTACTTGCATCTTTGGAATATTCATCTGTAAATTCACCATTTACAAGGTATTTTGTAAGGGTAGAATGTGCATGGCCAATAAAAAATGCATCAACTTTGTCCTGATACTTTTTGGCTACTTCATACATACCTTCTGCTCCGTATTCACCATCTTCACCATAGTGAACAACACCGATAATAACATCTGCCTTGCCTTCCAGCTCTTTTAAGATTTTACCCGTTTCTTCCATCGGTGTAGTGAAATTCATGTTATCATAATGGCTCTTGTCAGATTCCCATCTGTCAACATGAGGAGCAGTTACACCAAATATAGCAACTTTAACTCCCTTTACCTCTTTTATAACATAAGGCTGTAGGAATCTGGTACCATCCTGCTTATAAATATTACCCCCAAGTACAGTTGCATTGGATTTAGCTATAATATTTTGTAAGCTTGAGAATTCATAATTGAATTCATGATTACCTAAAGTAAATGTATCATATTTCATCAGATTCATAGCTTTAACTACTGGATGAATATCATTATTACGATAATCTGATACAAAGTTACCCTGAGTAGAATCGCCGGCATCAACTAAAAGAAGATTCGGATCTTTTGTACGTTCTTCTTTTACTACGGAAGCTACTTTTGTAAGGCCGTTAGTTGTGGGCGTATCTGTTGCATAATCGTGGGCTCTTAGGAATCCGTGCATATCACTGGTACCTAAAATATTAATTTCCACACTTTCTGCAGCTCGTACATTTATTGGTCCCAATATTCCAATAAACATAGCTAAAAATAGTACTACACTAAACAGTTTTCTTAATTTCCTGTTCATAAAAACACCTCCTTATAAGATATAATTATAGTCCATTTATTGGTAACATTCAAGTAATAATTAATAAATTAACCATTTATATCATATACTTTTTTGGTAATTTTATATATAAAAAGGTTCTAAAATAAATAGCAGCCTATGCGGTAAACAAACTGTATTTATAATAGAACCATAATCGGTACCATGGAATAAATATTTTAATGCCGGAAAAATCTCAAAAATCAAGATATTTCCGGCATATAATTTTGTATATCAATTTATCTCTTTTTTAGAAAGGGAATCCCCCACCAAAGCCGCTAAGGCCTCCGGTAATTTGTCCCATAATAGCAGATGATTCTTCTTCCATTTTACGATAAGCTTCATTAACAGCTGCCATAATTAAGTCCTGTAACATTTCGATATCATCCGGATCTACCACTTCTTTTGATAATTCTACGGATATTACTTCTTTCTTACCGGATACTTTTACGGTAACCGCTCCACCGCCAACAGATGCTTCCCATTCCTTGGTTTCCATCTCTTTCGTTTTTTCTTCCATCTGTTTTTGCATTCTTTGAGCTTGTTTCATTAGATTATTCATATTACCAGGCATTGCTCCTCCTGGAAATCCTCCACGTTTTGCCATAACATTTCTCCTTCCATCTTACGGAATTATAAATTCCTATTCCTCATATTCAATCTTTATATTTTTAAATATTTTAGAGAGGTCGGGAATATCTTCTATATTTTCCTTCCCCTGAGTTAACAGCTTAGTTTGTACTTCCACTTCTTTTCCAATGACTTTTGCTATTGTATTTTTTATTTCATTTATATGGGATTCCTCAGAAATAAAATCTTTATCCAAAGACTCTGTAAATACTAACAACAGCATATTATTATTGCCTATACTGGGCCTTCCGTTGGCTAAAAAAGATCTTACCAAGGGTGAGGTATTAGCCATAATAGTACTCCAGTTCTTAGCAACTTCCTTTAAATCTTCCGGAACTGCTTTAGGTAAAATTACTGTTTTTTTTTCTTCATCCGGTGTAACCGAAGTTGCAGCGGAAGCCACTGCTGGCAGGGGTGCTGCCACAATACCTTTTTCCAATTTATTCTCAATTGCTTTAATACGGCTTACTATATCATCCGGATTACCTTCCATTTGTGGTTTACATAATTTAATCAGTGCTACTTCCACCATAACTCTTTTTTGGGATGCATATTTAATCTGATTTGACAAATCAGAGAATATGCGGATGTATCGAATTAACGTATCCATATCAACCTGTTTTGCCTGCTCTTTTACTACAGCCATATTCTCGGTTGATACCTCTATAATTTCTGAAGCATCTTCAGAAGTCTGTACCAATAGAAGGTTTCTTAAATACCAGGTAAAATCAATGGTAAATTGAGTTAACTCTCTTCCTGATATAATAAGTTCTTCCAAAAGCTTCATACAGGCAGCTACGTCATTCTTTTGTATATAGGTCAACAGCCTTGAAAATACCTCTACATCCACAGCTCCTAAGACTTCAAGCACCTTATCATAAGTCAGTTTTTCACCAAAATAAAATGCTATACATTGGTCTAACAAGCTTAAGGCGTCACGCATAGATCCGTCTCCCATTCTTGCCACGTATCGCAAGGCTTTTTCTTCCGCATCTACCTGTTCTTTTTCTGCCAGTTCTTTTAATCTGTCTGTAATGGTTTCTATGGTAATTCTCTTAAAATCATATCTTTGGCACCGGGACAGGATGGTTATAGGAATCTTGTGTGCTTCTGTAGTAGCCAAAATAAAGATGACATAAGAGGGCGGTTCCTCCAAAGTCTTTAATAAAGCGTTAAAAGCTCCCGCTGAAAGCATATGAACCTCATCTATAATATATACCTTAAATCTGCCTTCCGTAGGGGAGTATCTTACCTCTTCTACTATTTCACGAATATTATCAACACCATTATTTGAAGCAGCATCTATTTCAATAACATTCATGGAAGTCTGATTATTAATTGCATTACACATGGCACAATCATTACAGGGATTACCATCTATCGGATGTTCACAGTTTACTGTTTTCGCTAATACTTTTGCAATTGTAGTTTTACCGGTACCTCTTGTTCCGCAGAACAAATAGGCATGACCGATTCTGTCCGCTTTAATCTGGTTCTTCAATGTAGTCACAATATGATCCTGACCTTTTACATCGTTAAAATCAGTTGGGCGGAACTTTCTATAAAGAGCAGTATATGACATGCTTGCACTTCCTCTTCAATTACTTTCTAAATTATTTTATCAATATCATGTTAGAATGTCAAAAGATAATTCTTTCTTCTCAAAGCTTCTTCTATGTTATCTAATATGGTTTCCGTATCCGCTTCTACAGTATGAAGGTGGATACCGTCCGTCAATTCCTTTAAAGGAACCGTTTTCTTATACTTGATTTTCTGAACAAAGTCATATACATCTTGCCGGTTACTTATAATCAGATTGGTTGAAATCTCACCATATATATCATGGGAAACAATAACGTCTAATACTTTTCCTCCGTTATCCACAATAGTTAACAGTTCATCCTCTATTTGATCTGTAGTATGTTTCACCAGAAAGCAGCGGTTTACTTTTTGACTCTCCTGATAATAGAGAATATAACCCTTGGTGGTAGAAAGAATATTCTTATTCACTGCTCTCAGCAGAGCTATATCCTGAACAATAACCTGACGACTTACTCCTAACTTCCCCGCAAGTTCGCTTCCTGAAACAGGTTCCTTAGAGCCCTTAAGTATCTCCAACAGTTTTTCTCTTCGTTCACTACCTTCCATAAGCCGTTCTCCTCCTTTCAATAAAACCATACTAATAAAGTTATTCTATATGAACTAACTGGGAAATGCAAGGAAAATACTTATTACCCTTCCTTTATTCTTTCCTACTTTATATTGCTTTTTTCTATATTTTGTTCTAAAATAAAGTATTATTATTTAAATACCGTAATGTCACTGCCACTCATGCATGGTATTGGGATAAGATAAGGGTTAATACAATCTAAGATTCAATAAGCAGTATTTTTATAAGTGGGATTTGTATTAATTAAATACTTTTACGACAAGATAAAGGAGCAATCATTATGTTTAAGAAAAAGAAAGTATCTTCCTGCTCAGAAATGGGAATCATTTTGAATTATTTTGAAGACACAATAAATGGGGTTGACGGCGTGTGTCCAACTACAAATCACCCCATGCATACGAAAGTAATTACGCAATTTGAAAAACTTATGGATAATGAAAAAAGAATGTCAAATGCCGCAAAAGAAATACTGCAAATTACCAATGCCATAAGTTCTTTTGATGTGGGTATGACTCATATCTCTGATCAGTTGATGAAATTTGCTGAAGAACTGGCTGTTCTTAGTGAATCTAACCTTGCGATTGTAGAAGAGACCACCGCAACTATGAATCAGGTTACAGAAACCATTGATTGTACCGCCAGTACATTAGAGACACTATCCAATGAATCAAAACAGCTGGCAGAAAAAAATAATGAAAGTAAAGATCTATTAAATGAAGTTGTCCATTTAAAAGAAAATGTTATTGAAGATACTGGCATTATGAGTAACAAAATCGAGCAATTAGTGGATTTGGCAACAGAAGTAGGTAGAATTGTAGACAGCGTACAAGGAATTGCCAATCAAACAAATTTGCTGGCATTAAACGCAGCTATAGAAGCAGCAAGAGCAGGTGAACATGGTAAAGGTTTTGCTGTTGTAGCAGAGGAAGTCCGTAAATTATCAGAAGATACCAAAATGAATTTAGACGGTATGAAAAGTTTTGTGGAACATATTTATAATGCATCACAAGAAGGTAAAGAAAGTATGCATAGAGCATTAGAATCCACAAATCAGATGAGTGTTAAAATTGATGCCGTTTCAGAAACAGTAGGCAGTAATATAGAAATGCTCCATGGTGTTGTTTCTAACGTAGCGGATATAGATGAAAGAATGCAAGGTATTAAAATTGCTGCTAATGAAATAAATAAGGCAATGGAAACTTCAAGCATTGATGCCGAAAAGTTAAGCCAGATGACATTAAATATTCATAATGATGCTATGGAAAGTGTTGAATATGCAAAAAGTATTGCCGAAATAGATGGTAAATTATCAATCGTGGTAGCAGAATTATATAATAACTTAAAAAGCGGAAAAAATGCAGTAACCAATGAGGAACTTTCCAATGTTATAAATAAAGCATCCCAAGCTCATATTGAATGGCTGGAGCAGCTTAAAACCATGAAAGATACCTTTGAAATAATCCCATTACAAACAAATCCAAATAAATGCTCTTTTGGTCATTTCTATCATGCTTTAACAGTAGACCATCCTGCTTTAAAATCGGATTGGGATAAAATCGATGGACTGCACAACGACTTCCATCATTTAGGAGATTCCATGATGAATGCAATCAAAGAAAACAGAAAGAGCGACATTGATAGTATATATGAAGAAGCAGTTTCCATTTCTAAAAATATGTTAGCATTATTAAGCAAGGTTAATGGGAATATTGAAGAACTGACTAAAAAAGGAATTAAAGTTTTTGAATAGTGTTTAGCACATAATCATAATCAACTATGTATTAGCTTAAGTATCATAACTCTCAGGTAATATATGATACTTAAATTATATAAATTAATAGCCCGTAACCTTAATTAATCAGGTTTTATGGGCTATTTTATATTGTTTTCAAACCACTTTAATACCTCATAAAAGGAAATTCATACGTAAATATTATAAAATAGTATTTTACAAGAAATAACCAGTATTTTTTATTCAAGAGGTACTCTCCAAAATAGAATAATTTAACTTCATAAGGATTACACTATACATTTTCCAAAAGAGTGTGCTATAATATTGGACATATTTAGAATGAAAGAAATGGAGAACACTATGTTTAGATTGTGGGCCAAGGTATTTAAGGACAATCGTATGCAAAAGGATCTGGTAATATGCAACGATGATACTTCCTTAAGCCGAACAAAAAAAATATTTGCAGCAGTGGATGAAATTTGTTATCAGTTTGACTTATCTAAACCAATTTGGTTAGATGTAACTGTTTCGGACTTTAAGAAGCATGATAAAACAAGATTCACCCAGGATAATTTTATAGATTCCATTGATTTTGATTATTTGGAGATACATGTAATAGAGGAAGATTAATATTCCCGGGTTAGGCGCTAAAGCGTCGGAATTGAGGTTGTATGAGAGGAATTCGCCGAAAACTAATAGTAATATGCCTATGTATTATTTTATTTGCAGTATTTTCCCTCTTGAGGTATAGAAAAAGCAGTAAGGATAATGATACAAAAGGAAAGCAGACACAAAGTAATCAGGTAACCAAGACAGAAGATTCAGCTTCGGATGAAAGTACAATGCCGGATAAACATTCAGTGCCGGATGAAAGTACAACACCAGATGAAAATACAACATCAGGTAAAAACACCAACTCTGCTTCAGCTAATAACAAAGAATCTTCCGAATCTCCTACTACTTCTACAGATAAAAAGCCGACTTCCGATACGGAAGTTACTAATGTTCTGAATGAAGTACCGGATACAAGAGAAGCTTTGAATCAGCTTCCGGCAGAGACAATATTAAACATCAGCAAGGTGGAAGATATAGCAATGGATACTTATTTTTATTATGAAGAAATATCTGAGAATGTATTTAATAAAATAAAAGGGAAATCATACGGTGAAGATTGTACGGTTCCCCGGAAAGACTTAAGGTACATAAGGGTACTCCATTATGGATTTGATGAAAAAACCCATATTGGAGAACTAATTGTAAATAAAGCAATTGCAAAGGACATAGTCGAAATATTTAAAGAACTATATGAAGCAAAATACCCTATAGAAAAAATGGTATTGATAGATGCATATGACGCTGATGACAATACCTCCATGGCGGACAATAATACCTCTTCTTTTAATTTCCGTCCGGTACCTGGCGGAAGCCATTTATCCAAACATGCCCTTGGGTTAGCTATCGATATAAATCCTTTGTATAATCCATATGTTCAATATATGAAAGATAAAACAGTAATCCTGCCTGTTGAGGGCTCCAAATATGCGGACCGAAGTCTGGATAACCCTTATTATATCCGGGAGAATGATGTCTTGTTTAAAGCATTTACTAAACGGGGTTTTTCCTGGGGGGGATTCTGGAAAACCGAACCGGATTATCAGCATTTTGTAAAGAAAATAGATTAACTAAAGTGCCTGATACATGGCATATATCTTTTGGGGATCACTCCTTTAAATCAAGCAGTTTTTAATCTGAACTGTTTGCTTCAAGGGGAGTATCTCAAAAGGCATTATACCACCATGTATCAGGCACTAACTTCTTTTATTAAGCTTAAAAACATTTTTTAAACATTCTGAACATAATCGCACTACAATCGGTATTTGTATTCAAAATATAAACATCTAATTCCACTTTTGCTATATCATGAACCTGAAGCATGTTCATAAACTTAGTTCCTTCATTCGTTTTTATATCATAAAGGATTATAATCTTTTAAGCAATTCTTCTCTTTGCTTTTCAAACCCTGGTTTACCTAATAATGCAAACATGTTTTTCTTATAACTTTCCACACCTGGTTGATCAAAAGGATTTACTCCAAGAATGTAACCGCTTACACCACAAGCAAATTCAAAGAAATAGAATAATTGACCTAAATAAAATTCATTTTGCTCCGGTATATTAATAATTAAGTTAGGAACACTACCGTCTGTATGTGCCAGTCTGGTTCCCTTCATAGCGCTCTTATTAATAAAGTCTACACTTTGTCCGGTTAGGTAATTTAAACCGTCCAAATCTACTTCTTCCTCTTCTATTAATATTTCACAAGTTGATTTCTCAAGATTCATCACTGTTTCAAATAAAGTTCTTTGACCATCCTGAATAAATTGTCCCATGGAGTGTAAATCTGTAGTCAAATCAACGGAGGCAGGAAAAATACCCTTTTGATCTTTTCCCTCACTCTCTCCATAAAGCTGTTTCCACCATTCCGAAACAAAATGCAAAGATGGCTCATAATTAGCCAGTATTTCTATTGTTTTTCCTTTTCTCAGTAAAATATTACGGATAGCTGCATAAAGTACTGCATCATTATTCTCATAAGAGCTGTTAATGCAATGCTCTCTCATTGCAGCTGCACCTTCCATTAATTTTACAATATCCGCACCACTTACTGCAATTGGAAGCAAGCCTACTGCTGTTAGAACAGAATAACGGCCCCCAACTTCATCCGGAACGATAAAGCTTTCATAACCTTCCTCAGTAGCCAGGTTCTTTAGAGCTCCTCTTGCTTTATCTGTGGTTGCATAAATTCTCTTGGCAGCCTCTTCTTTACCATATTTCTCTGTCAGCATCTTTTTAAATACTCGAAATGCAATGGCAGGTTCTGTTGTTGTACCTGATTTACTAATCATATTGATAGAAAAGTCACGGTCTCCAATTACTTCAATTAGGTGCTTCATATAAGTACTGCTTATGTTGTTTCCAACATAATAGATTTCAGGTGTTTTTCTGATTTCTTTTGAAACAGAATTATAAAAACTATGTCTTAAAAATTCAATTGCTGCTCTGGCACCTAAATAAGAACCGCCGATACCTATTACCAATAATACTTCCGAATCATTTTGAATCTTCTTAGCTGCGGCTTGTATACGCGCAAACTCTTCTTTATCATAATCTATGGGTAAATCAATCCAACCTAAAAATTCATTACCAGGACCTTCCTTTTTTACCAGCTCCTCTTTTGCATTTTCTGCGATTCTTTCCATCATTGTAATTTCAGAATCGGAGATAAAACCTTTTGCTGATGAATAATCAAACGTTACCATACTTTTCATTTTCTTATGCTCCTTTGACATTCCAAATGTAATTAACAGTTACTAAAATCTTTCCACTTATTCTATCAAAGTCAACTTATTTTATCAATATGCAAATCTAATAAAAGGAAATAAATGATTCTAGTCTATTTGTATTGAAATATAAATAATTTTATATTAATGCTGGTTGTACGAAATAACTCGTATACTCTAACATTTATATATAAAAAATCCTCCAAGCATTAATCTATCAAACATCGCTTGGAGGTGCAATTACAGCTTAATTCACATCAGAATTGGTATTGTCATCCTTGTCCTCTGTCTTTTCTGCTGTATCCCGTTTATCTTTATCCTTTAGTTCTTTCTCTAAATCATGGTTCTTAGCGGTTTTTGAGCTTACTGCTTCCGTTACTTGATTCTCATTAATGTCCTTAATTTCTTCGTACACCTTACTTAAGCTTTCACCTATTTTAGCGGTCAAATCAGATGCTTTATTTTGTAATTCAGCAAGACGTTCATATTTAGATTTATGTACTCCCTTACGTGATGCATCAAGTTTAATTTCTGTTCCTAAAACTCTTAACTCACCCTCTGCTTTGGTTTTCACAGAAGACACCACTTTCGCTTGATCCAAGCTTGAAGACATATTTACCATTGAATGCAACCGTTCCGTTTCAATCTCATCTTCTGTTTTTGGCTTTTTGTATGCCACTTTTTTTTGTTCTTCAACTTGCTGCTTTAATTGCTCAGAGGTAATTTGAGCAATTTGATTATCTATGTTTTTAATCTGTTCCTCAAAAGTTTCAAGCCTTGTTTTAATGCTGTCCATACTTCCCCCTTTTTCAAGGGTTCTGCCGATAAGCTCATTTTTATTTTCAATTATCTTTTCTTTTTGCTTTGTTAAGGATTCAATAAGACTCTTTGCCTTTCCCAAAGAACTAATCGATATGGAATCCGAATCTTTTCCTCCTTGCTGTTCACTTCCCTTTATAGCAAAGTTTTTTTCATACAAGCCTTGATTAATAGGAGTCGAATTAAAAAAGTTGTTTTTTATAGTAATATTCATATTAGTACCCATCAGGCTTCCTCCTCTCTTATATATAATATCGTTTTAAATTTTAAAAACTTTATGACAAGGTATAATAATTTACTTATTTGTAAAATTTATTAATACTAGTTATTTTCATAAAGATTATTAAGCAGTTTATAACATAAACCAATCTTTTATAATACCAAATTTATAAAGTTAAAGGAGGATTTATTATGTATTACAGCAGTGGTAATTATGAAGCTTTTGCACGTCCGGTTAAACCAGAAGGTGTTGACCGTAAATTAGCTTATATTATAGGTTCCGGGCTTGCTGCTCTGTCCGCGGCATGTTATCTCATTCGTGACGGCCAAATGAAAGGAGAACGGATTCATATTCTTGAAAAGGAAGATATCCCCGGTGGCGCATGTGACGGTTACGAGCACTCTGACCGGGGATTCGTAATGAGAGGCGGACGCGAAATGGATAATCACTTTGAATGTATGTGGGATTTGTTCCGATCCATTCCTTCTATTGAAACAGAAGGAGTCAGTGTCCTGGATGAATATTACTGGCTAAATAAAGAAGACCCTAACTATTCCCTGATGCGGGCTACCATAAACCGGGGAGAGGATGCTCATACCGAAGGTAAGTTTAGTCTGTCCGATAAAGGCAGCATGGAAATAATGCGCCTGTTCTTCACTCCGGATGAGAAGTTATATGATAAAAGTATTGAAGAATTGTTTGATGATGAAGTACTAAATTCCAACTTCTGGCTATACTGGCGTACCATGTTTGCATTTGAAAACTGGCATAGCGCCCTTGAAATGAAAAGATATATTCACCGCTATATCCACCATATTGGAGGCCTTCCGGACTTTAAAGCTCTTAGATTCACCAAATATAACCAATATGAATCCATGATTCTCCCTATGATTAAATATCTGGAAAGTCATAATGTTCAGTTCCATTACGGAACACAAGTTGTCAATGTGGAATTTGATATTCAAAATAATAAAAAAACAGCCAAAAAAATCAGCTGTCTCCGAGAGGGGAAGGAAGATAACATCAACTTAACAGAAGATGATTTGATATTTATAACTAATGGCGGATGTGTTGAGAACTCTACCTTAGGTGATCAGAATCACCCTGCTGAATTTAAAACGGAATTAAAACCCGGTGGCGGTTGGGATATGTGGCGTAAGATTGCTATACAGGACTCTTCCTTTGGTTACCCGGACAAATTCTGTTCCAATCCGGAAAAAACTAACTGGATGTCTGCTACAGTAACCACCTTAGATGATAAAATCCCACCATATGTTAAGAAGATTTGTAAACGTGATCCATTCAGTGGAAAGGTTGTTACCGGTGGTATCGTTACAGTTGTTGACTCCAACTGGTTACTCAGCTGGACCTTCAATCGTCAGCCTCAGTTCCGTACACAACCTAAAGGTCAGCTGGTAGGCTGGATTTATGGGCTGTTCACAAATAAACCGGGTAACTATGTGAAGAAGACCATGACTGAGTGTACCGGAAAGGAAATATGTATGGAATGGCTCTATCATATGGGTGTTCCTGAAAATGAAATCGAAGGACTTGCAGAACACAGTGCTAATACCATTCCATGTATGATGCCTTACATTACTGCTTTCTTTATGCCTCGTTCTGCCGGTGACCGTCCTGCAGTTGTACCACAAGGAAGTGTTAACTTTGCATTCATCGGTCAGTTTGCTGAAACAGAACGGGATACCATCTTTACAACGGAATATTCCATTCGTACTGCCATGGAAGCTGTTTATACACTTTTGGATGTAGACCGGGGGGTACCAGAGGTTTGGGGAAGTGTTTATGATATACGGGCACTTTTAAATGCAACGGTACAGTTAATGGATGGTAAGAAAATAACAGAACTTAATCTTAGTTTAAAACAGAAATTGGCACTAAAAGAAGTCCTTAAAAAAATAAAGGATACTGAAATTGAAAGGCTGCTTAAAAAATATCATGTAATTTAACAGATAAGCTCAATTAGAAATTGTCAATCTAAAGCTGAAAAGGAAGAGCCTCACTTTAAGAGTGAGGTTCTTCCGGTATATAATTCAGTTTTGCTGAAGTTATGCTCTTAGAATGACAATGTCATTTTACCACAACCTTTTAGCTGCTATTTGCTGCTAACAAATAAATGTTTTAATATAGAATAGAATATCCCTTTGTTTATCCTATTCCTTTATAAATAATTCCTAAAATAAAAATCAAGATAGTTATAGGAACATAAATATATCTTGCCACTACTGAATATACCTTCGGCAATTTTTTCTTTCTACCACAATTTAATTCTTCTTCAATCTTATTTCTTCCCAGTATATAATAAATAGATACTGCACCAAATACTGCACCAAGGGGAACTACTAAAATTGTTATGAAATCCATAAATTTACCCACATTCAACTCATTCTCCAAAAATACACCTATAGAAAATGATATTAAAATACTAATCAGTGCCGCTATATTTCTGGAAATCTTATATTTATACTGTAAACTTTCAATAACAGCCTCGAACATGTTGATTAATGAAGTAATTCCTGCTACAAGCACTGAAATAAAGAAGATACATGCAAATATCCTGCCGAATGCGATCTGCCTGAAAATGTCGGGCATTACCAGGAACATAAGTGAGGGTCCTGCTGTTGGTTCAATACCAAATGAAAACACAGCTGGCATAATTACAAGTGCAGATAATAAGGCTGCTAATGTATCATATATAGAAGTCTGCAGTGAAGCATTAACTATATCCTCTTTTTTACCAAGATAAGCTCCATAAACAATCATGCCAGATCCTGTAATTGATAACGAAAAAAATGCCTGTCCCATTGCCATAATCCATGTTTCAATCTGTAATAAAGACTGCCACTTAGGAATAAAAAGAAATTTATATCCTTCCACAGAACCTGGCAATAATAATACCCGTACCGCCAAGAAAGCAAAGAGTATGTAAAATACCGGCATTAATACTTTGCTGACTTTCTCAATTCTTGCCACTGAATCTGTAAATAATATAAGAACCGTAATTCCTAAAATCGCAATATGCCATATTACACTACCAAAATCTCCGGTTGCCTGTGAAAAATAATTCCCGCTTGAAGTTTCAAATAAGGCTCCGGTTGCAGAGCCAAATAAAGCTCTTAATACCCATCCTATTATAATTGCATATCCGGTTGCAATACCAAGAGAACCGACTAATGGAATCCACCCTAAGGCTGTTCCCGTCTTGGAATGCTTTGATTTCTTCCAGCAAACCTCATATGCTCCAAGAGTACCCGTTTTTGCCTTCCTTCCTATAGCAAACTCTGCTGATAATCCAACATAACCAAATAGAAAAATGAATAATAGATATGGAATCAAAAATGCTGCTCCACCATACTGTCCCAGTCGGTATGGAAAAAGCCAGATATTACCCAATCCAACTGCTGATCCGACACAGGCCAAAATAAAACCCCATTTACTTCCAAATAAATTACTATTTGAATTTGTTTGTTTCTTTTCCTTCATATATTTAACCTCTAAGTATTTTGATATTGAATTTCTTCATTAATTACTATACCATACTACTTAGGATAAATATAATTGATAATATAGATAATATCATCAATATTTTTGATATGGCTTGGAGGGTAAAAATGGATTTTAAGAATATACAGACCTTTATAAAAGTTGCAGAATTAAAAAGCTTTTCCTTAGCCGCTTTAGAGCTTGGTTATTCACAGTCAGCGGTCTCTACACAAATTACTAATTTAGAAAAAGAGTTAGGCCACTTACTTTTTGACCGCATCGGCCATAAAATTGCACTTACTGCAAATGGGGTTATATTTTTACAATACACACAAAACATCCAGCTTTTAACCGAAGAATTAAAAGCACAACTAAATGGATGTACCGATGAAATATCCGGTACCATTCGAATTGCAATGGCTGATTCCATCTGTACATCCATTTTTCCAAAAATACTTACCGGATTCCAAAAACAATATTCTAATGTAAAAATTGTTATAAAAACCGGGGTAACATCGGATATGTTCACTTTACTTAACCATAATGAGGTAGATATAGTATGCACTTTGGACTTAAAAATACAGCGTCCCGATATTGTTATATTAAAAGAATCCCCTGTCAACGCTAATTTTTATATTTCCTCCAACCATCCTCTTGCAGGTAAGACTAATACTACCATATCTGATATTAAGCAATATCCTATCTATCTTACGGAAGAAAATATCAGTTATCGAAAGTATTTAGATCATATCATAGCAGAGCTTGATGAATTTATAATTCCCACATATGAAATCGGGAATGTACAGGTGATTAAGGAACTTATCTTAAACTCTTTTGGTATAGGATTTATTCCTGACTTTGTGGTAGCAAAAGAACTAAGTGAAAAATCAATTCTTCCAATTTCCAACCCAAACTTTCTGGTTACCATATGGAAGCAATTAATATGCCATAGAGGAAAAGCACTCACTCCAGCAATGAATGCCCTGATTAATTTTATAGACATCTGACATTATACAAAAACATTTACTGTATGAATCTAAATTCCATCTGCAGTCATAGCAGAGAGAACATTAGGATTATAATTGTTTGGACTTTTAATAGTCCAAACAAGAGCAGCAACTTGTTCTGAATTCAAATCCCGGGGAGAAACGCCGTAATAGTGGTAAGAAGCCTCTTTTATTCCATAGCATCCCTCACCGAAATAAATAATATTTATATATAGTTCCAATATCTGGTCTTTTGTTAAGTGCTGCTCCAGATCATGGGAGGCAAAAAGCTCAGCTACTTTTCTTTCTAATTTCTTTTCAAATGAAAAATATATATTTTTTGCAAGCTGCTGGCTTATGGTACTTCCCCCCTGGGCAAAATATCCTAGCCTAATATTGTTAAACATTGCTCTTGTTGTTGCAATCAGATCAAAGCCGCTGTGACTATAAAATCTTTTGTCCTCCGATTTTATCAGATCTTTTATAAACTCTTCGGAAACTTCATCAAGTTTAACGTAATTATCACGGCTTTGAACTTCTGCTATGGTTTTTTCAAGATTAACTGTATTCTTGGAATTGCGGTACATTTCATATCCACTGCGAATAACCGGATAAACCTTTATTGTAAAAACAGAAAGAAAAATAAGAAAACATACAAGTATCATAGATTTCAATATTTTTTTCATATTCTATACTCCTTTCAATATAATACAATTATATTGTATCACAGGAGTATTATTATGCCATAGTCTAAACTTACAATAAACTAACATTTTTGTAAGGTTATTTCTTTTTTCTTACAGGAATCCATACCTCAAACTTAGCATTTTGTGGTTCTGGGTTAAGATAAACTTCTATATCCGGGCCGTTATCATATTCGTATCCGGAGGTAGGAAGCCATTCTGTTACAATCCGTTGTTCTAACTCTTGTATAGCCTGGGGGCATTGACCTTCTCCTGAGAATATTGCCCATGTAAAAGGTGAAACCACATATTCCTCCAATGCTTGATCCACTGTTTCTTTTGCACTTGCAACGGCAATAAAATATTTCCACTCTTCGAAATCATTGCAGACACTTACACCTAACACCCCCACAGGCTCCCCTTCCATTATGGAAACCAATTTAGGGATTGATCCATCCATAGCAGCTTTTTGCCACATCTGGGGTACAATCTCAAAGTTCTTATCAATTTCTTTGTGAAGGGGCTCTGCTATTCCTACAATACGAAATGCCTCTTTCTTTTCAATTCTGTAGTTCATTTTATCTGCTCCTTTAATAATTATTTTGAAGCTGATAGGAGGATAGGCTCTTAAGGACACTCCTTCTTCTTTTACAAGAGAAGGAGCAATTCCATGGACACTTTGAAACGCCCTGTTAAAGGATGTGGGAGATGTGTAACCATATTTTAAAGCAACATCAACAACTTTTTCATCTCCACTTTGCAAATCCACAGCTGCCAAAGACATACGCCTGCGGCGGATATATTCAGAAAGAGAAACATTCGCCATATAAGCAAACATTCTCTGAAAATGATATGTTGAACAGCAAGCTACTTTTGCAACCTGGTCATAATCAATTTTCTCTCCCATATGTTCTTCAATATAATCAATCGCCTTATTTAATCTTTCAATCCACTCCATATAGTCAACTCCTTATTATTAGTATATTGATTTTACAAAACCATGTCCTCTCAATTGATGCACAAATAAGCGAGGCTGCTAACCACTCTGAATATTCAACTTTTCTGGAACTTTCTTCAGGGTATATTTTATTTTACAATATCTTTTTTCTCTGAAGATAATTACATTGTATCATTAAGTCCAATGAAAGCAATTCCTTTTACTTTGTCACAGAGAACAATATATATAAAAATAGGCTATGTTTTTCCATTAAAGAAGAACATAGCCTATTAAATATTATGACTATAGTTTAAGCAATTTTAGTATAACCTCATAGTTTTCCGGCCGATGTGGGAATGTACAGTTAGTGCAGACTTTTATTACTTTACCGTCATATTCCTTGTATTCCGGTTTTCCCGGACAGTTTTCTCTTGTATAAAAAGGACAATAACAAAAAAGGCAGTTAAAATCCTTAAGTCCCTTATGGCACGGAAAATACTTGCAGTCCCTGTTTTCAAAAAAACGATATGAGTTCTCCATATATCCTGCTATCCCTTTCAAACTTTCTCTTTCACTATTACAATAGTCAAATAACCACTTTCCGTATCCAGATTGTTTATCCCGATACTTATTGACTCCTCTTTCATTCCGCAATTTGATACAGCATAAACTTCCAAACCCTCTAAACCCTCATATTCCAGCAAAGTCTTCTTTAACTGGGCAAGGTTTTTTCCTGATTTCATATAAATCTTTGTTCCATCCAGTTCCAAAGTATGGACTACATCATAGGAGCCGGGTATGATATGTATTTCGTCACTGTTATCTCCTAAGGAAATACCAAGTGCCGCCGCAACTGCACAAAAAGAAGGAATTCCACTTATCATAACCGCTGTACCTTTATCCTCTGACACTCTGGCATGAATATAGCTATATGTGGAATATATGGAAGGATCTCCAATCACAAGAAATGCAACGGTTTTATCTTTTGCTAAAAACCCCGCAATATCTTTATATATCTCATCATGGGTCTTTTTTAATATCTCTTTATCTTTAATCATTGGAAAAGGCATGCATTTAATTTCTTTTTCCTTAATCTGAGGATATACTTTCTCAACTATATGGTATGCATAGCATTCCTCTTTCGATTCCGTAGGAAGAATGATTATATCACTTTCTTTGATGCATCTTAACGCTTTCAAAGTTAATAGTTCAGGGTCCCCCGGACCTACTCCAATTCCATATAAAACCTTACTCATTCAAACCTCGATTCCAGCGTTTTACACTTCGTATTTGCCTCTCTTAAATGTCTAATGTAAAGATTACGTATTCCTTCATATTCTCCCATTCCTCTTAAGATACATTCCGGTTCATAACCCTCATTTCTTAGTTTTGATGCTAGGGAATCTTCTTCCCCGGCCATATCATTTACAGCATGGTCTCCTGCCACCAGCATAAAAGGCAGCAGCAGTACACGTCCCTTTTCTTTCGGGGATGCCTTCAGCCTCTCTATCACAGTCTCAATCGTAACCGTTCCTTCCACGGTTGCTATATAGATTTCTTTTCCAGTATAACTCTGCAGTTCCTTCTCAACCATTGCATAACATCTGTCTGCTTCGTGAGCGGATCCGTGTCCCATAAGTATAACAGGCGCGTCTCCTGCTATTTTCTCTATTTCCTTCCAGAAAGCTTTAGCAATATACTTACAATCCTCCTCATTTCCAAGAAGCACATCTGCTGTTTTTATATCATCAAATAACTCACGGCAGCTTTCTATAGTTTGCTTCATTCTGTTATTTTCAATTCCGTCTATGATATGTGTAGGCAGAACTACGGCATGGGTAACCCCCTCCTGGTGCATCTGCTGTAATGCCTCTTTTACATCAGGGACAATAATATTATCCCTTTTCTTTAAAATACTTCTTACAATTCCACTGGAATAGGCCTGATAGATATTCCAGTCCGGGAAGTTTTCCCGGACTGTTTCTGCTAGCTTTTCAATATTTTTTTCCCTGGTATCCTTATGTGTGGTTCCAAAACTAACAATTAGAATTCCCTGTTTCATATATTCCTCCATGTTGCTGACCCGTTATTTGGGTATCTGTACGAATTTGCTATGTAAAATGCCCTCCAAATACATGAAGGTATATCCTATAACTCACTTGTCCCCTTAGTATTCGCCCACTTCTTGCGCTCTACAAAACGTCCCATACAAAAGGCCAGAATACCAATTCCGATTCCTGTCTGAAGGCAGAAGAAAAGACTTTCTACTTCACCTGGAAGTTCTCCCTTAATCATGGTTTCTAAAACCGGTGTAAACCATGGTTCATAACTTCCTCTAATTTCTTCAATCATCACACTTCCGGCATCGTCAGAACCTCCAAACTCCGCACCTTTTAATGCGAATAGGGGTATCAGAGCTATTAATAAGGCTGCAATAATCAATAAGATAACTGTTCTCTTTGTCTTATTCATATTAATTTTCCTCCAAATTTAAATTAACCAGCTTAAGCTCCTGATTTGCATATGTTTTCAACGCAATCATAATTAAGACAGTAAGAATTCCTTCCAGTACAGCAAGAGGAAGCTGTGTTGGTGCAAAAACTCCCAAGAATTTTCCCATAGATGTAATTACTCCGCCTTCTTCCGATGGGTAAGCAATGGCAAGCTGGAAACTTGTAATGCAATATGTAAAGATATCTCCAAAGAAAGCTGCCAGAAAAACACTTACCATAGGATTTACCTTTAATTTTTTGCAAAGCTGAAAGATACCATAACTAAGAAGGGGACCTGCAATTGCCATGGAAAAGGTGTTGGCGCCCAGTGATGTCAGTCCCCCATGAGCAAGGAGAATTGCTTGGAATAACAGAACAATAACTCCCAGAATGCTGACAGCCGTGGGTCCGAATAAAATTGCTCCTAACCCAGTTCCGGTCATATGGGAACAGCTTCCTGTTACAGATGGGATCTTCAAGGAAGATATTAAAAAAATAAACGCTCCTGCCATTGCAAGCAGGGTAATATTCTTTCTGTTATCCTTCAGTTTCTTTTTAATGGATAGATATCCTGTTACTAAAAATGGAATGCTTAAAACTCCCCAAGCAATACAATATTTTGGTGAAAGATATCCTTCCATAATGTGCATCCCATAGGCTCTTTGGGAAAAACCCATGATCACTGACACCACTGCCAGTGTAAAAATCATCTTTTTTTGTTTCGTTGACATATTAACCTCCATTCCGATGCTTTGCACCCTTAAAAATTTTCACAGCAATTTTTTGCTCCGGCACAAATTGCCAGTTGAAGAACTGATTCGGTAGCAACTAATTAGTTGTTACCATTCTTTTATAAAAGTAGAGCAATATCTGATAATTTTTTGGGATATTCTGTTGTCTCTTTGATTTTTCCCTTTTCCCTCAACAGGTCATATAGTTCCATAAAAACCGGCTTTTTTAAATTCGCTTTCTTTAGTATAACCTCATCCCTAAAGATTTCCTGGGCTGTTCCGTCACCAATCAGCTCCCCGTCACAAAAAACCAGAATCCGCTTTGCAAAACGAAAAGCAAAATCCACATCATGGGTTGAAAGAAGAATTGTTTTGCCTTTCTGCTGGATTTTATCCAGAATTTCTTCCAATGCCTGAGCATTCACCGGATCTAGAGATGCAGTAGGTTCATCAAATATCATAATTTCAGAGTCCATCGCCAGAATATCTGCAATACTGACTCTTTTTTTCTCGCCGCCGCTAAGATAATGGGGAGGTCGGGTAATATAATCCTCCAGTTTCATTTCTCTTATGGCCTCCATGGTTTTTTCTTCAACCTCCCCTCTTGGAAGCTTCATATTCAATGGACCAAAGGCCACCTCCGCCTTTACTGTGGAAGCAATAATCTGGCTGTCGGCATCCTGAAAGACTATCCCTACATTACGTCTTAACTTGGTTTTATTTTTCTTGTCAATCATCTCCCCCCGATACCGGATCTCCCCGGATGAAGGTTCCCTCACACCGTTTAAGTTCAGAAAAAAAGTAGTTTTTCCTGCTCCATTGGCACCTAGAACCGCAATCTTTTCCTGTTCGTATATTGCAATACTGATATCCTTTAATGCCTGATGATTTCTATCATAGGCAAAGGTCAAATGGTTTATTTCCAGAATTTTTTCCTTCATCTAAACGTTCCTCCGTAAGACTATAAAAACCAACATTAGTAATAGAGTATATAGTGCTCCGTACATCAGCTGCTTCCCTGTTACTGTCTTGGTTTCTTCCCAAAAAATCCCGGTTCCCTCATAGCCTCTTGCTTCCATGGCATCATAATACATATCCGCCTTTTTCATAGACAGTACTAACAGGTTAGCCATCTCACTGCTAAAGGTATGAAAAGAAGTCTTCATATCACAATATCCCAGTCTTGATTTTGCCGCATCTTTCTGTTTCTGATTGGTTTCTGACAGAATGAAAATATACCGGTAGATCAGATGCATCAGTTCCAGTATCAAGGCAGGTACATGAAGCCTTCGGAACACGGATATAATCTCTCCCATAGGTGTAGAAAGGGTAAGCATATAGAATGCACTAACGGCTGCAAGTGCCTTTAAAGTTACATTAACAGCCAGTAATAGACTGTCCTTTGTAATATATAGCTTCGTCTGAAAAAAGCTGATATAAAATATACTGTTATGCCCCCTTCCAATCTGTACCATAATTGCTGCTCCTCCCATCAAAAGGAAAGCCGCCGGAATTTTCATCAGCCTTAAATAGGCTTTCATGGGGATTCTTCCCACCCCAACACTGAGAAATAGCATAAACAGTATGGTTACAAGTGAAATCCAAAGGGAATCCGCCCCTATTACCGTTATTAACCCTCCCATGGAGAATATTACTTTATAAACCGCATTCCAGTTCCCTAAATCAGAAATATATGAATAATAATCAATAGATTTTTGTTCATAAGCTTTTCCTTTTCCCATATTCCTGCGCCCTCTCCAAATAACATCTCACATAACCCGGATTAGAGTAATAATACAGATGGGGAAAGCCCCACCAGTAGTTTTTTCCGGCGTGAATGCATTGCCATTCTTTCCCCGATACCGGCTTCCACGCGATACAGGAATCTCCATTCTCAGTACTGTCATAATAATGGAATTCATGCCCTCTAATACCGGCATTCTTACTTAGAAAGGCCTCTTTTTCTTCTGTAATATTAATGTAACCGAACCGCACCAGTTTCCCTGTATAATGACAGCTGCCCCTTATGGCTCCCACCATGGAAAAATTCTTTCCTTCCATATCCTCCATGGATTTATGGAGATACATAAATCCGCCGCATTCGGCTATAGAAGGCATTCCATTATCAATAGCCTCTTTAATGCTTGTTTTCATCCGGCTGTTTCCGGATAGTTCCTCTATATAAAGTTCCGGATACCCACCTCCCAGAAGAGTACCATGGATGTGCTCCGGTAGCTTTGAATCCCTTAAAGGTGAAAAGTAAATCAATTGGGCTCCTAATTTCTGAAGCAGTTTTAAATTGTCCTCATAATAAAAACAGAAAGCTTCATCTCTTGCAACTCCGATTCGTATGTTTTTTACCTGAGGGGTAATCTTAACCTCTTCCCCTTCCAATTCAACCGCTTGTAAAGCAAGGGCCATTACTTTGTCAAGACTGACTGTAGTCTTTATAATATCCGCTGATTTTTTTACCTGCTCTTTAAGATCTTCCACCTCATCAGGCATTTGAAGTCCCAGATGCCTGCTCTCAAGGCGGATATCCTTTTGCTTTGGAAAATACCCCAGAACAGGAACAGGTATCTGTGCCTCCAGCTCTGGTTTTAAGGTCTCATAGAACATCTTTGAAGTGTTATTTAAAATCACTCCCCGAATCAGTTGTGATCTATCATATTGCAGAAATCCACTAATTAGAGGAATGACCGACCTTCCCATGCCATGTGCATTAATAACAAGAATAATGGGGGTCTTTGTAACCTTAGCCAGATCATAGGAGGAGGCTTCTTCCTTTATTCCTCCAAGACCGTCATAAAGCCCCATTACTCCTTCGATAATCGAGATATCTTTTCCTTCTGCTTCCTCCAAAAACAGGTGCCTTGTTATATTCTCATCAGTAAAATAAGTGTCCAAATTCTTAGATGGTACACCAATCACCTTCTGGTGGAACATGGGGTCAATATAGTCAGGTCCGCATTTAAAAGCAGCCACTTTCTTATTACAATCCACCATAGCCTGTAATAAAGAACAGGTAAGTAATGTTTTACCGCTTCCGCTGCTCACTGCTGCAATCATAATTCTTGGCGCTTTCATTCTTATAGCCATGCTCCTTTCTGGATAATTTGTGCATAGCGGTCTTCCATTTGTGAAAATGTTTTCTTTTACACTTCTCCCCCTGCCATGTGAACTTTAAAGTCAAAGGAGATAATATAAACAGGATTCTCTGCCTGCATCAAATGATATCTGCCCAAAGTATTTGCCCTGCTTACCTGAACTTGGACAATCTCCTGATTTTCTACCGGAAGAATACTTAGAAGAGCTGTTACTTCGCTGATTGTTTCCAAAGTTATTGCATTGATAACCACATGAAGCCGGGGATTTTTTTCATAAAGTTTTTCAAGAATATCCTTCATGTTTCCGCTGCTTCCACCAAGGAAGGCATGGGTAGGAGCAGGCAATCCGTTAAATACCTCCGGCGCTTCTCCCTCAATAACAGTTATGTTGTTAAGGTTGTGCTTTAACCGGTTATCTTCCGTCAAGCCAGCAGCTTCCCTCTTTTTATCAATGGCATATACCTGTAGATGTTCCGATAATCCGGCACACTCTACCGCTATAGAGCCTGTGCCGCTTCCGATATCATAAAGAACCCCATTCTGGTATAGCCTGAGTTTGCATATAGATATTTCCCTTATCTCTTCCTTTGTCATGGGAACCTTATCTCTGAGAAAGACTCTATCCGGCAACCCATGAGTGAGGAATCTGTTCCCTGCATTGTTATTCTCTATCAGGCAGACATAAAGTCCCTCTTCCTCAAGGGCTGAACAATCTGCTGGTGATAATACCATAATCTGTTCTTCCGGATAAGAAAGCTGATACCCTACATAGATTTTTACCTCTTTCATACCTGCTTTAATAAGAATGGATCCAAGCGCCTTCATGTCCTCTAATCCAGAGACTAAAAGAAATGTCCTCCCATTGGTTCTGACTGCCTCCGGTATATTGGCAGTTCTTCCATGGATACTTATAATAGCTGCATCCTGCCAGCTGCATCCTAGTTTTGCTGCCAGATAGGATACGCAGGATATCCCTGGATAGATTTTTACTGTTGCTGCTAATCTTCCAGCTTTCATCTCCCTCAACAACTCTTCATAAAGCTTCCCGGCTCCGCTGTAGAAACCGGTATCTCCGGAAAATAAAATGGCTGCCCTTAACTTTTCATTATATCCATACCCCTTTGAAGATTTTTCTATTAAACTTGGTATGATATCCTTTGCCAAATAATACGGCAGTTTTTCTACATCTGATGAAATACCTGCCAGAAGCCGCTGCGGACCAAAAATCAGATCTGCTTCCTTAATCCGTTCCTTAGCCTCCAGGGTCAATAGTGCTTGATTCCCCATTCCCGTACCTACCAGTGAAATATCAATTCTGCATTTCTGTTCCAGCTTAACACCTGTCAGCTTTTCCAGCTCTTTGCATACTTCATGAAAGGTATATCCACCAATTTTTTCCGGGTTCCCTATTACCATTGTCTTAATTCCGGTATTTTGGGCAGCCTGTATCTTTTCTAAAAAACCGCCGTTATTTCCGCTTTCCTTGGTAACCATCCAACGGATAGCATACTGCCTTATGATTGCTTCATTTAATTCCAGGGAGAAAGGTCCCTGCAAAGCTAGTATCTGCTTTCCTGTAATTCCATTCTCCTGACATAGGGCTATGCTTTCCAGTCCCGGCAATACTCTTGCATAAATCCGGGAACGTAGATTTTCTGATTTGCTGTATACTCCCAGTTCTTTACTTCCAGTCGTAAGAAGAATATTTCCCTCCGTATCTTCCAAAGCGGCAGCGCAGGTTTCATTGCTGCCAAAAAAGGTAACATCCCCCTCTTGTTCCAATCTGTTATTCGTATTCCGCTTTAGCCGGAAATAAGGAAGATGACTATCCTTCATACTTTGTATGATATTTTCTGAAACAACAGTTGCAAAGGGGTGAGTAGCATCCACTACCCCAAGGAAGCCCCCTTCATCAATGAAGTCCTTCATTTCTTCCGCAGTCATTCTACCCTGACGAACTGTAAGTCCCTCCTGTTTATCCATGACCTGCTCTCCGTATTCCGTAGCGACGCAGACTGTACAGTGAATGCCGTTTCTACACAGGTATTCTGCCAAGCTGCGTCCTTCTGTTGTTCCTGAAAAAATCAGTATCTGTTTCATAGCTGATATCCCCTTTTTGTAACTAATTTCCCTTCCAGTAGCTCTGTCTGGGAATTACCAATAAATACGGTTGTAAACATATTAACCTGTGCTTCTCTTAACTCCCTTAGTGAACAAGTAACGGTTTTTGTTCCTTCCCGCCCTATGTTTTCCACATATCCGCAGATTCTGCTTTCCTCAAACTGCTCTAATAAGATATCACAGGCTTTTCTTAAATAATCCGCTCTCTTATAACTGGAGGGATTATAGATCGCAATGCAGAAATCTCCTGTGGCTGCCGCCCTTAATCTTCTTTCAATGGTTTCCCAGGGAGTCAATAGATCACTTAAACTTATAACACAATAATCATGACCTAAAGGTGCTCCAAGACAAGCAGCTCCGCTATTGGCAGCGGTTATTCCCGGAATAATGGTAAGTTTACAATCCGGATATTCCGTACTCATCTCATACATCAAGGATGCCATCCCATATACCCCCGCATCTCCGCTGCAAATCATGGCTACCTTTTTTCCCTTACAAGCTTCCTCAAAGCACATCCTGCAACGCTCTGCTTCTTTTCTCATAGGTGTGGATAAGAATTCCTTCCCTGCAAAACGTTCTGTCAGCAAATCCAGGTATACCGGATAACCGATAATAACCTGGCTTTCCTCTAAAGCCCTTACTGCCTGGGATGTCATCATCTCTTCTGCCCCTGGGCCCATTCCTACAACATAAATATTATACTTCATCAAAAGTCACACTCCATTTTCGTTCTGCAATTGCTACAGTAATCCCATTCTCCGGGTATTTTCTTGTAAGCAGCCTTCCCCCCTCTCCACAAGCTGCCATGGCAGCGCGCTCACTAACATTATCCACACCCACCTGTTCCTGTACAAAAGAGGAGAAAGTGTACTCTCCTGGGATGTGCTTAAGTTCTTCCTCAGAAAAAGTCTGGTAAGGCAGGTTATATTTCTCAGCATACTCCAATAAACCTACTTCTTCCTTCTTTCGATCAATAGAGGCAAGGGACGCCACCGACTCCTGCCGGATTCCTACCTTTAACAGCTGTCTTTTTACCACTTCCTCTATCTCAAGAAGGGATTTTCCTCGTCTGCATCCAATCCCAACAATATAAACCTTGGGGCAAAGCTGCAGATCTGCTTTGACTACATCTTCCAAAAAAGGAGAGATGATAATGGAAGCCTTACCTACCACCGGGTAGGAAATCAAGGTAAGTTCTTCCGGCAGCCTTCCCTGATAGTTACAAGCCATAGCAATGGTTACCTTTTTCCCAGCAAGCACTGCCGAGGAAACCTCTTTAATTCCTTTTCGATTACAGATTACAAGGCCATTTTTTCTGGCAAATACATCTACTGCAAATAAATTGTTTACATCTGTTGCAGTGGTAAGTACCGCTGTTCCACCCAGTTTTTCTGCTATTATTTCAGCAAGTCCATTGGCTCCGCCATAATGTCCTGACAATACCGGTATAACAAACCTACCAGCCTCATCCATTACCAGAACTGCCGGTTCCTCCAGCTTATCCTTCACAAAAGGTGCAATAGTGCGAATGGCAATGCCACAGGCTCCAATAAACAGCAGTGCATTCTGTGACTGAAACTGCTCTCCCACCCAAGTTAGGAGATCCTTCTTAATATACTCTGGTCCTTCAATACCTTTCCCTTTCATAGGGACTTTATTTGTCTCCAGTATCTTACACTTTGTATAAACGGTAACATCTATTTCCTGCTCCAGGACATTTTGTACAGTCATGGAAAGTGCCCGTCCTCTTTCAGTAAAGCTTATTATGCTTAACTTCATAAACGCATTCCTCTGAATTCTGTTTCAAAATCCGGTGCATATAGTCTGGAACGACTGTATTTTTGAGGGGCTATTGCATCTCCAATCAGAATTATGGCGGTCTTTGTTATTCCATGAGCTTTTGCTGTCTCCTCCAGGGTTTCAATGGTACACAGATAAGCCTCTTCCTCCGGCCAGGTAGCCTTATAAACTATAACCGCCGGCGTATCCGGCCGATATGCTCCCTTAAGCAGTCTTTTTCTCAATTCTCCAAGCATCCCTGTGCTTAGATAAATTGCCATGGAAGTTCCGTGTGATGCCAGGCTTTCTATGCTCTCCTCTTCAGGAACCGCTGTCTTTCCTTCCATCCTGGTAATAATAAGGCTTTGTGCAATCCCAGGCAGGGTATATTCCAGATTTAATGAAGCTGCTGCTCCAAAGCAGGCACTAACCCCTGGACAACTCTCATATTCTACTCCAAGCTCATCCAAAAGATCCATCTGCTCCCTGACGGCCCCATAGATACTTGGATCACCTGTATGAAGGCGTACAGTATTTTTATTATTTTGTTCTGCCTGCTCTATAACCTGGATTACTTCTTCCAGAGTCATTTTTGCACTGTTATATATGCTGCAATCTTTTTTTGTATACTTTAAAAGCTCCGGATTTACCAAAGAACCTGCATAGATGACCACATCCGCTTTCTCCAGCATGTTCATTCCTCTTACGGTAATTAAATCTACCGCCCCTGTTCCTGCTCCTACAAAATAAACCATAGTTACACTTCCACCTCCTTAATTTTTTTTAATAATTTTTCTGCGCCTTTACTCTTTGCCAATTCTCCAAAATCATTGGCATACATGATACATTCTATATGAAGCCTCCCGGCTGCCCGCTTATTCAGATAATAACATGCTTTATCCATGATAATTTCCATAGTCTCCATAACTTTCCCATATTCCTTCAGTATCCGTACTGCTTCCTCCGTAGAGACACAGGTAAGAATATCCTTTGCGGCCTTTAAAGATATTCCGGCTTGAATTCCTGCCGCCATCATTAGTTCCATCCTGCAATCTCCCTCTTTCGAGTGAGTATTCATCATCCCACCGGAGAGCTTAACCAGTTTACCCACATGGCCGGTTAGGAGCATTTCCTCAAACCCCGCCTCAGATGCCATATCAATAACATCTCCGATAAAATTACTGCATTTGACACTTCTGTCCAAATCATATTGATAAGCATTCTTCATAAAAGCCTGCCCATAATTACCCGGTGTTACAGCAACAGCTTTCTGCCCTCCTTCTTTCTTTACATTCAGCTCCACCCGTATAGTCTCAAGAAGTGCCTGACTGCTCATTGGTTCTACAATACCGGTAGTACCAAGGATGGATATTCCTCCGGTAATTCCAAGCTTTGGATTAAAGGTCTTTTCCGCAAGCATTTCCCCATGGGGGACTGATATTACCACTCGAATTTTTCCATGATAATCCGTTAGCTCACAGATTTCCTCAACCTCTTTTGTAATCATTTCCCGGGGAACATGATTAATAGCTGCATTCCCAACGGGCTGATCCAGACCTGCCTTAGTCACTCTTCCAACTCCAAGGCCTCCATCGATCAGAATTTTACCACCTTTAAAACCTGATTCTTCCCCCACTAATGAAACCTCGGCAAAGATCAACGCTCCGGTAGTAACATCCGGATCATCTCCCCCATCTTTTCTTACTGCGCAGCTAACCCTGAATTCCTCTCTGGTAATCTCCTCGATTACTGCATCAAAAGGAATTCCCTTGGGGGTATCAATTGTAATTGTTCTTTTTTCTTTTCCGGTCAAAAGCATATAGGCACTTGCCTTTGCCGCAGCTGCTGCACAGCTTCCAGTTGTAAAACCATATCTCATTCCTATCTCCCAAGTTCATAAAGAATGGCATTGCATATTGCTGCCGCCACATTACTTCCGCCTTTTCTTCCGCGGTTAACGATATAAGGAACATCTGTCTTTAATATTAACTCCTTGGCTGCTTCCACGTTGACAAAGCCAACCGGTACACCAATAATAAATGCAGGCCGGAACATCCTGCTCTCTATCATTTCATATAACTGAACCAAAGCAGTAGGAGCATTCCCAACAACAAATATTACTGGTTTCTCTATTTTGGAAGCCCACTCCATACTAACAGCCGCTCTTGTGATCTGGCGTTCCTTTGCCAGAACCGCAATCTCCTTTTCTGCCATAAAACAATGAGCACTACCTCCAAAACGTGCCAATACAGTCTTATTAATACCTGCCATTGCCATATTGGTGTCTGTAACGATATCCGCACCTTCTTTAATCAACTGCTTTCCTTTCTCAACTGCTCCTTCAGAAAACACAAGGGTATCTGCATATTCAAAATCCGCACTGGTATGGATAACCCGCTTGGTGACCATCTCCTGCTCCGGCGGCAGCAAAATATTTCTTTCCTTAAGCTCCCTGGATATAATCTCAAAACTTCTCTTTTCTATCTCCTCAGGAAGTACAAATTCAATATTATGCATCTTTATATCCATGCTCCTTTCAACGTATTGGAAAGAATGAATTTCTTTCAACCTTCCAAACATGATATCCCCTTGCAACATCTCTTTAACCCCTTTTATCAGCATCACATTATCCGAATGCTTCTTAACCGCAATCCGGTAATATCCTCTTCCTAATCCTCTAAAATTACTGCAATCACGAATCAGTATTTCTTTCTTAAGCAATTCATCATATAGCTGCAGATCCGTTCTTATTAGCAGATAATCCGCGTCAGAAGGATATACCTTAATTCCCAACTGTTCCAACTGACCTTTAAGATATTGCCTCTCTGTCTCTACAACCTGTATGCTCTCTTCTATGTACTCCTTTTCCTGACAAGCTGCAATTCCGGCTGCCTGAGCAAAAACAGATAAATTCCATTCCGGCAGATGTTTTTCAATCCTGTTTCTTAATTCCTTATCACCACAGAACAGGTAACCCAGTCTTGCTCCCGGTATTGCATAGATTTTTGTAAATGCACTGACAACTATCACATGGGGGTAGGTTTCCAGTCTATTTTTGTATGTATACCTTTCTTCCTTACCTGAAAATTCAAGAAAACATTCATCAAGTACAATAAGTATCTGCTTCCTTTTGCACTCCTCTGCAATTTGTTCCAACAGAGCGCTGTCTATCAAATTTCCTACCGGGTTATTGGGATTAGCCAGAAAAAGCAAGTCCGTTTCCTCCGTAAGATATTCCATAATCCCTTTATCAAGTGTATAACCCATCTCTTCCTTCATCTCATAGAAAAGTACTTCCCCCCGGGAAGACATCACTGCTCTTTCATATCCATAAAAGGAAGGAACCGGTATCACGATTCTCCCCGGATCCACGGCATGGATAATTGCTGTAAACAGCTCCGATGCCCCATTCCCAAGTAAGATATGTTCCTTATTAACTCCCATTCTTTCAGCAAGACTTTCTGTCAGCCTCTCTGCCTTAATATCCGGATACTGTTCACAATTTTCCACTGCCTCTAACAGTGCCTTCCTAACTGCAGCCGGCATCCCAAGAGGATTGATATTTACTGAAAAATCTATTTTAACTTTATTTCGATATATGTCACCGCCGTGAAACATCTATTCCTCCTAACTAAAAAACCATCTGCAAAATTCCCATACAAAGCAGACATATTCCTTCACAAAGCCCTGCAGTTATGTACAGCAGGCGATTTACCCGTACAATATCTTCGAATTCCACTGCCCTTAAGTCATCTCCAATATATGGCTTTTTTACAACTTTGCCAAAATAGCTGTTATCTCCGGCAAGACGTATCCCTAAAGCTCCGGCACATACTGCTTCCGTATGGGCAGAGTTTGGACTGGCATGATTTCTTCTGTCCCGCTTATAGATCTTCCATGCATGTTTCCTATTGTATTCTTTTCCGGCAAAGGAGCAGGAAACTATCATAAGTACTGCACTGATTCTGGCAGGAAGGAAGTTTAGCACATCATCAAGTTTAGCAGCTGCCCTTCCAAAATAAAGATACCTGTCATTCTTATATCCCACCATAGAATCCATGGTATTAACTGCCTTATAAAAAAAGCCAAGAACCGGCCCGCCAATTGCCAGACAGAGCATGGGTGCAATAATACCATCAGAAGTATTCTCGGCAACTGTTTCAATGGCGGCCTTTGCTACACCGCTTTCATCCAGTACCCGGGTGTCTCGTCCCACAATCATAGAAACCGCTTCTCTTGCACCCTGTAGATTCCCTTCCTTTAACTTTACATATACCTTCATACTTTCTACCTTTAAGCATTTTGTGGCCAGCATCTGATAGGACATAATACTTTCCACAGCCAGGCCTAGTAAGGGTGCTGCTTTATATGCAGAACATAAGATAATAGCTGTTACAGCTACGGTAATCACTAATACCAGAACAGTAAGGCAAATCCCTTTCATGAATTCTTTTTTATAGTTTCGTTCCCTCTCACTGATATCTCCTAACAGCTTTTTGTCTAATTCTGCTATTAGTTTTCCGATTAATCGGATTGGATGAGGAAGCCAGTAAGGATCTCCAAGTAATAAGTCCATAATAAATCCAATAAAAAAGCCAGCAATATGATAAATCATTGATTATTCCTCTATAACTTCCGTATTATTTCTATTCTTATTTCACTGTTATTCCTGATTAAGGAGCACACATACCCTTCTCCATTCTTGCACCCGTAATCAAAATAATCCCCTCCGCAGTAAGCACTTAACAGCGCCATAATGCTGCCCCCATGAACTATAACTGCTGCTGTGGCCGGTGCTTCTCCTGCTTTTTGCTCCATTACTCCAAGCAGCTTATGTAAACCTTCCTTGCATCTGACTTCAAATTCCTCTCTGCTTTCTCCTTCCGGAAAGGGTAATTCCCCATTGCTGTCAATCCAGGCTTGATACTGTATATCTTCCTTCAATTCCTTATAGTTCTTACCTTCAAAACGGCCAAAATCCATCTCCTTCCATTCCTGTATCAAAATAGGTTTCCTGCAGCTATAGATAATATCTGCGGTCTGAAGGCAGCGTTTCATGGGACTTGAAAATATAATCTCTCCCTTTGGATATTTCCCTGCCATTTTATTGGTAATAAGCTTTTCTCTTCCCTTCGCTGACAGTTCTTCATCTGTTCGCCCAAGATATCTGCCAAAGGAATTGGAGGTTGTCTCTCCATGTCGTATTAGTATCAGATTTATTTGAGTCTCTGTCCGATTCCACATATGACCCGCTCCACCTTTTCTGCTTTTTCTGCCAGAGTACAAAGAATTCTTCCAAGCCGCTCCCTATACTCCCTTTCCTCTGCTTCCATGGGAACAATTCCGTTTCCAACTTCGTCGCTGATAATTATTAACCGGGGACATTTAAGTAATATCCCTTTTATTTCCTCCTCGGGATCCACACCAGCTTTCAACCAGTTCCTTACTAACATATGGAAATTGTTAAGAACTCTTACATCTTCATAAGAGGAACCGTCCGTTTCCAAAGCACCATCCAGTACCTTTTCTAAAGGTACTCCGGTCTGCTTCATCACATAACTTAATTTTCCCTGGGCATAGCCCCCAATATATAATTCCATACTCTTTCCCTTCCATAATTTAAATATTTATTGTAATTGCATCCTCGATTCCGGTACTTTGGCCGCCAAATAATCACAGCAACTTTGTGCCCCACAAATTACCGGTTAAAAATCTTGTTTCAACCTGCCTCCCATTAACATCAGATCAACCCTGCTATTGAGCAAACACCCACAATTACTACAGTAACTCCTTCGCATAGAGTTACAAAATATCCGGAAGTATCCCCAGTAATTCCGCCAAATTCCTTATAGCAACGGTAACGGTAATAACCGAAAGTTAACAAAGTTCCGGCAATTACCGCCATGCCTGCCCATAATGACAAGGTTATCATTACAGCGAAGCATAGTATAAGCTGTATATAAAGAGAAATCTTCACAATCTTTTCATGGGCCTTACTGGAAAATAGAAACAGTAATCCGTCCTTTTTTGCATTTTTAAAGGTTACAACTCCAATTCCGCATAAAGTACGGGAGAGAAAGAAACCGGCGCTGACTACAGCCAATGCCCTAAGGCTTATAATTTCAGAATAAGCCCCCATATACACCAAATAATATAAGACCAGTTGTATTACAGAAAAGGCACCAATATGAGAATCCTTTAATATTTCCAACTTCCTTTCCCTGCTCTGGTAGGAATGAAAGGCATCCATAGAATCCATAAAGCCATCTACATGAAAGCCACCTGTAACAAGAAGAGGTATTGCTGTTCCAACCGTTGTGTATAATACTCTTCCTATAGATAAATTGTTGCAAATTATCCCCCAGAGCATTGTCACAAGTCCAATTACAGCACCCACCCAAGGGAAAAAGCAAAGAACATATTTCATATCCTGATCCTTCCATTCAAGCTGTGGAACGGGAATTTTGGAATACATTGAAAATGAAATTATAAATGATCTGATTAACAATCTAATCATATTTGATCAATTCCCCCTTTACTGGAACCGGAATGCCTGCCACAACTTCTGTTACTGCATCCGCCATAGCTGCCAATTGGGTATTAATTCTTCCCAATGCTTCCATATAACTCTTTGTTGCAATTTCATAATCAATACCATCCTCAAACACATTATTAGTAACAATAATCAGGTCATTTGTTTTTTGCCTGAGGGAACATATACTTCTACAAATTTTGTCTACTACATCCTCCACTACGTTTAATTCTCCTGAAAACATCTCATTTGCTACCAGATTTGACATACACTCCAGCAAAACTATTTTATTACCACTCTTCATATTTTCCAGTGCTTCAAGTATATTGACCGGCTGCTCAATGGTTTCAAATCCTTTTCCAGCTCTTAATATCCGGTGCCGTTCCACCTTTTTTCTGCCTTCCTCACCGTAAACCTGCATGGTAGCAATATAATATAAGGACGGATCGTTTAGCTTATTAGCCAGCGAGACCACTGTTTTCTCTCCATAGGCGGATTTTCCGCTGCCGCTGCCTCCTGTTATTAATACAAACATTGTTATTTACCTATCCTATTGATATCTTCAAAAGTAACGGGGTTATCATATAAGGAGAGTGCCATATCCAGTAATGAAAACATCATCACAGCACCGGTACCTTCCCCTAATGCCATTTCCCCATGGATTACCGGGTGCAGTCCAAGTTCCTCCATTATCTTTATTGCAGCTGGCTCTTTACTCAGATGAGAAGGGATGATATAATCCTTAACTCCCGGAACAAGCCTTTCCGCAGTCAAAGCTGCTACTCCGCTGATCACACCATCCATGACTACCGGAATATGGTGAACCGCTCCGCCGATAAAAACTCCTGTTAGTCCGGCAATGTCATACCCTCCCACAGTTGCCAGGATTCGAAGAGTTTCACTCTTATGAAAGTTATAATTATCCAATGCTTCTTTAATAACTTCCACTTTACGATTCACTCCTTCCCTGCTAAGTCCTGCACCCTTTCCTGTAACATCCTCTACCCTGCACTGGAGCAGGGCTGCTGTCATTGCACTGCTTGTGGTGGTATTGCCAATCCCCATTTCTCCTGTTGCAACAAGGCTGTAACCTTGTTCTTTACAGTCAGCAACCATTGCAATTCCAACTTCTATTGCTTTCAGGACATCT
Source organism: Anaerocolumna aminovalerica (assembly GCF_900115365.1). GTDB lineage: Bacteria > Bacillota > Clostridia > Lachnospirales > Lachnospiraceae > Anaerocolumna > Anaerocolumna aminovalerica. The sequence continues at coordinate 97,897 of NZ_FOWD01000008.1, forward strand.
TCCTGTGACATGGCCGGTTCCTTTTTAAAATTCCTGGTTCCATGTGCAATATTACGTTGAATCATGCCCCCTATCTCATTATCCCTGTTTATTCCGATGTCCACCGGCAGGATATCTGCCCCGGTCACTTTTGCCATTTTACACACAGAAGTATCCTTCATTACCATACTGGAGGCTATAATTGACGTCATCTCCTGGCCATACTGGGTTACTCCCTCTTCCACAATTCCATTGTCTGCGCACATAACAATCACGGCCTTTTTTGAAATATCAATGTGTGTGGTTCCCGTTATGGCTCCAATTTGTGCGAAAATTGTTTCAAATTGGCCAAGTCCCTTTAAGGGCTTTGCAATTCCATCCCAGATATTTTTTACATTTTCCCTAATGTTTTCATCCGGTCTGTCAATATATAATTTAGATAATGCTTCTGCTGTCATATTCCCCTCCCTCTAAAATCCTGTATATTCCATCCATGTCCAAATATTTTCTTAAAGTATCTGCAAGCTTATCATATTGGGTTTCTTTAAAGCTTCTATAATCCATCATCAGGCCCCCTTCCAAGGTAATGCCTTTTCTCTCTGCCAGACCATTCACTATAACAGAAGCAATTGTTCCTTCATCAAAAATCCCATGAACATAAGTACCATAGATATTATCTCCGAAAATTCCATCCTCTTTCCATTGACCATTCAATGCATTTGTAAGAGTACATAGGGGTTTACAGCCTTGCTCAAGCCGGGTGATTCCCATATGGATCTCATAACCTTTTAATCCCATGCCGGATAATCCTGATAGTACACCGGTTAGTTTCCCGAAACATCCTTCTACCTGAGTACGAACCTTTTCTTTCTCCAGTACCGTTTCCATTGGGAATAATTCCATTCCGCGGATTGATCCTCCCTCTTCTATAGAATAGGGATCAGATATTCTATTGCCTAACATCTGGTAGCCCCCGCAAATTCCAAATATAACACAGTCACCTTTTCCCTTTTTCACTGCTGCCTCTAAGCCATTCTGCCGCATCCATTTTAAGTCACCCATAGTATTCTTACTGCCAGGCAGAATAATCATATCCGGATGATGCAGCTGAGTAACAGAATCAACATACCTTACAGATACTCCTTTAATTTGTTCAAAAACAGAAAAATCACTGAAATTTGAGATTCTGGGGAATCTGATAATTGCAATATCTATCTGTGCCTCCTCTTTTTTATCAAATCGGCTTGTCAGGCTATCCTCATCTTCCAGAGATACGTTCATATACGGAACTACTCCTATTACCGGAATACCTCCCTTGTTCTCAAGCATTGTGATTCCCGGATCCAGAATTGATTTATCTCCCCTGAACTTATTGATAATAAGTCCCTTTACCCGAGCCTTTTCACAATCTTCCAAAAGCATTAAGGTACCAATAAGCTGGGCGAAGACACCGCCTCTGTCAATATCCCCCACTAAAAGTACCGGTGCGTTAAGCATTTCTGCCAGCCCCATGTTTACTATATCGTTTTCCTTTAAATTGATTTCAGCCGGACTTCCTGCACCTTCAACAACGATAATATCTGCCTGTTTCTCCAGTTCTTCATATGCTTTTTTAATATCCGGCACAAGTTTCTTTTTAAGCTTGAAATAATCCTTAGCATTCATATTCCCCATCACTTCGCCGTTTACAATTACCTGGGAACCAATATCATTGGTAGGCTTTAATAGTATTGGATTCATCAATACCGAGGGCTTTATTCCTGCTGCCTCTGCCTGCATTACCTGGGCTCTTCCCATTTCCAGGCCTTCCTCCGTAATATAGGAGTTCAAGGCCATATTCTGAGACTTAAAAGGAGCGACCCGGTAACCATCCTGCTTAAATATTCTGCATAAGCCTGCTACAAGCAAACTCTTCCCTGCATTTGACATAGTTCCCTGAACCATGATTACTTTTGCCATAAAAAAACCTCCATTGCCACAACGGGCATGGAGGTATAAATTTAGACACAAAAAAAACGTATCATCCATTCCAAACCAGTTACTCGTGGCTGTAGTAGCTTCATCCAAGGCAGGTCTCCTGACTAAAAGATCATCATTAACAGCAGTCTTCCCGATTAATATCAGTGACGTATTTGCCGCAACTCCCTTATCACAGTGACGAGTTCGTACAGGATTTTCACCTGTTTCCCTTTTCATCAGAACCAATTTGGTATTCTGACACCTTAAATGTATTATATTTTTAATAACAGTATTGTATCACATAAATTATAATTCTGCCAACTTTTTTGTCCTCATCTTTCGTCAACAGAATACAAAATTGGCGTATGTTGTCATTTACAATCGTATGGTGTATGTGTATAATAATCTGCAGTTAGAAGTAAATGCTCATTATAAATGATAATATGCCTATAAGCAGAAAATCACGTGCATAATTATTAATAAATTCAGCACTATTATAAATTATAGAAAGAGGTCACAAAATGAAAATGAAATCCAAAGGTCATCCAATAAAAACGGTGCTGCCTAATTCCATTGGTGAAGAAATGGGTATAGAACCCGGTGACTATCTTGTAGCTATCAATGAAGAAGAAATTGACGATGTATTTGATTATCAGTATCTTATTAAGGATGATTATATTGAAGTTCTTATCAGAAAAAGCTCTGGTGAAGAATGGATTCTTGAGATAGATAAGGAATACGACGAGGATCTGGGTATTGACTTTGAGAACAGCCTTATGAGTGATTACCGTTCCTGCCATAATAAGTGCATTTTCTGTTTTATTGACCAGATGCCAAAAGGCATGCGGGAAACTCTTTATTTCAAGGATGATGATTCAAGACTTTCTTTCCTCCAAGGCAACTATATCACATTGACTAATATGTCAGAAAAAGACATCAGCAGAATCATCCGTTTTAATCTGGCTCCAATTAATATATCCGTACAGACAACCAATCCTGAACTTCGCTGTAAGATGCTTAACAATCGTTTCGCCGGAAGTGCTCTTAAGAATCTTGATAAGCTATATGAAGGTTGTATAGAAATGAACGGTCAGATTGTCTTATGTAAAAATGTTAATGATGGCTCCGAACTTGAAAGATCCATAAAGGATCTGTCCAAATACCTTCCATTTATGAGGAGTGTATCCGTAGTACCTGCGGGGATAACCAAATACCGTAAGGGGCTGTATCCTCTCGAACTATTTACTAAGGAAGAAGCCGGTTCAGTAATCGATTTGATTGAAAGCTATCAACAGGGGCTTTATGACAAATATGGGCTTCATTTCATTCATGCCAGTGATGAGTTTTATATTATTGCTGAACGTGAATTCCCAGAGGAAGAATTTTATGACGGTTATATACAGTTAGAAAACGGTGTAGGTATGATGAGACTGTTTATAAATGAATTTCATGAGGCATTGAATAAAGTTATTGCAGCTGAAGAATACAACAGTTTAAAGCTGTCCCTGCACAGAAACATTACAATAGCTACCGGAAAGCTGGCTTATAAGACTATACAGTCCTTTTCAGAAGAAATAATGCAGGCTTTCCCAAATGTAAAGATCAATGTATTTTGCATAAAAAACCATTTCTTCGGGGAGACAATTACCGTAGCAGGACTAATTACTGGACAAGACCTTATTAAGCAGCTAAAAGAGCAGAAAGATAAGGGAATAGATTTGGGTACCAGCCTTCTGATTCCATCAAACATGCTAAGAACCGGCGAGAAGGTCTTCCTTGATGATATCACCGCCGATGAAGTGGAAAGTGAACTTAAAATAAAGCTTGTGCCCATAGAATCTGACGGACATGGATTTATTAATTCCATATTAAATAAAGATTATCAAATGAAAAGAAATAATGAAAATTTTGTATATGTGAAGGCATATGAGGAATAATACTCTCAAAATGGTGCCTAAGCACCGGAATGGAGGATATTAGATATTATGAATCAAGGTCAGGAACAATTTTACAACTTTATTTTAGAAAGAGTACAAGAAGGCAAACAGGATGATGCCAAAGCACTTCTATCAGAGAGTTTCGCAAAACAAGCGGACGGCTCATTCAATACTGAGTATATGGAAAATTTCATTCCCAGAATGATGGCTATTTTAAAGCCGGAATGTATAGAAGAAGTACAGAACATTATGCGGGAGTTTTCGCAAAATATGAAACATTAACTTACTCCTGATAAATGAAAAATTGAACTTTTATCTTTAGTAGAAATAATCACTTACTATATATGGGGCTGTGGCACAATAGAACAGGGATACCAGAACAGGATCAACTGTTTACAATCCATGTCCGGTATGGAATATATTGCAACAACCCCTGATAGAAGTAAATAAGGTAATGATTATAGAAAATAACAGTCACCGCTTCTGCTTAACATTACCAATACTACGGGCTAAATGACTTAGATCAGCTTTCCAACTAGTTTTTAAAAATAGACTGCATATTTTTTCTTACTGCCTTTAACAATTCTTTAGGCAGTTTCTCTACTTGTTCTCCAATTATTACTCCATGTGGTTGTTTATATCCTTCATTCCATACAAAGTTAAAGATTTTTTCGTTTGTTTCACTATTTTTCCCTATTTGAAATGCATAAACTTCCACATGTTTATATAATAATTCTTGAACTGCTTCTTTTGCTGTTCCTGGGAAACTTGATGCGCCGTCCGTAATTTCAAAAACAATCTTTATTTGTTTTCCTTTTTTCAGTTCTCTTTCCTGCAGTGAGGTAATGTTATTGGATATTTCTCTAAGGCAGCTTGCATCATCTGTTGCTCCCCCTGTTGCATCCAACTTTACTATTGAGCGGATGATATCGCTTTTTTCTTTTTCTTTCAGATTTTTATGGTTAAAATCTTTTACATTATAATACTTACTGCCAAAAAACCAGGTCTCACTTAAAACTTCTACTTTTTGATTTAGCAGTTCTGCATTGCCTTTTAAATATCCGTTAAAATCATCTATAGACAACAAAGTCACTGCCAAAGCTTTTCTGGCTGCTTCAATTTTTGACGCATCCATTGATCCGGAATTATCTATTACAAATGAGATTTCTATTCTTTCAGGCAATACATCTGCCTGAGTCTCCAATAGATATTTATTAAAAATAGGCAGATTTTTGTAATTTCCCTTTTTTTCAGCTTCTACAAAATCCGGATAAGTATTAATAAAGCTGTCTATATCTAATTTCCCATTTACCTGATCTTCTTTTTTTACACTAATTTCTTTTTTTGCGTCCCCTATTAACTTTTTCCAAAATTGACGCATTTGTTCTCTTTCTGGTTTCATTTTATTAGAATAAAATTGAAACAATTGTTGATCTGATTGGCTTATACCATAAACCTCTAAATCTACCTTTCCTTGTAGCGTGTTTTGTATGCTTTCACTTGATTGGTCTTGTTGATTCTGCATCTCTTCTAAAATTTTTTCTACTTCCTCTTGTGTAGATTCCAGTGAATCCGGTATTTCATCTGATTTTGATGGTTCAAAAGAATTCTTACTACCTTTAATCAGTTCTTCTTCCTGTCCTTTTGATTTATAAAATATCATTTCATCAATTTCCTGTTTCCATAATTGTTCAAAAGTTGGAAAGATGAAAGAGCGAATGAATGGATCTCTATCTATAATTCCCCGATTATTATTAATTTGTCTTACTAATTGAGTATGAATATAATCAATTAAAGGCTGACTAAAGATTTTTTTGTCAAAAGGATTTTCAATACATTCTTCAATTTTAGGCTCTGCTTTATATAATTCAATCATTAAGAAACTGTTTGCAAAAGCTCTGTGCCTGGGCATCTGAGAAATTGACTCCATAGTCCTGCCTGTTTGTTTCATATAATAAACAATCTTCTCAAAATTTTCTTCATCCCTGTATATAGGACACATTTGTAAAACTCTTAAAAACGCTGTCAGTTTATCCAAAAGATACAAGAAATCAAGAATTTCTTTTCTTACATAATTAGAAATAACTTTTGATTGGTATGCAGGATCATTAACCAGCCCTTCTTTTTTTATCCTGGCTAAAACATAGTTTGTCATGTGATCAATTTCTTTCTGCCAATCGTTTTTTCTGTTCCGATATTTTTTAGCTTGTTTTTTCCAATCCGCATATAATGCTAATTCATAGTAGATATGCCACATGATTTGATTTTCATCTAATTCTCTATCTAAAAAACTTTCCAATGGCAAATACAAGACTCCTTTAGACGGATCCAACAGAAATCTTTGTAGTTTCGGATCCGGAATATACATCAAACCAGAATCTCCTGTAAATGTGGCTAATGAGCGTTGTTCTTTCTGTAAAAATTCTTCGCAATGCCTTTTAGATTCCTCTATTAGTGCTTGTTCATCAAGTTCAAACATACTCATCTCCCTCCTACCTATAAAGTGGCATATTCCACAAATCTTTTGGTGTATTGATCCGATCAATGTATAACAAATTCAATTTACCTTCTATATCCATGACTAAATATTTTGAAATACCCAATTTAAAAACATCTGTAAAAAAGATATCTTTCATAGTTGCCTCTTCATTTAATTTCCAATCTCCAAAATTCTCTTCCAGTAAGTATAAGATTCCATCTTCACTTACAATTACAGCTGTACCTTTTATTGATTGAACATCAAATAAATTACCTTTCAAATTATCCAATTCCATTTTTATATCTTTTGAATCTTCATAGAAAGAAAGAACTTTAAGCTGTCCTTTATTACCTGTTACTATAAGGGAATTCCTGCTGCCATCTTCATCTTCCAAACATTTGATTTGCCTTATCTCATCATCCAGCAAATCAACTTCTTCAGTAATAGTAAGTTGTTTGTTCTTATATTTAAGAAAGTTCAATTTTCCCGTCTTTGTTCCGACTGCAAAATAATCATCTTTTATTTTTCCTAATGTAGTCCAATTTGAAATCATGCAGTCCATATCTTTGTGAGATATTAAACGATACTCCTCATTAACTTTTATTATTTCGAATAAACGTAATGCTTCATCTCCATTTTCCACTAAAAACAAACCATCTCCAATTGGGAAACATCTTCCAAATCCATTCAAATCAGAATCTGCCTGAATCCTTTTCACTTCAATCTGTCCATCCACATTAGGCAGTTTATCAAAGTTATCACTTGAAAGCAGATAACATCCCCCTCTGACTCCCAAAAGCAAAATTTCTTTGTCATTTAATTTATATATAAATGAAATTGTCTCTTTTATTTCCTTGATAGGTGGGCTCCATTCTCCCTCCATTTGTTTATGGTTCGAAGAATCAACTTCTGTATCTATATAAAAAAACTGAACTTTTCTATCTACACTGCTTGTAATAAAAAGATTTTCATTCACCTGTAACGAAGTTTGTAAAAAGCTATCAAAGCTGAAAGCCCCCAATTGTTTTATTGGACTTATCTTCATTGAAATCTTCCTGAAATTATTTGCGTAAACTCGGTAATAAGGAATTAAGCCAGTTAATAATGTTTCTTCTGTTTGTAAAAGTTTTTCCAGCTCTTCTTCGAAGCCTTCCTCTAAATACCCATTTCCTTGGCATTCATCCAGCTTTTTTCTCAGCTTTTCAACTTCTTCCTTAAACTTCTTTCCATCTGCTAATAAACCTTTTTTCATTTTTATACTCATTGCACATCTTCTCCATTACCTTCCATATATTCAAGCAGGTCTTTTGAATGCTCTAAATGAGATAATTGTTGGTCCAGTTCCTGGTATTTCTTCCCATCAATCTGAGGTAAATCATCATTATCAATTTCAAGAGCTTCTTTTAATTCTTTTGAAAAAGCTTTCCTTGGTGTTCCTTTTCCAAATACCAGGTGAACTACATCTAAATAACTTAAGCTTTCTGTTAATGGACGAACATAGTGATATGGACAGGTACGAATTTCGTCATATGTTGTGGTTGCTTCTCCTGTGGCTTTTGTCTCTACGTTCCATCCTTCCCCTTTAGGAAAAAATCCAAACCGCACCCCTTGTGATAGAATATAGTTTTGGTCATCAGGATAAGTGATTGAACTAATAAAGCCATCCCACAAGGCTTTGCTTAAGTCTTTTTCTTCCCCCACATTCCAATTATCTAGAACGTGCAAGATATTTCGTATTGACAATACAGATTCCCTAAGCTCCGGTTCATCCCCTCCAAAGTCTTTTTGAGCTTCGTCATCTTTCCATTTTCCCATAAAAACATTCTGAGTAACCTTACATAATTGAGAAAACCGAAATAATTCTTCTAATGTCCTTTTTGAGTCAGGAACATGAAGATTTCCATTTTTATCAGCCAACCGGGCTATTATGACCCTAAAAAGTTCGTTTTTCTCCGGAAACTCTTGATCTTCTAAGGAACCGGTTGTTTTTTGTGATACATAATTGTATTCAATGGTTACAAAACGTGATTTAAATGCTGGATTTAACTCATTGGTCCCTTCATAATTAACCATTTGGCTTGACAGGTTTCCTGTGCCAATAAATCCGAATCCTGGTTTAATCAAAACAGGGCCAACTCCAGTAATATAAGCTGTATTGCCTGCATGACGCTGTAAAATATCATTTAAAGCGATTAAGTTTTGCATGGCAATTGTATTTAATTCGTCTACAATGACTGGACGTCCTTCTTTTACTGCAATCAAAATTTCTCTTTCTATTTTTTTGATTTCAGTACCGAAAGCACTATTACTTGCTACTAATAAATCAGAAAAACTTTTCCATATCTGAATCTTAAGCTGTAGCTGTTCTTCATCTGTCATCTGCTCCAGCCTGGTTTTATGCTCATCCATCCACGCATAAAAATCTCCTATAATCATGTTCAGATAGTCGGAATAAGATCCTTTGGAGAAACTGCTTTTTAAAGACAAGGTTTTCTCTACAAACATATCTTCATAAGTTAAATTATGAGAACCGGATATAAACAGTGGCTGTAAAGATTCTATTTCCTCCTCACTTCCATTAGTAAATATGTTCTTATAATAAAGTTTTCTTTCATTAAGAAATTCTCCAAACTTTCCAATCCCGTCTTTTTCTGTGGCATTTGGATTTACAGAAAACCACTCTTCCATTTTGTATTCCAATTCACTTTGTATTCTGTTTTGAACAGTAAAATCCACCGCTGCTTCCGTGGCTAATTGCGTTTTTCCACTTCCTAAATGTCCTACAATATATACCGGGACACCTAAATTCAAGGAATCTATTACTTTTTGTTTTGCATTAGCTACATAAGGGACAGTTACCAACCGCTGTTGATGTACCGTTTCTATATCACTTAACAATTGACGTCTATAATAAAACTCCCAAGCTTCCGGGGAATTTTTCAGAATCATTTCTAATTCTTTTTCCAATTCTTTTATACGGTCAACCCGGTATCTTGTAGCTGAACTACTGCCGTAATGACTGTAATTATTACTTTCGCTATTGACTCTTCTTTCCCAGCGAAGAAAAAACTTTTCATATTCTATTAAGTTCTCAATTTCTTGTATTTCTTTTCCCTTGTTTGCTGTTTCTTCTTCTACATATGCTTTGTATTTTTTGTAATACACATTACCTTCTTTAGTATCAGAAGGAATTTTGTCAGCCCTTTTTTCAAATCTTCGGAAGGCTTTAAAAAATGCCCCTTGCTCTTCTACTTTCTTATGATTCTCATATTCCGATGATTTTAAGGCTTCCTCCCGCAAATCATCTTCATACCGGCTTTGCATTTCTCCTATAGTAGGAATATAAACTTGCTTGAGATTTGTTTGCTCAATCACAGAAGCTTCCTCCCTTGCATGATGTTCTAAGCTACCATATAAATTAAAATCCCGATTTAAAAAAATTCGGGATTTTAATTATATTATCAAATTTTAGTATTAATAAATGTTGTTAAATAACTCCATATTCTTTCAATAAATCTTCAATTTCTGTTCCTGCTAATTGTTTTAATATCTTACGTTTAGCCAATGGTGGTATATCAAGTTTTGGTTTTTCTCCATCTAATAGGCATGTACCTGCATTTAATAAATAGCGGATATCGTATTTGGAAGAGAACACCTCAGGAACTCCCTTTTCAACCCCGGTTAGAACATATACTGCTTCCATGGCTGTACGTCCTGAATATTCGATAGTAAATACCGTATCACGTCCCGGATCATCCAATGTTTCAGCAAATTGTCCAAGAAAAGCAAAGTTTACTCCATTCTTAGGTACAACATAAGGACGGTCACCAAGTTCACGAGGCATAAATTGAGATGTAATAAATGGCATCATAACAGGAATTGCAGTACATGATCCTGCTAATTCTTCGATTTCATCTGCTGGCACACCTATGTGATATAACCATTCTTTTGTGATTTCCTTACCAGTACAATCTCTCATTGGTTTTTTAATATAGTCTCCGGGAACATCAGAGAACAATCCATATACCCAAACAACAACATCTTTTTCAGGTTGTCCATAATATTGTTCCTGACGGTTTATAGTCCAGCTCATCAGCCATGAGGAATCAAGTGCTGTAACAATACCACCGGTTACAGTACGTCCGCCGTATGGGGAACGTTTTGTAATCTTTTCAATATACTTAGGAACACGTTCATCATGACAAGTTACAGTACAAGACTCCCAGTTGGATTTCTCCGGATCTGTACAGAATTTATCCGGACGTCCAAATTCATCGGATTGAGCCGCTATATTTCTCCATAATGTCCAGCAGCCTTTCGCTTCCTTATTAAATGGTGCAGGGGTGTTGTCATCACCGTATCCGGAACCTTCTGTCATAGAACCATTGGTGATAAATACTAAGTCATTTTCTGTTAAGTCAATAGAAATATCCTTACCAGTCTTATCTTTTGCAACTATTCTCTTTGCAACCTTTTTATCATCTGAAATTGAGAACTCAACGTTATCAACAGTAACTCCATATTCAAATTTAGCACCATGATCCACTAAATATTTAACCATTGGTTTAACAAATGAAGTGTATTGATCGTGGCGTGAAAATTGTAATGCAGAAAGATTTGGTAATCCTCCAACATGGTGGATGAACCGTGTCATATATAGTTTCATCTCTAAAGCACTATGCCAGTTCTCAAATGCGAACATTGTTCTCCAATATGTCCAGAAGTCAGTATTTAAAAGTTCCTCTGAAAATATATCTTCAATAGTTTTATTTTCAAGATCTTCATCTTTCATAGTAGTAAAAGCAGCTAATTCTTTTGCCAGATCCTGACCTAAATTAAATTTACCATTGTCATAACGCTCACCTTGGTTTTTCGTAATACGGCAATTGCTAAAGTTTGGATCATCATAGTTTGTGTAATAGAAATGATCCAGCACACTCATATTAGGATCTTCTGTAGATGGTAATGAACTAAACAAGCCCCATAAAACCTCAAAATGATGACCCATTTCACGTCCGCCACGTGCTACATAGCCCAAGTTCTGACGAACTTCGCCGTCTAAAGATCCGCCTGGAATATCAAGTTGCTCCAAGAAAGTAATCTTGCTGCCATCCATGTGGGCATCACGAATTAGAAAGCAGCCTGCTGCCAAAGCACCAATTCCGGTACCAATTAAATATGCCTTTTTGTCTTCAATTCCTTTCGGCTTTCTTGCATTTACCAAAGCATGATATGTTCCATTTGTAAGAGTAAGCCTATCATCATGTGTTTTTAATTTCATTATAACTTCCTCCCTTTCTTTTCCGCTAAACATTAATAATAATAAAAGTGTCTAGCATGTTTTTTTGTTATGCACTTATAATATAGTCTTTTTTATTCTTTTTCATTAGATAAAATAGCTGCGGTGTTGGATTTTTGAACACCGCAGCTATTTTGCCTAATTTTTAGGCATTGTATTTGAATTGTCTGATTAGTAAATCTTTTGTACCTTAATCCCTTACACTATTCTTGATTATCTCAATAAGTGCTTTAAAACTATTTGTTTGAAATTTATCTTTATGGAATACTATATGATTTATATTAACTAACTCAAAATCATTAACCTTTATTTCAAAGAGTTCTCCACTATTAATTTCTTCTTCTACTAGTATTTTAGGCAGCACACTTATTCCCAAATTGTGTTTTACTCCATGAATAAGTGCCTGTGAATTTATACTTGTCCAATCCGGATTTGCTCTTAAATTATGAAGTAATAATGCGCTATCAAAAACATCACGTATTGCGCTTCCTTTTTCTCTAAGTAATAATCTTTCTTGTATTAAATTATTGATTTCTACAGGTTCTTCTATGGCTAATTTATGTTTAGGAGAACATATTACAGCTAATTTATAGGAGGAGAATGGAATTTTTATTAATTCTTCATTATAGATGACCCCTTCTATTAAGCCTATATCAATTTCGTTATTATATAACATCTCTTCAATTGTTCCTGCATTTCCAATGGTTACTTTTGTGGGCGTATTCTTGTAAATGGCTTCAAAATTTACTATAGCTTTAGGTAGTATAAAATTCGCTATAGTTATACTAGATCCGATTTTGATAGTGGCACTGTCTTCTAATTCTTTAACATTTTGCTCTAAATTATCATACAAATCTAACAGCTTTATTACCTTTCCCAAAAATAACTTACCAGTTTCATTTAAATAGATCTTTCTTGAAATTCTATCAAATAAACACACCCCTAAATCACTTTCTAATTCACTTATTGCGTTTGAAACTGCTGGCTGGGTTATAAATAATTTTTCTGCTGCCTTTGTAATGCTTTCTTCTTCGCATACCATTTTAAAAATACGCAGGTATCTTATATTCATATCTAACTCCTTATTCATTACTATTTAGTTATGTGTTTCATAAAATTATACTATTATACTTATGTCAAATCAAGGTGTATAATAAACAAAACTGATAATTGATCTCTTGGAGGTACTATTTATGATTAAAAATTTAAAGATATACTTCTCACTCTTTAAAATCACGTTTTATATCAGTGCTTTTACCTTTGGAGGAGGATATATAGTTATTCCTATGATGCGTAAATACTTCGTTAATGACCTGAAATTAATTAGTGAGCAGGAGCTATTGGACATGGCTGCAATAGCTCAATCAACTCCTGGTGCTATTGCAGTTAATATTGCAGTATTAGTGGGCTATCGTATTTCTGGAATTACAGGTTCAGTTATTACTTGTATTGGTACAGTCTTACCTCCCTTACTAATATTATCAATCATATCCTTTTTCTATAAAGCCTTTAGGGATAATAGAGTTATTTCTGCAATATTAAAAGGTATGGAAGCAGGGGTTGCTGCTACAATCGTAGATTTAATAATCGATATGGGACAGGGCCTTTTAAAAGAAAAAAATTGGCTATTGACTTTAATGGCCCCCATTGCATTTATAGCTAGTTTCATTTTTAACATTAATGTGTTGGTTATTATTATTTCCTGCTCTATTCTATGTTTTGCTCAAACATATATTAAAAGCAGACAAGGAGGAAGATAAGATGAGTAAAACCATTTATATATTATTTATTAGCTTTTTACAGATTGGTTTATTCAGTATTGGGGGTGGATATGCTATTATACCATTAATACAGGAACAAGTAGTAAACTCTTACAACTGGCTTACCCTCCAAGAATACACAGATATTATAACAATCTCCCAAATGACACCTGGTCCTTTGGTTGTTAATACTGCTTCTTTTGTAGGAATACGTCTAGCAGGTATACCTGGAGCTATAGCAGCTACTTTAGGGAGTATCCTATCTGGATTTATTATTTCTATTTTTTTATATAAATTTTTTATGAAACATAAGGATATAGATAGTATTTCAAATATATTAAAAGGACTGCGCTCTAGTTCTGTGGGCCTTATTGCATCTGCTGCATCCACTATTATTTTGATTGCTTTTTTCGGTACTGCATCAATTGGGGTTAAAGGTTTTAGCATAAACATTACCGCTATAATTCTATTTGTTATTTCTCTGTTTTTATTGAGAAAGTATAAATTAAACCCAATATTGATCATGATTTTTACAGGTGTTATAGGTTTGTTTTTTTATTAATAGTTTACAGAGCGGGAATAAGGCAGGTAGGGTAAAAACAAATACCTCTGGGAAAAAAATTAAAAACCATAAAATCAATAAATTAGTCTTTAACTATAATTTATAAGTAAAGGAATTTAAGTAAAAGAACGATATAAGAATCAGAAAATAATAGTTGACTTTTTACGTTATTGTGGATAAAATAATGTAAATAAAGGACGGGTTGATATACAGTTATCCTGTCGCACATACTAACACGAGTAGTACCGGTGCCAAGTGTCTGTGCTTTTGTACAGTGCTCAAGTATTTGGTGCTCTTTTTTTGTTCTTATGTATGTCATTACTTCTAACTGCGGGGGAAAGACGCCTCCAATTCCGTTCTCAGGAGGTATATCCCGTAATAAAGACTAAACAAAATACCAGAGGAAGGTGTAATAATGAAACTGATTTTAAACTATACTTGGCGCTATAAACACTATCTACTCCTCAGCCTTTTGGGGGTGGCCGGATTTGTAGCAATACAAATTGGAGTACCTACAATACTAAAAGATATAATAAATGATGCACTTCTACTTAATCAGCCAGTACTTCTTAATCGACTAGTACTACTTATGGTAGGAGTTATGGTAATTGGGCTGGGATGTGAAATCTGCATGTCTTATGCCAATAGCCGCATAGCCTCTAATGTTATAAGAGACATCCGAAATGACCAATTTATTAAAACCCAGGGATTTTCCCATAGTGAATATGACCAGTTCAGCGTCTCATCTTTAATTACCAGTACCACCAGCGATTCCTATCAAATTATGGTTTTTGTTCAAACTATGTTACGTAGTGCCTTGATCACCCCTGTTATGACTATTAGCGGATTTATTATGATTTTAAATAATAATCCTAACCTTTTTTGGGTAGTTACAGCAAGCGTACCAGTATTGCTTCTTGGTATGTTTACCATTAGCCGAAAAAGCCGCCCCTATTCCAAGCAGCAACAGACTACCTTAGATAAGATCAATCTTATTATGAGAGAAGGTCTAAGCGGACTCCGGGTCATTCGCGCCTTTGGTAATGAAGAATTACAAAATGAACGGTTTGAAGAGGTAAACGAAACATACTGCGGAGTTTCCAAGCGGATGTTCCGCATTGTTTCTGTCACTCAGCCTGGTTTCTTTCTGATTTTTAATACTATGATCGTAATTGTTTTATGGCTTGGTGCCAAGGAAATCAACCAGAGCACTATGGATGTAGGCACATTAAGTGCATCCATAGAATATATTTTCCATATTCTCTTCAGCTTTATGATGCTGGCGGTGCTCTTTGTTATGTATCCAAGAGCCTCTGTATCCGCACAACGTATCCAGCGAGTACTTGACAGCATCCCAAGCATAGGGGAAAATTTAGAGACCGGTATTACTAAGACAGATAAAAAGGGATATATTACTTTTGAGAACGTGACTTTTTCTTACCCTGGTTCTCCGGAAGAACCTGTTCTAAAAAACATTAGCTTTACAGCAGAACCAGGTCAGACTATTGCGTTTATTGGGAGTACCGGCTGTGGAAAGACTACATTAGTGCAGCTTATTCCCCGCATGTATGATGTGACCAGCGGCCGGGTATTAGTGAATGGAGTGGATGTTCGGGAATATAATATCCACGCTCTACGAGATAAGCTTAGCTTTATTCCACAAAAAGCCCAGCTCTTTACGGGTACCATTGGGGAAAATCTTCGCTTTGGCAAACCCGATGCATCTATAGAAGAACTAAAGAGAGCCGCAGAAATCGCCCAAGCAGCAGATTTTATTTCAAAGAAAAAAGATGGATTTAATGAAATGATCACCGAAGGAGGTTCCAACCTCTCCGGAGGTCAAAAACAACGTCTTGCCATTGCACGGGGCATAGTGAAAAAACCTGAAATTTATATTTTCGACGATAGCTTCTCTGCTCTTGATTATGCAACTGATCTCAAGCTGCGTACCCGCCTCCGCCAGGAAATAAAGAATGCTACTATGCTTATAGTGGCCCAGCGTATCGGTACTATTCGCCATGCTGATAAGATTATTGTTCTTAATGAAGGACGTATCGTAGGTCAGGGCACCCATGAAGAACTCATGAAGAACTGCGATGTTTACTATGATATAGCAGCAAGTCAGCTTTCAAAGGAGGAACTATAATGAAGAACCAAACATTACGTAAAGCTGGGCAGCTTATACAGATATGTATGAAACCTTATAAATGGAAATTTATAATTGCCTTGTTTCTACAGTTTTTCGGTGCTGTTTTAGGTACCCTCAGTCCTTTTATCAATGGATTTGCTATTACGGAGCTAGGGAAAAATGTAATGGAAATAGCCTCAGGCAAGCCTGGTGCCTCAGTCAATTTTCAATACATTTCAAAGATTGTAATAATCTTAGGCGTTTCAGCAGTAATTCGTCAAATAGGTACCTATTCTGCCAGCTTTTTAATGGCAGGATGCGTTCAGGATAGCTTTAAGGATCTGCGAAGCAAAATCAGCCTCAAAATGAACAGGATTCCTGTAAGTTATTATGACCGTAATCAGCTTGGGGTAACACTTAACTGTATTACAAATGACGTTGATGCGGTATCGAATGCCATGCAACAGAGCCTTATGCCACTGGTCTACGCAGTTACCAACCTTTCAATGACTTTTATCATGATGCTTGTAATTTCATTACCATTAGGGCTTATCTGCCTGTTACTCTTACCCCTAACTTTCCTTCTTTCTCGATTTCTAATGAAAAGGAGCCAGGGGCAGTTCCGTAACATGCAAAATACTCTGGCTGAGTTAAACGGTTACATCCAAGAACGGTACACAGGTTTTACAGTAATTAAACTTTATAATAACGAAGTAAATACCACCCAGAGATTCCAAGACATAAACGGTCGGCTCAATAAGGCAGGTTTTAAGGCTGGGTTCATATCCAGTCTAATTTCCCCTTTTATTGAATTTCTTCTTGGTATTGTTTATGCGGCAATGGTGCTTTTCACAGGATATTCCGTTCTATCTTCCAGTATGACCCTAGGAAATATGCAGGCTTTTGTGTTGTATATCTGGCTTATCTATGAACCTATGAACCAAATTACTCAACTTGCCACTCCAGTACAGAGTGCAGCTGCCTCTATGGAACGTATTGTAAACTTTTTGGAAGAAGAGGAAGAAGAAAACGAAGCAGAAAAACCTGAGACTTTGGACTTAAGCCATTTTGAAGGGAATGTACGTTTTAAAAATGTGAATTTTTCTTATGCAGAGGACAGACCTCTTATCACTGACCTATCCTTTGAAGCAAAATCCGGTCAGAAAATAGCCATCGTAGGTGCAACGGGAGCTGGAAAAACAACCATTATAAATCTTTTGATGCGTTTTTATGACATCAAAGAAGGAGATATCACTATTGATGGCACATCCATCTATGCCATGAGGCGGAATAATGAAAGGGCTCTTTTTGGTATGGTCTTGCAGGATGCATGGTTATACCACAATACTATTGCAGAAAATATCCGATTTGGCCGTCTGGATGCTACTGACGACGAAGTAATAGCAGCCGCTAAAACTGCTAATGTGCATCATTTTATCCAGTCCATGCCTGGAGGGTATCAAATGATGATCAACGAAGAGGGCAGCAATGTGTCATTGGGACAAAAGCAGTTACTTACCATTGCCCGTGCCATCTTAGCAGACCCCCACATCCTGATTCTTGATGAGGCAACCAGCAGCGTAGATACCAGATTGGAGATGTTGATCCAAACAGCCATGAAGCGGGCCATGAAAGGGCGTACTAGCTTTGTAATTGCACACCGGTTATCCACCGTTCGTGATGCAGATCTGATACTTGTGCTTGATTCCGGTGATATCGTTGAACAAGGAACGCATGAAGAACTTTTAAAGAAAAATAGTGTCTATGCCAACCTCTATAACAGCCAGTTTGCTACTCAAGAGGAATAGGCCATTAATTATAGGAGGGAATTCATATGAAGAAAAAATTCGCCTTTTTACTTATGGGAGAACATTATAATCCTCAGGAACATACCGCTTGCTTTGAAACCCAAAATCAAATAAGTTATATTTTCACAGTCAGAAATTTTGAAGAAGCATGTGAAAGACTTTCTTTCTTAGAGGAGGAAGGTGTTGGTGCAATTGAATTATGCGGAGCATTTGGTGAAAAAAATGCTCAAAAGATGATTGAATTAACAAACAATAAAATAGCTATTGGTTATGTCACTCACAAACCGGAACAGGACAGTTTATTTGCAAGTTTCTTTTCTAATTTTGGTTGAGTTTTTAACTTTTAATCTTTTACTCTATTAGCCCAGAGGCATTTATATGAAAATACAGGTATCTTGATTTTTCATATAAATGGCCTTTGGGCTTTTTATTCTTCCATAAACCAACTGTCTAAACTGCAGTTAATCCGCCATCAACCACAATAAACTGTGCTGTCGTATAACTAGATGCATCAGAGGATAGGAACAAAATCGGCCCGTTAAGCTCTCCTTTTCTTCCCGGCCTGGAAGCTGGACAAAGTGCGTTGTACATCTGCAGGAAGCTTTCTTCTTTAAATAAGGTATCTGCAGTCATCTCTGATTCAAAAAGACCAGGACCTACGGCGTTAACAGTAATCCCGTACTGTGCCAAAGAAACCGCCATACCAGTAGTCAATCCAAGAACTGCACTCTTTGATGTATTATAAGCATGACGCACAAGTGGTTCTGGCTTATCTGCTATAACCGCATTGACAGATGAAACGTTGATAATCTTTCCATACTTTTGCTTCTTCATATGGGGAACCACATATTTACATGTCAAAAAGATACCTTTTACATTAATATCCATTGCGGTATCCCACTGCTCAACTGTCATATTTTCTACGGAGCCTGCAAAAGCGATTCCGGCATTGTTTAGTAAAATATCAATTTTACCGTAATGTGCCAAAACCTCTTTAATTGCTTTCTCAACTTCTTCCTCATTCGAAACATCACACTGTACGGCAATGGCTTTTTTACCGGTAGCTTCAATCTCTTTCACAACTTTATCAAGCTTTTCTTTTCTTCTGGCTAAAAGTGCAACATCCGCACCTTGTTCCGCATATGCTCTTGCAGCATCAGCTCCTAAACCACTGGATGCTCCTGTAACAACAGCAACTTTACCTGTCAGATCAAACAAATTCATCTTATTATTCTCCTTTATCTTTTATACTTCGTTTTTTAATCAATAGTGAGTTCGTTAATATATTAACATTCTTTTGGCTGTTTGTCAAACTTTTAACAATGTAGTATCTGTTTTATTTCTCAGTTTATTGCAAGCCTTCTTATTGGCGGTCATTATGCAATGTCTCCACGCGCCTTGAAAGGTCACTCTTGGAGTGACCTTTAGCATGATTATTGATTTATTTAACATTTCTTCTTCTTTACTGGAATCCATATTTCACTTCTATACTTCGGATTCATTGTATCCTTACTCTCATTCCATAAAATTTCTGGACCTTCAACTGCCTCATATCCTGAAGATGGGAACCACTCTGAGTATATCCTTCCCCAAATATCTTGAAGTGTTTCAGGGAATGGTCCAATCGATTGGAATACAGCCCAGGTACTAGCATTAATTTTTAACACATCAAAATCTGCTGTTTCATCATCTGAGGTTGCAACCCCGATGTAATGATCTAATTCTCCTTTTTCCTCCATTCTTCCCTCAGAAAAATTAGTGGAAGCACTAATAATGCCTGTTGGTTCTACATTTGAAAGTGCTTTTAATTGCTTAATAACCTCTGGGGTTAAATGTTCATACATTAAAGCAATCTCAGGATTTACACCTTTAAAGGTAATTGGAACTCTCTTCTTAAACCCCACTAACTTAAATGACTCTTTCTCAACAATACGATAATTCATTTCACGTCCTCCTTTAATTGATAGTTGAAAGGTCATTCTAGGATAAGCTTTTAATTGTGTATTCTCACTTCTTGCCTCAGAAGGGAGAATGCCATGCATAGAATGAAAAGCACGGGAGAATGAATCAGCTGAACTATAACCGTATTTGACGGCAACATCGATAATTCTCAAATTGCTATCTTTCATATCAAGCGCAGCCAGCGTTAGTCTTCTTCTTCGAATATATTCTGATAAACTTATGCCTGACAAAAAAGAAAACATCCGCTTAAAATGATACTCCGAACAGTAAGCAATTTTTGATACTTCACGATAATCAATATCCTCTGTTAAGTTCTCTTCAATATATGCCAATGCATTATTCATACAACTTAAAGAATCCATCAAACAACCTCCTTTCACCAACAATATTATCAAAGGATACATTTATTCACCCGACAATCTATGCACAGTTTAGTCGACTAGCCCTAAGAATATTACATCCGCTTAAGGGTTATGTATTGGGGGCATTCCGGCTCATATAGTATGAAAACCCATAAGGTCATTAGGCCTTATGGGTTTTCACTATTATAGGTAATCCTGTACATCAAATTCTTTGTCTTTAAAGTAATATTTTCGATCATCTTCCGTAATTTCTCTGATGACCTTGCATGGGCTTCCTACGGCAATCACATTATCCGGTATATTTTTGGTCACAATGCTGCCTGAACCTATAACCACATTGTTCCCTATGGTAACACCGGGATTGATTACAACGTTGCCGCCTATCCATACATTATCTCCTATGGTTATTGGTATTCCATATTCATACCCTGAATTTCTGGAATCGGGATGAATAGGATGACCAGCCGTATAAATGGATACATTGGGGGCAAACATAACATTATTTCCAATAATGACCTTACCTACATCAAGAATTACACAGTTGTAATTGGCATAAAAATTATTTCCAACCTCTATATTCTTACCGTAATCACAGTGGAAGGGTTGTTCAACATGTATACTTTCTCCCGTTTTACCAAGAATTCCACGAATTAATTGGTCCATCTTTTCCTCTTCATCGGGACGCAACAAATTAAACTCATGAATTTTTAGCTTATTCTCCATTCTCGCTTCACTTAATCCATCCAGCCAGGCTTTATAAGGCAATCCGGCAAGCATTCTGTCTTTATGATTCATAATAAATTTCTCCTTTCATCCTGTAATTTATAACGTTTCATCAATTACCCATGATATGAAATGATCAATTAATTTAAGCTTTCGATCATCACATAACTTAATCCTCTCAGTAATTTGATCCTTTAAGTTATCATCCACATATTTAGCAGTACCTAAAAGTAAATAGTCAGGTGTTGTGTTAAGAGCTTCACATAATCTCATCAACGTCTCAATACTGGGAATTGAATGATTGTTTTCTATATTCGAAATATAATTGTTACTAAGTCCGGTACTTTCTGCAACTTCATCCTGAGTCAAATTTAATACTCTTCTTCTTTTTGCTATTCTTTCACCTAAAGCTTTATAATCCATTTCCATTTTTATCACCCTACATAAATGTACCAATTAAAAATTAAATGTGTAATATCCTATGAGTGTACTTATACACTTACAATTATAGTTTATTAGGTTTATTATAAGATAAATACATTTTTAATGCTAATAAAAATCTAAGAAGAGGTGATATTATTGATAACTATTACTATATTTTATGATAGTTTCTACTATTTTAAATAGACACTCTTAACCTGGTCAGGCAATTCATCTGGCTGCACCTCCTGCCAGTAGGTAACTCCCCGAAACGGCGCAACATACAATTCTAGATACGAACCTTCTCGCAGTTGCTTGCTGCTGGTAAAGGTAAGAGATTTTTTTTCACCCTTCTCATTATAAGCATCTAATGTATATTCATATC
This sequence comes from Anaerocolumna aminovalerica, assembly GCF_900115365.1. GTDB lineage: Bacteria > Bacillota > Clostridia > Lachnospirales > Lachnospiraceae > Anaerocolumna > Anaerocolumna aminovalerica. The sequence continues at coordinate 119,660 of NZ_FOWD01000008.1, forward strand.
TTTTCCAGTGGTTCAACTTCGTATCACCATTAACTATCATAGTGTAATAACTGGTTTTCCTGATTTGCTTGAGTTTCCTTATTCCTCTAAAAGAAAACATCCCCGCCAGAATGGTCATGGGTTAGGGCTGCCAATGGTTGCAAGAATTGCAAAGGCACATCAAGGACATTTGATTTTATCAAGCGATATTGGAAAAGGATTGAGAGCAGAAATTGTATTGCCTTCCATAGAGTCTGATTAAAAACATTTTTGATTGTTTCGCCCCACCAACCATACCCTTGTCCTTGGTTACATCTTTCCACTACTAAGGCATACTGATTTTCACAGATTAGATTGCGCTCATGCTGGATTCAGGCAAAAACCGTCTGCAATTTTGCAGACGGTTGCCTGAATCATAACTATTTCTTTTTAACCGGATAGCAAACCTCAGTGACATACTCATCAGGGTTTTGTGTTTCATGAGGGCTGACGTGATAGATATTGAAAGACAGGCCATTAAAGTCATAACCGTTATCATTTACCCAATTTGCCACTGCCTCATTGACAGCATCAACCTTTTCGTAACTGCCCTTGTAGGTGGCAGACGCAATCAGAACGGGAGGTTCTGTTTTAAAAACCACATTTTCGGTATTCTTATAACTGCCCCGAACTGATTTCTGTACCTCCACATCTACGTTAGATTCCTTAAACTCACCGTCATGGAAGATGGCCAGTGTATAACATGGATCCCCATCCTGCATCTCAAGGGGAGCAGTTTCCTGCATCAGAATTCCCCATAGCATTCCTTCCTGCTGGTAACTGGGGATGACCTTTCGTACGCTTGCAACATATCTTTCTGGCAATTCCTTTAAAGTAACATTATAACTCATAACTGTTCCATCCTTTCTCAACCGCTTTATGGCTGTGTCAAGGAGCAGTAGACGGCGCTCCGCTTCTTTGGCCTCTGCCTGTACTTCAGACTGTTTCACAGCTAAAAACCCTGCCAGTGCCTGAGGGTCATCATAACTTTTTAGTATCTCCACAATAGTTGTAAGACTAAAACCCATATCCTTTAAGGCATTGATCCGCCCCACAACCGGAAGTTGGTCTTCACTGTAAAAGCGATAGCCTGTAAAGCTGTCTGTGCTCTTTGGCACTAACAGACCAATTTCATTATAATGCCGCAGCATCCGTATACTGATCCTTGATAGTTTTGAAAAATCACCTATTTTTAGCATTTTTATATCCTCACATATATGTGTTATTTGAGCTCATATTTATTCTAGAGTATACCATAATGTGAGAGTCAATAGATAATTAAAATTTGTTTTGATCCGTAATTGCAAAGATTTACTTTAATAATTCAATGATTGACTTAAAGCGTGGTTCCTCTCTTAAAAAATCCACTTCTTTATCACTTTCCAGCCCTCTTTTTATCATCTTTTTTACTGCATCCATGTTAGATGATTCTTTCATCTTCATATGCTTATACATATCTGACCTTGCTGCTGTTTCAACGGAATCTACTCCTTTCACCAACTTTTCCATTGCATCCAAACTACGCTCTTTATCTTGCATGGATATGCCAATAAACATATCAGGAATATTCTCCATATATGCCCCCAGATCAAATATTTTTGCTGATGTTTTTGCTATCGCTGCATATTTTTCTGCCTTATCATACTTTTCTTCTTTACATAATAAATTAATCAATATCTGTATTACATTGCAGATTTCATTTGCATCCATATAAATCATTCTCTCATAAATCTCATATGCTTCCTCATATTTATCCTGTTTTTCAAAAAGCATTGCCTGCATTAACTTTTTATCATAACCTAACGGAGGTATCCTATCTAACAATTGCTGGGCCTTATCAAATTCCTCTTTTTCCGTATACTTTGAAACCAAAGCAGCTATTGCTATAGAAGCTATTTCCTGTTTCTCACTGGCAGCTATTATTTCATACCACTGAATTACCTTTGTTTCATATGCTTCTGAATTTTCAACTCCATTTATCTTTAAGAAAGCATTTAAAATCTGGGCAATGTAAAGAATCAATCTTTCGCAATTAGAGTATTCTTTAATTAATTCTTCCCCCCTCTTATATGCTTTCTCAAAACCTTCTTTTTGGGCTAATTCTGAAACCTCTTCCACTAACTTATTAATTTCAATATCCGTTAATTCTTCATTGAAGGATAATAAAGTATCCACATTCGTTTTAAGAACACGTGCTAAAGGTGCTAATAAGGTTATGTCCGGATATGATATGCCATTCTCCCACTTATTTACCGCAGGTGCTGTTACTCCAAGATAATTAGCCACTTGTTCCTGAGTAAGATTTGCTGCTTTTCTGTATTCACGGATTACCTCGTTTATTCTCATGTTATACATCTCCAATCTTCTTAAATAGCTAAGGTCCTTGCTAAATATAGAATAGCAAAGACCTTCCTTTCCAACAAGTGAACTATTATCATGTTTTATTCATAATAATTAACCAATGGTAATATTTTGTTTAGAAATCCACCGGGTTTATAAGAATTTCCATCTAACATCTTCCTTAAACTGTTTTCTGGAGGGATTACCTTCCACTCTCCATACTTGTTTACGTTTTAAATCATAAACAACAGACCATACGGTATCTGCATTCTTCTTACGGTTATACTGACACATAAACCCATATTTTCCTGACAATATTGCTTTTGCATATTCAACGGAATATAATTCTTGCTTACCTTTTAATGCATTGTAAACTGTTTTATATCGGTCATGAGAGCGCCAATCATCAATTGTGGTATTTCTATATTGCTGCATCAGCTCTGAGTTGAAATTATTAGCCGTTGCCACAAACCTTTCACCTTCCTCTGGCCTAATGACCACTATATCTTTTGGGTTATTTTCTACAACAGCTATTTCTCCATATTTATCTGCAATAGTTATGGTTTGAGCTGAAGCAATAGGTAATCTGTGAAGCTCAGCAATTGCTTCTTCCGTTGTCCTGCACTTTTCCAAAAGATATCTAACTAACATACCTGAATTAAATCCCGGTTTTTTTATTTTAGGGTATATGAAAGTAAGTCCTACTGCCAGTCCATGTTCATTGACACCATCTTCCATCTGCACAAAAGCAGTCGTATTTCCGTTAAAAGAATTACTGTTTTTCAGATTATAAATACAGTTCATATATAGTTTTTCTATATCAACTAAAAAATCACTGTTTCTGGCAAATAGTATTTCTTCATCCGTCTTAAACGCGAAGCATGTACATTTATTATCAAACTCAAAACAGTACATGCTGAATAGCAATGCTTGAAGCGTCTCCACAGGGATTTCATTTCCCTCCGCAATCCCTTGAATTTCTTCCAGCAGCTCAGGGAAATATCTTTTATATTCCTTTTCACATTCTTTTGCAAATATATACCTATCTTCTGTCAATTCAAAGGTAGGACAATTATCAAGTTTTTTTCCAAACTTTAATAGTGTTTTTCCCCATTTATATCCTACTTCATAATGTGTTCCTTTGAATCTTCTGTGATACATAAAATCACCCTCCTAAAATCATTATTAAGAGGTAGCGCTATCTCTATGAACTATGGTAATTGAATAAAAATTTTAAGTCAAGAACTATATTATTCTTACCAAAGTTTTTAATTAGAAGGTGAAAAATATACTAGGTATTGTCCTTTTGATCAATTTGTGATCTCCAATAACGGGAACCATCTGCCTCCCGGCACAGCAAACCGTTATCAATTAGTTCTCGCCGTAAAACAAAGTAATCCCCAAAGGTATGCCATTCATCGCAGATGTTATTAACCTCTTTTTCCGTATAAGTGCAGTTTGCCTCAAATTTCTCTGACAAATATTCCAGTAAAGCAAAACGTGTCTTTTTATTTCGTGGTAATTGTATTATCTTGCCTGAATCATCAAGAAATCTCTTAATATTAATTCTTTGTTCCATTATAGTCTCCTCATTTTATATCTTACTGTTTAATAGTACTGTAATCCTAAGCCTCGTTTAGATTATGAAATTGCTTTATCACCTATATTCATCCTATCTGCAATCTGCTTTACTTCATTTGCTTTTCTTTACCAGATAGAACAACAATGTCCTAACCTTTTTAATATCCAATTGTTTCGCCCCCATATACAGCATAATAATTGATTATATTAAGATATACAATAAACGCCCCGTAGAATTAAACGAAAACATCTCCATTTACACAGTTTTACATTGAAGCTTTTTGTATAATTATGGTATAATCTTGGCATCTGTATTTAAGATTATTATTTGGCATCTGAAAATCGAGGATGTTCAGCAAATTTATTTAAGCCTATCTTTTGAAAGGAAAAAATCACATGGGACTATTTTCAAAAAAGAAAAAAACAAATGATAAAGTAACAGAACCAGAGAAAAAACAGCCGGAAGTCCAAATATTGTTTAAAGAAAATTTAAAGTACATCAGTCAAACAGAAATCAATGTTGCTGATATAGAAGGACAATTTGTGAAAAGCCAAACGAGGTTTTATTTAACTGTTGGAGAAATTGATTGTCCCAGTGGGAAAATAATTGTATCTGATCCTCTCTGCTATCTTACCAGCGGAAAACTTTCTCCTCAACTTGCTGTAAATATTCCTATTGGTACATATCCGGTTGAAGTATCCATATGCAGGAATCCCTATATTGGAATTCGTATGTGTACTGGGAGATTAAAAGTTAAGGATACCAAAGCTGTAAGATATAGTTGTGCCGAACCTACTGAAGAGACTGCAGTTGCAAAATGTACGAACGGTGTTATGACAGGATTTCCTGTAGATGCAGGAATGATGTCCTTTTGTGATGTACAAGTTGCAGAGGAGTATCGGGCTTTTTTAAGCAAATGGCATAAAGAAAACGAAGGTAAAAATCATTATAACGATTACTTTGCCCATTTCTTCACCGAAAGTGAAAAAGCACTGCCTGCCTATCAACGGGAGGACGGCGATTTTATAGAATGGACAAATCCGAATAGCAGAAACAAAATGGTAATGATTGCTTCTGGTTTTGGTGATGGATTTTATCAAAGCTTCTGGGGCTATGATAAAGAGAACGAATTATGTGAACTAATAGTCCCAATGGTCAATCCTGATATATTTGAATAAATTTCTAAAAAGGTTATGAACATAGGATTGAAAGCAAAGCTTCAGGAAATTTATATTTTACTGTCTTTGCTTTCAATCCACATTTCCAGCAGAGCGTCAATATCATCCGAAAATTCCCGTTCTGTCTGTGTTTCTCCTTTTTTTAATTCTTCAAGTACAGCAAAGGAAAATGTCTCTGATCCATACTGATTCCATTCTGCAAACATACACATTTCAGGACACGTATTTGTTTCAGTAAAAAATTCGAAACGTTTTTTTACACTTTGCATATCCTTAGTGGATTTAATCCACATACGGCCATTTGCATTGCATTTAATGCAATATACTCCACCGATTACTACTCTATTTTTATATTGTTCTTTTAATTCTTTTCTTGAATGCTTTTCCATAAATATTACCTTCTTTCTAACTATAAGACCCAAAGGCCATGCTTATTACAGTAATAATACAAATTACCGCCATACTTTTGCTGAAGCCTGCCTCCATTTATTTTAGGAAATCGTACTGCTGGTGATTGTTCCGGATAAAGTTTAGTAAGTAAAATACAGTCGCTTGTAACATAAGCCATAAAGGTAATATAATGTACTTTACTCATTTCATGGGAAAAAGTAATATAATATTCACCTTCCATGTCTTCAACCTTTGCAGTATGCATATCATCAGCCGGTTTTGGAACAAGGGGGAGTAATTTTCGTCCGCAGCAAGATATATCCGCATTGCCCATGCTTGTAATAACACTTCCGCAATTGGGACATACATAAAATTTAATTCGCTTCAAATTACCGGATTCCACATTATTTGGTTCCAAATCACCTGCCAAAATTCTTTCGATATTTATATCAAATATATTAGAAAGTTCTCTAAGCAGCGATACATCAGGGCACCCCAGACCTCGTTCCCATTTTGAAACTGTCTTATCACTTATATTCATCATATCCGCAATCTGCTTTTGGGTCATTTGTTTTTCTTTACGAAGACGGTATAACAATGTTCCAACTTTTTTATTATCCAATTGTCTTACCTCCATATACAGCCATAATAATTGATAATATTAAAATATACAATCAACGCTCCGTAGAGTGTATTGCCATTTCAATCTTCAGCATTAAAATTAAATGCGAAATAACCTTTTCTTATTATACAGCTGAAATCATTTTTTATCACCATGATATATAATTCAATGATTTATTTAAGTGATCCAATTTAAAAAGGCATGAAAGTCAAATACTTTCACGCCTAAAATTAGCATTATATAAATATCCTCTTGTCTCTCGCTATGGACTGATTACAACTCTTTACAACCGGATTTAATCCTTAATGTTCCGGAAGTACTTTATTTATACTATATTGGGAATTTATCACCAGCCACATTTGATCAAAGTAATTCATAATATTCCAGATTCCGGTACCCTGAATTCCGAATTGGGGAATGAACTTCACTAATGAATCGATAGTTCTTGCATCACTAAACCATACAGTATGTCTGACCTGGGTTCCTGCGGAGGTAGTATAGTACTCATAATAAGGAGCCTGGGATCTTTCTTCAAACAATATAGTTGAACCTGTTAGTAAGGCCAACTCAATAGCTGCATCCGTGGTTAGGGCATTCGCCCTTGAAATGCCTATTATATATGGACTTTCAAAGTTGTATCCAATAACAGATATTCCGGAATATAGTTTCTCCGGTGGTATCATAGTAACGGCATTCTCAAGAAGCGTATTTGTTACAAAAGCAGGTGTTGTAGCAGATGGAGGACCTACAGAAGAACCCCAGCCATAGGATAGAATTTGCAAAAAATCTGCAACCTGGCCTAAAACCGTATAATCTACATTTTCAAAAGATATTTCATTTGAAGTTAATATAACTCTTGGTGTTATAGTAATAAATAATACATATCCCTCTGCTTTTATACGGGAGGATAATTTGGTCATAAAATTTTCATAAGCCAGTCTGTTTTGCTGTTCTAGATTCACTAATGATATATTTAATCCATAGTATCCTCTTTCTCTTAAGATACTTAAAATATTATTAATATGATACTCTAAGGCTTCTTCATCATATAAGATGCTATTTACTGCTTCAACATCGCTTTTTCCTTGATAGGTTAATGTTGATAAAGACATAAGAGGAGCAACACCATAATCTTTAGCAATTTGGATAATCTCTGTATCGTCACTACCTACAATTTCACCTCCCGTAACAGTCCTAAAATTAAATATGGTTAAATAGGTTAGAAATGGCAGTGTTTTTCTAAGTATGTTCCTATCTATGAAGGGGTAGGCATATCCATTTATGGAGACACTGCCCTGAGTTTCATAACTAATAATAATTGTCTCGCCTTGATAAATATTATTTCTGTCTGAAAGAAACGGATTATTCCTAAGCAACTGCATTCTGGTAACACCAAAGGCTCCAGCTATGGTATCCAATGTATCTCCCTCCTGGGCTATATAAACCGAATTAGGGTATGCAATTACAGCAGTTTGCCCCACAACCAGATTCTCAGGATTTATTATCCCATTTTCTTCTATCAATCTTGTAACCGATACATTATAATCAGCCGCTATGTCATAAATTGTTTCGCCAGGTTGTACAACATGTATAATCATGAATTCCTCGATCCACTAGTTTGTTTTAATTATATGGATTTTAATCACAAATTATTATTATTTTCAAGTCTTTAATTTCCTGTATAAAAACAGATACATCTGTTTTCCGAATATATTTTTACAATTGACATGGAGAGAGTTGTGTGATATATTTGTAACGTGATAAATACATCACTATAAAAGGAGCTGGTGACAATGAAGAAAATAAAACTCAATTACAAAAGTTCTAAGTATTTTGGATTTTTTGGTTTTTTTGGTTTTGGAGGTTTTGGATATTTCGTAAACCATAATGTAAGTAACTTGTTTCTGTTTTGCTTCTTTTCGTTTTTTAGCTACTTCATCATGGGTAAATTTGTTGTTGGTTTCTGCTCGTCTTACTCATTTATTCCAAAGGAAGTCATTGTGCTTATCAGCGTAATCGGATGGGTGGCAACTATTTTAACTTATGCTTTTTTGTTTTGCTATTATGAAAAACATTAAGGGAGTGATAATATGCCTACATTCATTTGTAATTTAAAAGAGTATCGCCAAGCAGCAGGATTATCTCAGGAAAAATTAGCTGAATTAGTTAATGTCCGCAGGGAAACAATTATTCGGCTGGAGGCTGGAAGGTATAATCCATCATTGAAATTAGCAATTGATATTTCAAGAGCTGTGAATGTTCCAATTGAGAAAATATTTATATTTGATTAATACCTTGCCTCTTAAAAGTCCTCACAAAAAGCTTGAATTTAAGGCTTTTAGCGAGGACCTTCTAGTAATGTCTGCAAGGAGATTATTATTACTCTCCGCTTAAACTTTCAAAAGTACCATAAATATTAACAGTTCCATAACCCCACTCCCTATTGGGATAACTTAGAGTAGGCATCCTATCCACCCCACGGATTAAATACTTTTTAATCTGATAAGTTTCCATGGATCGGTTATTACCATTAACAATTCCCCATTCAAGCAGCATAGCGGTAACCCCTGTAAGCAATGCAGCAGCAGTGCTGGTTCCCGAGGTCAACCCATATTTACCATTAAGTAAAGGAGAGAAAACCTCTACACCAGGTGCAGCAAAGTCCGGGTTAATTATATCGTAACGGGTGTAGCCTCTGCTGGCATTAATATAAAGACTTTGATTTTTAGGATTGTATGCCGTAGTTGTAATGGAATAAAAACCATTTCCCGGTTCAGTTATAGTAGTATATTGATTTGGAGACAGGAAAAAAGTTTCTTCTGATATGAACCCCCGGACAGGCAGCCATATATGAAAACCTGAATTGACTTTTGTTCCATAAACTCTGAATTTCCATATACCCGGCGTAGGGTCTCTAAAGCGGATTAAGATCAGTTCATCACCGGACCAAGCTTCTACAACCACATAATCAATATAGATAGTGGTATACTCAAAAATAAAACGAATGGTTCTGAATTCACCGATTTTTGCTGGAATTCGAGGAATATATTCTCCATAGGGAGAAATAATATCAATAGAATAGGTACCCGGTATATTCCCCCATAACTCCATGGAAAAATTCCCTTGATTTGCTCCTACATTTAATTCCACCTGTGTATAGCCTACTGCACTATCAATTTCACCATAAAAATGACTCCTGGCACTGCCCTCATTACCGGCAGCAATGACAATTGAAATTCCAATTTGTCTCGAATAAGATGAAATCAATTCATTTAAGGGCCCTAATCCCTCATGACTACCCTGATTGCTTCCTAATCCGATACATATGGCAATGGGACGGTTCAATTTTTTGGCTGTGTTAACCAAATATGCCAACCCAAACATAATATCACTTTCTGAATAACTAATTGCATCCTCAGCTATTCCAAAATAATTTCTCAATTCCATTTTTGAATTTTTTAATTTTACGATTACATACTCTGATAATGGAGCTACTCCTGAAAATTCTGCTGACTCATCCGGAGTTCCACCGGCAAGTCCTGCCAGGGTTGTTCCATGCCCTATATCGTCAGTACTTGGGACAATATCTAATGGCCTTTCGCTTCCCAGGGCAAGATTAATCTGTTCTCTGGTATATTCCGTACCGTAATAAAATATATCAGAAGAAGCCTGCATATTCTCTATTGTTTGATCCCATAAGGATACAATTCTGGTGGTTCCGTCTGAATATTGGAATATAGGATTTTGATAATCTATTCCTGTATCAAGAAAACCTAGCAACACCCCATTCCCCTTCAGGGACAAATAAGGTATCCTTTGAAGCCTTGTTACGCCCATTTCTTCAAGACTGGATAAATCCAACAGGGAAAACAGCTTTGGTATGACTGAATAGGCAATGGAACCGATTAATCTTTCTGGAATACGTGACATAGGAACATAAATCACCGCAAATCTATCATTGATGTAATTAATTGCTTCACCTGCATATCTTGAAAATTCTTCCGGACTGATGGTATGTTCCACAATACCGTCCATATAATCTTCGCTAATTATCTTTCTTCTATCTTCCTCCGTCATTCTTAAATAACTCCAAATTATAATTTAAGATTTGTTTTAATATATGAACTGAAAGAAGAACTTATTTTATTTATTGCACTTTAACTTCCTTTATATTTTTTTACACTAAAACTAAAGTTTCTGTAAAACCAATTATCAGGCTAAGTAAATATAGCATACGCTTCCTTTAGAACTTATCTTTCTGTTTTTCTATATTGTTTTCAATTTATTCCATAGTGAACACTTCTACATCAGCAGCACCATCACTTTTTCCGCCTTCCGCTGTAACCAAATTTTCTTGTTCCAAACTGTTCAGTTTATTTCTTATGTTATTATTTTCTTCATCGTCAAACATAGACTTATGTTTTTTATGTTTTTTATTTGCATGCAGCATAGCTGCAGCTTTTGCTATCTGATAAAGTTCTGGACTGAATTCCATCAGCTTCTTCTCATCTTTTGCAGGAACTTTGTCACCTCTGGCTATTCTCCTGGCAATTTCCATAAGCTTTGCCATATCTCGAAATCCATCTTTCCCGTCGTTACTTGCTTCAAGCTGTTCCCGATAGGATTCCAATAACTTTTCCAGACTATTCTGTTTATTTTCTATCAAAAATGGATTCCCGTTTGTCTTCCGTTCCTGCAGCATCTCTATACCTTCTGGGGAAATATACAGGCAATCTTTCTTTGGAGAGATACTTGTTTTCTTACTCCGCCCAGAACTATTGCCAACTTGATTCCTTTCAGCACTTGATGAATATTTGTTTATAGCTGAAAGCGTATTCTGCTTATTCTTTATTTCATCGGTATTTATGCTTAACATATTCTGCACCTCCTGTTTTAACCTCTCATCACTATAGTAATGGGCAGTTTTTTATTTTTATTAAGTGTTATCCTTTAAAATCTATATTCTGTCCAATCTGTTTTTCTTTCTCTGTTTGAACATTGTCACTCATTCCTGCATATAAGACATTATTTATCTTTTGAATCAATTCCTCAATAGATGAGGCTGTTACTGTTATTATATCTTCTGCTTTATTATCCGTATCCGCCTTACTGCTATCCTCTGCTCTTTTCTTTTCCGCCCGCTTTTCTTTAGCTGCTTTCTCAGACTGTTTCTTTTCCTCTGCTTTTTTGGCTGCATTTTTTTCAATACGCTTTTTCTGGGCTGCTAAAGATTTATCAACAACTGCAAAAAAAGAAGCTGTACCATTATCGTTTACCTGCATACCATAAGTCTTTACACTGTCTGCATTACTGCCCAGACTTGATTTCAATTGTGATAACTGAGCTGCAGCGCCGCTAATAATTCCTTCATACTGTTTTCTGTAGCTTTCATCAGAGGCCATTTTCTCTATTTTCTCTGTATCAATAAGTACTACTATACGATTTGTTTTTGCGTATTTTCCGGCATTGGCTTTTGCTTCTTCTTTCTTATCCATGCTAACTAGAATAAAATCCATGTGGGAATATTTCTTTTTCAACTGTTCGTAGTATTTTTGTGCCTTTTCGCTAAGTTCCGGTGAACCTATAATATTACCATAATCGGCCTTTGATGGTTTCTGGGCCGTCTCTGTTGATGTATAGCTTGTCTTTGCTATACTTCCATCTGTTTGAGATATTGTGCTCATAATGTCCTCCTCCTTGAATTCTTATCGTAAGTCCTTTTACGATATTTTATCTTATAAATATAGGTAATTGGTACTATATGGTATATCGGCAAATTCTTACTATTCTTTATAAGATGTATCTAATTAGGATTTTCTTAGTATTTCCTAAAATAAGGTATGAAAATAATGTTCATATTTAAGCAAATAAATTTACTATTACTATATTATAATTGTCTATCCTGTGTTTATAAGTCAGAGTTACAGGCTTTGTGGTTTTATTGCCTGAATAAAAAAAGCACCAAGATTTTTATATCTCAGTGCTTTTGAATCATTTCAAGTTTTTTAATTCATTTCGTTTTCGCTTTATCTATTAAGCTAAAAACTCTTTCAAGATATCTTCAATTAATTTGTCCTCCAGCTGATCTGGACTTTTTCTCCTTTTACTGCTGCTCCCTCTGTTCTGTGACTTATTCTGATATACCTTGCCGGATTTGCTTTCTTTCTTACTATCGGCTGCAATCAATTCATTGTTACTTTCCTTTGGTTTTACTTCTTTATGTTCTTTTATACTGTCTTTTGAAACACCTTCTGCTTCTTTTTTATTATCCGTATATTCTTTTACATACAGGATGGGAGCTTCCTTTTCATTGCTGCTTTCCACATTAAGGATTCCTAACTCCTCTTCCTGATTCTGCTTCTTAACAACATTCTCTGATTCTCTTCTTTCTTGGATTTCTTTCATTAGGTTTTCTTTTCTTTCCTGTGCAATTGTCTTTTGTTCAGTTCCATGTTTCTTCTTGTCCTCTTTTTCGATACGTTTTTCTATTAACAAGGCCTTTCGTATTTCTTCTTGTTTTATTTTTTCTTCTCTTCTTCTTTCTTCCGCTTTTCTTAATTCATCCCTTTTTCGTTCCAGTTCCGCACGTTCTTCCGCACGTTTATGTTCTAAGGCCAGTTTTACTTCTTCTTTTTTCATTTCTTTTATTCTACGGGCTTCTAATCGGCTTTCTTTTGCCTCTAATTTTTTATCCTTCTTATTCTGTTCCCTCTCTAACTTCATTTGGATTCTTCTATCCTTTGCCTCTTCTCTTCTGCGTTTTTTTTCTAATTTTACTGCTTCTCTAATTTGAGCAGCCTCCATACGAGCCAGTTCTTTTCTCTCTTTTTTAGAGGATCGATTTACTTTGCCAGCAAAGGATTTACCCATACTTTCTGTTTTTTCAACCATTATAAAAGAGGATCCAGCAGCCGCCATACCAGGATTCATATCCTCTGGCTTTCTATCTTCTTTTTCCAAATACTCTTTTTTATATTGCTCCATCATTTCCGGAGAAAGAATTTGTTGCTCTAAGCGTACCTTTAAGAAATTCTCCAGATAATCTTTCATATTTAAGCGAATCAGTTCTTTTTTACCGGATAGATTTAGGACACCTTCCATAACTATCAACAATCCGCTTGTAATAATACCCACAGAAAATACACTCAAAATTTGAGTTTTTCCACATTCATAGATAAGGCCTAAAATCGAGCTGACAGAGCCTATGAGAAGACATAGCATAAGAACTTGTCCACCAATATTCTCCCATGTTGATAACAAAACTCCACAGAATTTGTGATGATATACATACTTATCCACAAAGATATCCACATTATTCACACCTATCTTCAATTTGTAGAAGGTTTCAAACTTCAATTTCATCAATTGGGTCAGTTTATTTTTCGCCGAGCCCATATTCTCAGAAGCCCTAATCAGTCCGGAATATACCAAACTTAATATAAGTTTAAGTAACATCCCAAACCCAAACAGCCCACACATTATGTAAATAAAAATATTCTTATCAAAAAGTTCTTTTACCACAAAAATATCCCCTTTCTTCCCATAAGCTATAGTTATTATAACGAATAACCAAATCTTTGAAAAGAGAAAGGGGACAACAATCGGTTGACAGTCATAGACATGTAATCGCATATTTAATTAATATTCCGCTTTTAGAAATAAAATTAATCCTGTTTTTTAGTATAAGGTTTCTTATTCTGTCACTTTCTGTCAATGAAAAATTTAATGGATCTATTCACCAATACATATAATTAACCTTGTCTTTTCCAACAGATTCATGTGTAAAATCAAAACGATGTAGCTGTTGATTTTGATCTATTAAATGTTTCGTATATACAATATATAATTCACGATTTCCAAGCCGAAAGCGAGTGCATTGATCTTTTTCTTTTTTTTCAATGATATCTATCCAAGTCTGAAAAATGTCAAATACAATAATTCCATCATTATATAATAATGCATTACACAATTTTAATAAATCAATTTGTTTACTTTTATCCGCAATCGCCAGTAGAAAACTATAGTTACTGATATCAATACCGTACAGATTTTTGCAGCCGTATTCTGATGCCATTATTAAAACTCTACCTTTTCCACAACCAAAGTCAATTAAATGATCATCTCTACATATAGGATACTCATTAAATACGCTTTTTATTTGACAATACGGCGAAGGTTTATACATAAAGTTCATTTATGTTATCATGTTCGTCAAGTTTAATACATTTAGATGTTTATCTACAAACCAATCATAACTGTTTAACATTGTGGACGGCAAGTAAATAGAAATTAAAGGCACCAGCACACCACTAATTACCTGTAAAAAAATAATTAAAATAATAGGCCTCTCGTATTTCCATGTTTTTGAAAGAACAAAAAATATGTTATATAGAGTCTTTTTTTTCATAACTCCTCCATAATTAATATTAGAGCCTTATCTGAATTACTTTTCTTGTTTGACAGTAAACTGATATATTTTACATCATTTGATTTGGCTAAATTAATGAGCTTCGGTAAATCGGAAACGTTTCCATGATTTGCAACCCAGTTTATTGAGGTTGGTATGTACGCATCTGATAATATATGTAACGCTTTTATTGTCTCATCAAAGCCACTTCTAGACAACTTGTGTATATGCTCTTTTGAACCATTAAGCGATAAGAGACAGTAATCTAATCTCACATTCTTCAATTGTTGAGCCATTTGATCTGTTAATCCAACTCCAGATGTAGAAATACGAGTTTTCAAACCCTTCTCTTTAGCATAAAGAATAACTTTTGTTAAGTGCGTATGATAAGGGCTCACCTCCACTAAATTGAACATATTTAGTTCCAAGTGAAGATAATTCGTCCAGATATGTATATATTGTATTAAACTCAAGTTCCGTTTTTTCATTAAAAGGTTGGAAACACATAGGGCATTTTAATGGGCATTTTCTGTAACAGAAATATTTACACTAAATATATAAATAAATGGTAACGTTTCCAAATTAATTTAAGTATATTTTACCATTTATGGTAACTAATGTCAATATAAAAGTCAGCGCATTATCTCTTTGAATGCAGCATCCAGTGGAGATTTTTTCTATTTCCCAATGCTCTCCTTTTATTTTCCACAAATCAGATACAGTCGCGTCTTTCAAGCCATATGTTTTGGTTTCTACAGAAATTAATAGTTCAAAAACATTAGCGTTGTTCTTGATCCGTCATCATTGAGATATCATAGAGTGCCGGTTCTCTTTCAATCAGTTCCTTTTTGTTCATCCATTTTTCCAAATTATCTTTCTTCTTTAGAATCCCATATGGAACCTTAGAGGGTTTTTTCGCTTATACTAATGGGGGATATATATAGCAAAACAGCACATCAATTTTATTAGATATGTTATATGTTATTATGTAACTCTATGAATAATTTAGTATGATTCTATCATCTTATTATTGGGGATTTTTCAAGAAATAAAGGCACCGATTCATCTCCCACCTATAGAGGAAGGAGACTTCTTGGTGCCCCTGTTAAATTTATGAACAAATTTTATTAGACAGAATTAGCTTAATAAATCTCTATATTTCTAAAATAAGTCCTGCCATTAAGTTAACCGTATGGCGGATTGCCTGTGCTTCAAATTCATAATAATCCATATTGGCACTATCATCAGCCTTATCTGAAATAGCACGAACAATTAAAAATGGTATATGATTCAGATAAGCGGTTTGAGCTATTGCCGCACCTTCCATTTCTGTACAGAAGCCCTGGAACTGACTTGCAATCCAATTTTTCTTATTTTTATCATCAATAAACTGGTCACCACTTACTACTCTTCCAAGATACACCTGAATATCCGGATTTACATTCTCACATATCTTTTTAGCAAGCTGAATTAGCCCTTTATCAGCAGGGAATGTGGAAGTTTCCATTCTTGGAATAACGCCATATGCATGTCCAAAACCCGTTACATCCATATCATGATGAAGTGTATCTGTAGACAATACAATATCACCTATATTAATTTCTGCTTTTAAGGATCCTGCAATACCAGTATTAATTACCGCTTCAATATGAAATTCATCAATTAATATCTGGGTACAGATTGCTGCATTTACCTTACCTATTCCGGAACGCACCACCACAATTTCCTTCCCATGAATAGTGCCGGAATAGAAATCCATAGAAGCCTTGGTTTTTACCTGAACATTTGACATTTTATCTTTAAGCTGCTTTACTTCTTCGTCCATTGCGCCTATAATTCCGATTTTTTTCATTCTATTAACTCCTAACTTTGTATTCTTTTGTCTATCTTTTTGTATTATAGAGGATATTATTCTTTTGTACAACTGTTTTTACATATCTGAACAATACCATCTATGTTATACAAATTAAAATTTAGCGTAGTAGTACGCTTTGCTCTGTAGTTTGTTGGAAATCAGAAAGTGCTCATTAAAGCTTTCATAATGACTCAATTTATATGTTCAAGGATAACAGGGTGTATATTATAAATTTTGCTACCTTACCCTGTCGGCCGGATTACGCAAAATTTATAATATACACCCTGTTATCCTAATTTAGTTTATGAGAGTCATTACGAAAGCTCAATGAGTACTTTCTGAGTTTAATTTATGTTGTGAAGCAAAGCTGTTATTACCAAATTTATTATATAAACTAGTACTACGAAGTTATAGCTATAAATAAAATGTACGTACTTCTTTTTATAAAAAGCTTTATTTTGGGTTCACTATG
>NZ_FOWD01000066.1 GCF_900115365.1 Anaerocolumna aminovalerica
GGTAAGTTGTAAGATTAAGTGACGGATAATTAAATATAAAAAGAAACATGGTAGTTCTTTATTGTATAATGTAATCACCACAAAAACATTTACAAAGGAAAAAGTAACTACCATGAGTCTAATTCATATTACCACAAACAGCACAAAAAATAAACATTTAACAGAAATCGAAAGATATAAAATTGAAGCTTACCTCAAGGATAATAAGAAAGCCTGGCAAATAGCCCAGCTGCTTGGAAAGAGTGAACGCACCATCCAGCGTGAGATTAAAAGAGGTACTGTAATACTACTTGATACGGAGTTAAGGGAGTACAAGACCTACTGCGCAGATACTGCACAGCGTAAATACGACGAGAACGCAGCAAATAAGGGAAGGAATTATAAGATTGGAAATGATCATGAGCTGGCAGGATATATTGAGCGAATGATCGTGGAGGAGAAATATTCACCTGATGCAGTCATAGGCAGAATAAGACTGGAAGGAAAGTTTCAGACATCTATCTGCACAAAAACACTATATAACTACATTGACTCTGGATTATTTCTTCATTTGACTAATAAAGATCTTCCGTTAAAGAAAGAAGGAAAGAGGCGAATCTACCGGAAGGCGAAAGTGGCATTAAAGAATCTGAAAGGCACCAGCATAGAAGAGCGCCCTGATGAGATCGAGAATAGGGATGAATACGGGCACTGGGAAATGGATTGTGTAATTGGGGGACAGAACAAAGGTAAGGCTGTATTGCTTGTATTGAGCGAGAGAAAGAGCCGTGAGGAAATCATTTTCAAGATGACAGGGAAAACCCAGGAATGTGTTAAAAAGGCTCTGGACAGCCTGGAGAAGAAACATGGGTATGAGCGATTTGTGGAAATGTTTAAAACAATAACAGTGGATAATGGAAGCGAGTTCCTTGATTTTGGAGGCATAGAAAAATCAGTTAAAAGGAAGAAAAAGACCCGGACCAAGGTATATTATGCCCACCCATTCAGTTCATGGGAACGGGGTACAAATGAGAATACAAACAAACTGATCAGACGGTTTATACCGAAGGGGGGCAGCATAGATGATGTGACTCCATCTATGATAAAATATATAGAGAATTGGCTTAATAATTATCCGAGACGGATACT
This sequence comes from Anaerocolumna aminovalerica, assembly GCF_900115365.1. Taxonomy (GTDB): domain Bacteria; phylum Bacillota; class Clostridia; order Lachnospirales; family Lachnospiraceae; genus Anaerocolumna; species Anaerocolumna aminovalerica. Next base: position 1,129 of record NZ_FOWD01000066.1, read on the forward strand.
GGGATATAGAACTCCAAATGAAGTAAAGATAGCATAACATTGTGTATGATAACAATAATGAATACCAAATATTTACACGACATTTAAACTTGCAATTTTCAAATGATAAAAAAATTGAAAAAAGGACTTGCATTTTCATTCATTATCGTATATAATAACTTTTGCGTTCAAAAAAATATGCGCTTCTAGCTCAGTTGGTAGAGCACCTGACTCTTAATCAGGGTGTCCAGGGTTCGAGCCCCTGGAGGCGCACTCGAAGGTCCTTGTTTGGCAGACGGAAGAGCTGCTGGGTAGGGACTTTTTTGTTATGTGCGGAATGGTAAGTTGATGTGATAGGGATTGAAAAATGTATTTAATGGATATTTAATATTATATTAATAATCCGAATAGAGGTTAAATATATATTGGGATTTCATAAAATATCATTTAAGATATAGTAAAATTATGTGATTTGATTTAGAATTATATATAAAGTGATACAAGTTAAAGCTTATTGATAAATGGTATGACTGCAACAGCTGCATTTGCAAAATTCGGCATTTTATAATACAAGGAGGTGATTTGAGTGATCATTGATATTTTTGTTGGATCATATGCTGAAAAAGGAACAGACGGAATTTATTGTTACTCACTGGATACTTCAAACCATCAATTAAAATTAAAATCAAAAACTAATTTAGTAGAGAATCCGTCTTATCTGGCTAGATCTTCTGATAAAGGTGCTATCTATTGTGTAAGTGAAACAAATAGATTTGAAGGACAAGAAGGCGGTGGAGTTGCTGTTTTAAACTATGAAAATGAGCAATTTTCCCTTCTGGATATAACTGCAACAAAAGGTTCAGCACCTTGTCATGTTCTTTTAGACGAAAGAAGGAATAATTTATACGTTTCAAATTATTCCGGTGGAAGTATAGCAATGTACCACATAGAAGATAAAGGGAAGCTGCAGATGTGTGATCTTATAAAACATAGGGGTTGGGGACCAAACAAAGAGAGGCAAGAAGCTTCTCATGTTCATTTTTGTGGATTTATTGACGGAAAAGTATGCGCTGCTGATTTAGGAATTGATACTATCAAGTGCTATGATATTGATTCCAATTTTAATAAATTAGTACATGCACAAGACATTGAAATATACAAAGGTACAGGAGTAAGACATTTTACCGTCAGCAATAGGAATAAAGATTTAATTTTTGCTGTTTGTGAACTTTCTTCTGAAGTAGTAGTAATCAAAAAAAGTGGTGCTAACTTTAAAATTATCCAAAGGATATCTACATTACCGGAGGGAATTACAGAAAGCTACCCTGCAGCAATAAAACAATCCCTTAATGGTAAGTATATCTTTGCATCAAATAGAGGACATGATAGTATTGCCCTTTATGAGCTAATCGGTGAAAAACTTAACTTGGTAACAATGATTGAAAGTAAAGGAAAAAACCCCAGAGACTTTTTGGTTTTAAAAGATCATGTAATTATTGCAAATCAGGGCTCTGATAATATAGCGGTGTTTACTTTTGACGAAAATACTGGTGCCTTAGATTTTACTGGTGAAAATGTTGAGTGTAAAAAACCTGTTTGTGTTATTAACTAACGCTAATAAATACCAGGGAATTTTTTGTTTCGGGGAAAATAAAGAGCAGGCTTAATAACCTGCTCTTATCCATGTTACTATTTCGTATAGATATAGAAATTACTTGCACATTCAGCATCAAAATATACTGAAAATATATAAAAGGTATAGAATTCTTTACTTTAAAATCTAAGAATCTCATGTCTTGAATCCCAAATGGTTTATAGCTGTCATCCATGATTTTTAGGCATTTGATTTACATATATTTTACATAAGTATAATAAGGGTCTAATTATTAATAAGTATACTATAAAAAGTCGTGGAAAATGAATATAAAAAAAATTTATGAACCATTCTAACATTTATTTTATAAAATATAATTAACAATAGAAAATATACTATAAGGAAAGGAGAATGTTATGCAAATAGAAGATATTATATATAGCAGAGCAAAAGAAAGGCTGAAAAATTACAGCAGAACAGTAAAAAAGAATATCAATGAAAAAGTTATTTATGAATGTGCCGTCATTCAATATATGATTAGACAGGACTATAGAGATGATACCAGACTTTATTCCATAAGCCTGGGCTTATATGAAGAAGAAAGAGAAAAAGTAATGAAACTTTGTAAGAAGATAAATAAAAATGAAGAGCATTACGAAAAAGCCTTAGATGCCTGTAAAGATGCCCTGGATTACATGGAACTGGTTATGAGACCAAGAGTAAATATGGAATATTAATGAATTGGCTGAGGCCTTTTTTTTATACTTATTTTAAGGTATAATATGAATTAATAATTGGCTACAATAAGGATATTGATAGATGAAAGGAAGATAGATTATGGAGCTGAAAGATAAACGAATCGTTATAACAGGAGCTTCTGCAGGTATAGGTTTAGCTTTATCCAAACGTCTGATCAAATCCGGTGCCAGAGTTGCCTGTGTAGCCAGAAATGAAAAAGCCTTACAAAAACAGTTTGGTAACAAGGCTATTATTATTCCTTGTGATGTGTCTGACCCGATTCAGTTGGATGCTATGTTTAAGAAAGCAGAGAATCTTCTTGGAGGCATTGATATATTTATAGCCAATGCCGGTTTTGCTTATTACGGGACCATTGGAAAGCCGGACTGGGAGAAAGATAAGAAAATATTTTTAACAAATGTAGTATCACCTATTTATAGCCTTCAAAGACTTTCTGACAGGAGAAAAACTCCTCTTATTTTTATGGTTACAATTTCCGGATTGGGAAAAATGGTCCTTCCGGGATTTGCATTATATAATTCTACTAAATTTGCCTTAGATGGATTTGTCCGTACTTATCGAATGGAAAAACCAAGGAATGTTAAGATAATACCAGTTTATCCTGTTTCAGTGGTGACTAAATTCTTTAATAAAGCAGGAGGTAAGGACACACCTATACCATATCCAAGACAAAGTACAGAATTTGTAGCATGGTGTATGGAAATGGGTCTTAAAACAGGAGCCAGAAGTGTTTATACTTCTGTAATCTTTTTATTAAGATGCATTATAGCAAGGGTGTTTCCCATTGATTTATTTATACAGGGATTTGAACGGATTAGATTAAAATGTTGGAGACGTAAGCAGGAAATGGGCATAAAAAGGCACTAAAGAGCCGGAATTGAGGGTAAAATGTTAGACTTAAGTAAGCTGATCGAAGGTAAAAATTTAACGGAAGCAGAAGAAAAGGTTCTTCGTTACATTATTGACCATATTGATGATGTTACCAAGATGGGGGTTCGAACAATTGCTAAGAATAATTATACTTCTACTTCTACTATTATGCGGTTAACAAAGAAGTTGGGCTACGCCGGTTTTGTAGATATGTATTACCGGCTGCTCCCCCTTGTAAAAAGTGCAGAATCCGGTGAATATGAAAATACGGATTTTATTAATAGCTTTTTTAGTAATTCTTTGCTGCAGAATTATAATTATCAGCAATTAAAAGAGTTTGCTAAGGTTCTGTATCAGGAGAACGAAAAATTTATTTTTATCTATGCTACAGGATTTTCTGCAATAATAGCTGAATATATTTATAAAAAATTATTAGTACTGGGTAAGAAATGTATTTTAGCCAGCGGTATGGATTCAGTAGGGGTATTTGAGAACAATCTTGATTACATAGGATGTTTACTGGTTGTATCAAGGTCTGGAGAAACAAAACAAGTATTAGATAAAGTAAAAACAGCAAAAGAAAATAATATATTTACCATATCATTTACCAATGATACAGAGAGCAGTATTAATAAATTAGCAGATATCAAACTTAAAGTCGAAGACAGTAATAAATTAGATGACCGGAATATGCTGCCCAATACTTTTTTCCCAAGTCTGCTTATGATCGTTGAAGTTCTTGTTTATGAATATCATAAAATATTATTGAAAGAAACAAAGGATAATAGACAATGAAAACGTGTATCCAATTAGGATAACACGTTTTTTTTAAGCTTCAATCCGTATACAGGTAATTACTCACTTGTTATAATGCAAATAACCACTTTAGGAGGCACCTTAAATTAAAAGGAGGAAGAAATTTCATGAAAGAAAAAGTAATGGGTGGGTTACAAAAGTTTTCAAAAGGTATGTTTATACCGGTATTGATTTTACCAATAGCAGGTATTTTAATTGCCCTGGGTAATGTGCTGACCAATGCAAAGTTGCTTGAGGCAGTACCCTTCTTAAATAATCCGGTTACAACCGGTTTTGGAATGATACTATCCGGTTCTTTAGTAGCTATTTTAACTAATTTAGGTATTATCTTCTGTGTTGGACTTGCAGTAGGATTAGCGGATAAGAAAAAGTCAGAAGCAGGTTTTACGGCTTTATTGGCATTCTTAGTATTTATCAATGCTATGAATAAGTTTATGGACTTAAGAGGAATTTTAGTGGCCGCAGATGCTCTAAGAGGATCCGGTCAGGCAATGGTATTAGGTGTACAAATACTTGATATGGGTGTTTTCCTTGGAATTATTCTGGGAATTGTAACAGCCAAGGTGCATAACAAATTCTGTGACACGGAATTTAACAATGCATTTCAAATATATGGGGGATCAAGATTTGTATTTATTGTTTTAATTCCTGTGGTTATTATTTTATCCATTGTTCTTACCTTTGTATGGCCATTTGTTCAAAGGGGAATATCCGGTTTAGGAGGCTTTATACAGAATTCCGGTAACTTTGGAATATTCTTATATGGAGCATTGGAACGATTATTAATTCCAACCGGCCTCCATCACTTGGTTTATACACCATTCCTTTACAGCCCTCTTGGCGGTGTTGCAGAAGTAGGGGGACAGATTTTAGAAGGTTCCAGAAATATATATTTTGCTGAAATGGCTGATGCTACAGTAAAAGTGTTATCCCCATCTGTAGTTTGGGATGCAAGAGGTATATCTAAGATGTTCGGTTTAGTTGGTGCATGTTTGGCAATGTATCATACTGCAAGACCGGAAAATAGGACAAAGGTAAAAGCAATCTTAATTCCTGCCGCATTTACTGCATTTATAGCAGGTGTTACAGAACCAATTGAGTTTTCATTTATGTTTATAGCTCCCGCATTATTTGTAATTCATGCAGTACTTACCGGTGTTGGTATGGTAGCATTTAATGTATTAGGAAGCAGAGCCATTGGACCAAACGGATTCATTGATTTTGTGTTATACAACTTACCATTAGGTATTGAAAAAACACGTTGGCCTATTTATATAGCAATTGGTATTGCAGAATTTTTCATTTACTATTTTATATTTAAATTTGTAATTAAGAAATTTAATTTTAAAACTCTTGGCAGAGAAGATGAAGGCCAGGAAATGAAACTTTATTCTAAGAAAGAATATAAGGAAAAAGCTGCTGGAGGTAATATTGCTAACGGAGCAAAAGCAGCAGTTTCCAATCTAGGTACTGTGATTGTTGAGGCCCTGGGCGGTGCAGATAACATTGTAAAAGTGGATAACTGCTATACAAGATTAAGAGTTGTATTAAAGAACACAGATTTGGTTAAAGAAGAGGTTTTAAAAAATGAAACAGAGGCCAATGGGGTAGTAATAAAAGGCGAAAATGTACAAGTAGTTTATGGTTTAAAAGTAAATGGAGTTAGAAAAGCAGTAGACAGTGAACTTGGTATAACAAGTGAAAAAGAATAGTAATATTGGAATGACAAGATTCAGATAATAACTGCCGGTTTAAGGCAGTTCCCATGATAGAAAGGTTGATTGATTTATGCATAAATTTATATTAACAATTGCAGGTGGCGGAAGTACTTATACACCGGGTATTGTAAAAAGCTTATTAGCTAAAAAAGAAGAATTTCCTTTAAAAGAGCTTAGATTATATGACAATGACGGAGACAGACAAGAGAAAGTTGCGATTATTGTAAAGGAAGTTGTAAAAGAATTTGCACCGGAATTAAAAGTACTTACAACTACCGATCCGGAGACAGCATTCTCAGATGCAGAGTTCATTTTTGCACAAATGAGGGTGGGAAAAAATTCAATGAGGGAACAGGATGAAAAAATTCCTCTAAGATATGGTGTAGTAGGACAGGAGACATGCGGACCGGGAGGTTTGGCTTATGGACTTAGAACCATATATCCAATGGCTGAATTAATTGATCTTGTTGAAAAATATGCAAATCCAAAGCATTGGATCGTGAACTATTCTAACCCTGCTGCTGTAGTTGCAGAAGCAATGAAAAAATTAAGGCCAAATGCAAGAATTATTAATATATGTGATATGCCGGTAGCTACCATAAGAAATATGGCAGCAGTAATCGGAGAGGACAGAAACAAGCTGGTGGTTGACTACTTTGGATTAAATCACTTTGGATGGTTTACTAAGGTAACCGTAGATGGAGTTGACCGTACCGATGAGATCAGAAAGCATGCGATCAAACATGGTCTACTTGTTGAGGATATGACAAAAGTAGATGCACAGCATTCCGATCCTTCCTGGATAAAGAACTGGAAAAATATTCAATATATGATGGAAATGTTCCCGGATTATATTCCTAATCCATATTTACAGTACTATTTATTAGGAGATTCCATTGTAGAACATACAAATGTAGAGCATACAAGAGCCAATGAAGTAATGGAGGGAAGAGAAAAAAGAATTTTTGATGCGGTAGATGAGTATAATAGAACTGGAGAAGTAGACTTATCTTCTTTCTATACCGGAGTTCACGGTCAATTTATTGTTGACGTTGCTATGTCTCTTGCTTATAATTTAAGAAAGCGATTTTTAGTTATGGTTGAGAATAAAGGAGCAGTTATGAATCTTCCTGAGGATGCCATGGTGGAAATACCGGCATATATAACATCTGACGGACCTGAGCCAATTAGAGTAGGTGAAATACCAACCTTTTATAAAGCTTTAATAGAGCAACAATATGCAGTTGAAAAGCTTATCGTGGAAGCGGCAATAGAACATTCCTATACTAAGGCACTTATGGCTCTCACACTTAGTAAGACGGTACCTTCTGCATTTAAAGCAAAAGAGATTTTAGATGAACTGATCAAAGCAAATAAAGGTTATTGGCCGGAACTCAATTAATTAAATAAACTGTATCTTTTTTACATGCTTCTATAATTAAAACCGAATACGAATATGGAAGGGACATTTATAATGGGATTTATGAAATTATTTCAGAATAAGCCAAAAGAGAAAGTTATTTTTTCTCCGTTAAATGGACAAGTTATACCTTTGTCTAATGTAAAAGATCCTGTATTTGCAGATGGAATATTAGGAAAAGGAGCGGCTATACTTCCTTCAGAAGGAAGATTGGTATCACCTGTTAACGGAACTATCCTTAATGTTTTCCCGACTTTACATGCTATTGGTATACAAAGTGATGATGGGCTTGAAATTTTGATACATCTCGGTTTTGATACTGTAGAGTTAGAAGGAAAATATTTTAAGTCAAATATATCAGAGGGTGATAAAGTTTCCGTTGGGGACCTGCTAATTGAATTTCAGGTAGAAGAAATTAAAAAAGCAGGATATGATATAACTACTCCTATTGTAGTAACCAATTCTGACCAATATGAAACAATTGAAGCTATACCCGAAGAAAATATAAAAGCAGGAGAAAAACTACTTATAATAAAGTAGGTCCAAAGGATATTTTATAGTATATTTCTCCATAAAAGCTTAAGTATTTGAAGAATTTAATAATAGGGGTTGTTGTAAATAAAGCAAAATCAGGGTTCATGGACAATGAGTGTTTTAGTTTACAACAACCCCTATTTTTTATAAATATAATATGTAATTTTTAAGTTTCAAAGTATTAACCCGTTTCTGTAAATTATAATTATTTATAGTTTGAAACCTAAAAGGGAAAGGAATAGATATGATAAAAACAGAAGATCTAACAAGTCAGAAATTAAGAAAAATTGCACCTGAATTAGATCCTTTAAGGAGGGGTATGGGATGGTCAGTTGAAGATTTAGGGAAACCTCAGATTATAATAGAAAGTACCTTTGGGGACAGCCATCCGGGCAGTGCACATTTATTACAGTTTGTAGAGCAGGCTGCAAGGGGAGTACGTGAAATGGATGGAAAACCTGCCAGATATTTTACCACAGATATTTGTGACGGAATGGCACAAGGGCATGATGGTATCAATTACTCTTTGGCCTCCAGAGACATGATTGCAAATATGATTGAAATTCATGGAAATGCAACACCTTTTGATGGGGGTATCTTTGTTGCAAGCTGTGATAAGGGAGTTCCGGCTCATTTAATGGGAATTGGCAGGTTAAATATACCTTCTATCATGATAACAGGAGGTGTTATGGATGCGGGGCCGGACTTGCTTACTTTAGAGCAAATCGGAGCTTACAGTGCAATGTATCAAAGAGGAGAGATCACTGAAGAACAGCTTCAGTATTATAAACTCCATGCCTGCCCTTCCTGCGGCGCCTGCTCCTTTATGGGAACAGCTTCTACTATGCAGGTTATGTCTGAATCCCTTGGACTTATGCTTCCCGGAAGCGGCTTAATGCCTGCCATGTGTGAAGATTTACTTACCTTTGCAAAAGAAACCGGAAAGCAGGTGGTTAATCTGGCTAAATTGGGATTAAAACCAAGAGATATTGTTACCTTAAAGTCATTTGAGAATGCAATCATGGTACATGCTGCTATATCCGGCTCAACCAATTGCCTCCTTCACATACCTGCCATAGCACATGAATTCGGACTGGAATTAGATAATGATACCTTTGACCGGTTACACAGAGGTGCCCACTATATTCTGGATATAAGACCTACAGGAAAATGGCCAGCACAATATTTTTATTATGCTGGGGGCGTTCCGGCAGTTATGGAGGAAATTAAAAGTAAATTGCATTTGGATGTTATGACCGTAACCGGTAAAACCTTAGGGGAAAACCTGGAGGAACTAAAGAGCAACGGATATTATGAAAAGTGTTATGAGTACCTGGAAAAGGCAGGACGGAAAAAGGAAGATATTATACGTCCTTATGATAATCCAATAGGAAATAAGGGTACCATAGCCATATTAAAAGGAAATTTAGCACCGGAAGGTTCTGTTGTAAAACACTCCGCAGTACCAAAAGAGATGCATAAAGCTATATTAAAAGCAAGGCCTTTTGAATGCGAAGAAGATGCTATTGCCGCAGTTCTGGAAAAAAGAATACATCCCGGAGACGCAGTTATAATAAGAAATGAAGGCCCTAAAGGAAGTGGTATGCCGGAAATGTTTTATACCACGGAAGCCATATCTTCTGATCCTGAACTAGCAAGTACCATAGCTTTAATTACTGACGGTCGTTTTTCCGGTGCCTCTAAAGGACCGGCTATCGGACATGTATCACCGGAAGCAGCAGAAGGGGGCCCCATTGCTTTTGTAAAAGAAAAGGATTTAATTGAAATTGATATAGATAACAGGATATTGCAAATCGTAGGTATAGACGGAGAGAGATGTACCGAAGAAGAAATAAAAAAAATATTGGAATTAAGAAAAAAAGATTGGGCTCCTAAAAAAAATAAATATGAATCCGGTGTATTGAATATATTTGCCAAACATGCAGTTTCACCTATGAAAGGTGGCTATATGGAGTAAGATTTATTTGGTCTTCATTAAAGGGATATGCAATTGATTATATCTTCCTTTAATGAAGACTTTTTTCTTTCATAAACATGAATGTAATGGAAGAATTGAATAAAATGATTGAATAAACAATGCTTATTGGTTAAAATATAAACAATTCATGAAAGGCGGTGCACATATGGATTTATATGACAAATTAGTAGAATACAGCAGGGAGGATTATTATCCCATGCACATGCCGGGGCATAAAAGAAATGCTGCTTTCTCTATGGCAAATCCATATTCCATTGATATTACAGAGATAGAGGGTTTTGATAACCTTCATCATGCAGAGGGAATTTTATTAGAAGGTATGGAGCAGGCAGCAAAATTATATAATTCAAAACATACCAACTATTTAATCGGGGGAAGTACAGCAGGCTTACTAACAGCTATTGGGGCAGCCGTTAATAAGGGAGATAAAGTATTGGTAGCACGTAACTGCCATAAGGCGGTCTACCATGGCATCTATTTAAATGAATTACATCCCGTCTATATCTATCCCCAAACAGACACCTATTTTAGTATTAATGGTGGAATTTCTCCTGAAAAAATAGAGGAATTGTTGATAAAACATAATGATATAAAGCTAATTATCATTACCTCTCCTACCTATGAAGGAGTAGTATCGGACATACCCTCTATCAGTAAAATAGCACACAAGTATAAGGTACCTTTACTTGTAGATGAAGCCCATGGAGCCCATTTGGGCTTTCATTCCGGTTTTCCCGGAAACTCTATTCAAGCAGGGGCAGATATAGTTATACACAGCCTTCATAAAACACTTCCGGCCTTTACCCAAACAGGACTTATTCATATTAACAGTGATTTAGCAGATTATGAAAAGATAAAAAAATACCTGGGAATATATCAGACCAGCAGTCCCTCTTATTTGCTAATGGCCAGTATTGATAGATGTATTGCTTTGTTAATGAATAAGGGAGAGGAATTATTTTATCAGTATTACGATCTGCTTCAGAACTTTTATGACGGTATGAATACATTATTGAATTTAAAGGTTTTGCTTCCGGATAATACAAAAAATTATGGATTTTATAATTTTGATCCGTCAAAAATAACGGTTTCCGTCAAAAATACCGATATATCCGGTACCAAGTTATATGATATGCTTTTAGAAGAATATAAAATTCAAATGGAAATGGTTACAAAGGATTATGTATTGGGAATGACTAGTATATGTGATACAAAGGAAGGATTTCGCAGACTTTCAGAAGCATTATTAGATATTGATAAAAGACTGAAAAGTATACCGGATTCCCCAAGGAAACATCTTACAGATAATCAGGAGGTTCCGGAATGGGTAATGACATCTTGGAAGGCAGATAACTATTTACAGGAAAGTATTCCTTTAAAGTTAAGTGAAGGAAGGGTATCCGGGGATTATGTATATCTTTATCCTCCGGGAATACCTCTCCTTGTACCTGGTGAGCGTATAAGCAAGATGCTTTTGGAAGACATTCTTTCTTATCAAAGGGAAGGCTTGAATTTGCAGGGATTACAGGATGAAAAGGGGCAATATATAAAAGTTATTCGGTAAATTGATTAAACTTGAGAAAAGACAGAAAGGAACCAATACATGTCTAAGATATTTGTAGTAGTGGGAAAAAGTGCAACAGGAAAAGATACCATATTTAAAGCATTGAGAGAGAACAGACAATTAAATCTAAAATCTGTTGTTACTTATACAACAAGACCTATCCGTGAAGGTGAGACGGAGGGGATGGAATATTTCTTTGTTAGCCGTGAGAGATTACAAGAATTACAGGAAAGTAATAAAGTAATTGAACACAGAGCCTATAAAACGGTACACGGTATATGGGATTACTTTACCGTTGATGACGGACAAATTGATTTAAATACCTCAAACTATATCCTGATTGGAACCTTGGAATCCTTTGAGCAAATCAGAAATTATTATGGGGAAAAGGCTGTTATACCACTTTATATACAGGTAGAAGACGGTATCAGGTTAGAGAGGGCTCTCCACAGGGAAAAGCAGCAGAAGAGTCCAAAATATGCTGAGCTATGCAGAAGATATTTGGCTGACGAAAAAGACTTTTCTGAAAAAAATCTTAAAAAACTTGGTATCTACAAAAGATATGAGAACCATGATTTTGATCAATGTTTATCAGAAATTATCCGAGATATGGGAGAGAACCTCTCCATTGATGAAAATGTAGATTAAAATCTGTTAGAAATTATATCTGTTTATTGTTAAAATATTATGATATAATAAAAACGTAATGAAGAAAATGCAAGCTTGCTTGTATTTTCTGAGTGGAGTGCCAAGATCATGAACGGTTTTTTCGTTCATGATATAATAAAAACGTAGTGAGGAAATGCAAGCTTGCTTGCAATTTCCGAGCGGAGTGAGAGATCATGAACGGTTTTTCGTTC
>NZ_FOWD01000033.1 GCF_900115365.1 Anaerocolumna aminovalerica
GACTGACGCTTGGAGGTTTTTCTTTTATTATAAAATAAAATGTTAGAGTATACGAGTTTTTTCGTACACCCCAACACTTATTATAGAACCATTGTTTGTAACGGCCCTTTCTTAAGTTTTTAATCCAAAATATATGAAATGAAATACTACAATTTATATTAACAGGAGAGTTTTATGGACATACTATACAGAATAAAAAATATATCACAAGACAAGTCCTTTTTGCGGAAAATAGTTGCCATTACAATACCAATTGCAATCCAGAACTTTCTAAATACTACCCTTAATTTTATTGATACCTTAATGATTGGAACTCTTGGTGAAACTACTATTGCAGCAGTGGGTCTTGCCAATAAAGTATTTTTTGTATTCTCGCTATTGCTTTTTGGTATATGCAGCGGTTCTGGTGTTCTGACTGCACAATACTGGGGAAAAAGAGAAGGAGAGAATATCAGAAAAGTGCTGGGAATATCTTTAATATTAGCAATACTGGCTTCCTTACTTTTTACAATTCCCAGTATAATAATTCCTAATGGCGTCATGACCATACTGACAAACAGTGATGAGGCTATAAAGATAGGTGCAGTCTATTTGGCTATTGTTGCTATTAGCTATCCATTTACAGCAATTACCAACGCTTATGTAACCTTATTAAGAGGTATTAATCAAGTTTTTATACCGGTTGTTATTAGTACTATTGCCATACTTACCAATGTGGCATTAAATTATATTCTTATATTTGGAAAGTTTGGTTTCCCGGAACTGGGAGTAGCAGGTGCAGCTATTGCAACGCTGATTGCCAGAATAGTTGAGACAAGTTCCTTACTTATTATTGTTTATGTCAGGAAAGGTCCTGCAGCAGCAAAGATCAGCGAAATGCTCAATTTTAATCGAAATTTTTTAGGAAAGTTCTTTCATACGGTTTCTCCAGTTATTATTAATGAATTTATGTGGGGACTTGGAGTAACTATGTATGCTTTGGTATATGGAAGAATGGGAGATGCCTCCATGGCAGCAGTAACGGTTTCTCAGACAGTGGAACAAATCATGCAGGTAATTTTTATCAGCATAAGCGGTGCCACCGCAGTTATATTAGGAAATGAACTGGGTGCCAATAAATTAGAAGATGCCGATAATCATGCTAAGAATTTCATATTTATCCAAATTACTTTATCTATTCTGGTAGGCATACTCTTTTTCTTTATAAGGGATCCCATTATCAGCTTATTCTATGTATCAGATGAAGTAGCAGGTTACATAAGATTATGCTTTTTAGTATATATTTTATATATGCCATTTAAAATGTTTAATACTATGAATGTTGTTGGAATATTAAGAAGCGGCGGGGATACCAAAGCAGCGTTATTCATAGATGTATCCGGGGTATGGTTTATTGGTATTCCAATGGCTGTAATAGGAGGATTATTATTACATCTACCTATTTTTATAGTATATGCCCTGGTTTTTATGGAAGAAATATACAAATCCATATTAGGGATAATCCGTTATCGTAAGAAGAAATGGCTGAGAAATATCATTTCAACAGATTCCCTATTATAAAATGAAAAATTTAGTAGTAATTTTAATTCCATAGTGCTATAATATCTAAGAATAGGGTCAATTTCCCTATTCTTAGATATATTTGATAGATAAGACGTTGGAGATAATTTCCGAGACTTCTGAAAAGGTTATCGAAGATGAAATCATCTGGACTTATATGGTTAGGTCAAATCATCTATTTTCGGTGAATTTTTCAGTAGTTTCGGCGTCTCCAACATAAAGTTTTTACAAAATTTAATTTATAAGGAGAGCAAAATATGTACAAAAGTTTTTCCATGGAGCTTGCCGGCAGAACCCTTACTGTAGATGTAGGCAGAGTAGCAGCGCAAGCCAATGGTGCTGCATTTATGCATTATGGTGATACGGTAGTATTATCCACTGCAACAGCATCTGATAAACCAAGAGAGGGAATTGATTTCTTCCCATTAAGCGTAGAATACGAAGAAAAGTTATATGCTGTAGGTAAAATACCCGGAGGTTTCATTAAAAGAGAAGGAAAAGCATCTGAGAATGCAATTTTAACTTCCCGTGTTATTGACAGACCAATGAGACCGTTATTCCCTAAGGATTACAGAAATGATGTAACACTGAACAACTTGGTTTTATGTGTTGATCAGGACTGTAGCCCGGAATTAACTGCAATGCTTGGTTCTGCAATTGCAACAGCTATTTCTGATATACCTTTTGACGGGCCAACAGCTTCCACTATGGTAGGAATGGTAGACGGAGAACTGGTATTTAACCCAACCAGTGAACAAAGAGATAAATCAACTCTTAGTTTAACAGTAGCTTCTACAAAAGATAAGGTAATCATGATTGAAGCCGGTGCAGAAGAAATTCCGGAAGATAAAATGATTGAAGCTATCTTTGCAGCACATGAAGTAAATAAACAAGTTATTGAATTTATAGACAAAATTGTTGCTGAATGCGGTAAGCCAAAACATGATTATGTAAGATTCGAAATCCCTCAAGATATGTATAATGATATGGTTTCATTTATTACACCAGAAGCAATGGAAGAGGCTGTATTTACAGACGTAAAACAAGATAGAGAAGAGAACATTAAAGCTATTAAAGAAAAATTAACAGCACGTTATGAAGAAATGAATCCGGATTGGATTTCTCTAATTGAGGAAGCAGTTTATACATTCCAAAAGAAGACCGTTCGTAAAATGATTCTAAAGGATCAGAAACGTCCCGACGGAAGAAAAATGGATCAGATCAGACATTTAGCTGCCGAAGTAGATGTTCTACCAAGAACTCATGGTTCCGCAATGTTTACCCGTGGACAGACTCAGGTTCTTAACATTACTACTTTAGGTGCATTGGCTGAGATTCAAAAATTAGATGGTCTTGATGAAAATGAAACTTCAAAGAGATATATGCATCATTATAATTTTCCATCCTATTCCGTTGGTGAGACAAAACCATCCAGAGGACCGGGAAGACGTGAAATTGGACATGGTGCGTTAGCGGAAAGAGCATTGGTTCCTGTTATTCCATCAGAAGAAGACTTCCCATATGCAATTCGTACCGTATCAGAAGTATTGGAATCCAACGGTTCTACTTCACAAGGAAGTATATGTGCATCCACATTATCCTTAATGGCTGCAGGTGTTCCAATTAAGGCTATGGTAGCAGGTATTTCTGTTGGTCTTGTTACCGGCGAAACGGATGATGATTATGTAATATTAACAGATATTCAAGGCTTGGAAGATTTCTTTGGTGATATGGACTTTAAAGTAGCCGGTACTCACGAAGGTATCACTGCAATCCAAATGGATATTAAGATTCATGGTTTAACCAGAGAAATTATTGAAAAAGCGATATATAGAACCAAAGAAGCAAGATTCTATATCTTAGATGAGATTATGGCACCTTGTATTTCTAAACCTCGTACAGAAGTTGGACCTTACGCACCAAAGATTGAGCAAATCAAAATTGATCCTGCCAAGATTGGTGATGTAGTAGGGCAAAGAGGAAAAACAATCAATGCCATTATCGAGCAGACAGGAGTTAAGATTGATATCTCCGATGAAGGTGCAGTATCCGTATGCGGCGTAGATGCTGATAGTATTAAGAAGGCGATTAAAATGATAAACACCATTGTAACAGACTTTGAAGAAGGTCAGATCTTTGAAGGTAAGGTAATAAGTATTAAAGAATTTGGTGCTTTCATTGAGTTTGCTCCTGGTAAAGAAGGTATGGTTCATATCTCTAAGATATCCAAAGAGAGAATTGAACGTGTGGAAGATGTTCTTACCCTTGGAGATATCGTTAAAGTTGTATGTCTTGGTAAAGACAAGATGGGCAGAATCAGCTTTAGTATTAAGGATGTAAAATAATTATTTCTATAGACATTTTAATCTATTTGAGAATTCGGTAGTATTACTACTGAATTCTCAATTTTTTGGCTTGATTCCTATGAAGGGTATGTAAATTTTGCCCATGTTTATATATATCCTTACATAGAATGAATGTATGGTAATATTATCTCATATTTTAAAAATTATCCATTCTTTTACTATTGACTATTTACAAATATTTTAGCTATGGTATTATATGTTTATAAAGGATCAATAATGTAATAATATAAGATTTAATAGGGAGGGCTATTAATGAAAAAAAAAGCAATAACATCTGATTCAGTCTACGCTATAATTTCTTTAATAAGTTTGATTTATATAAATTATTATCAAAATGCATTATATTACAAACCAACAGCGAAACATTCTATTCTTTTCGATAAAATTTATGAATATATTGCGACTCCTTGTTTCTATTTTTTTATTACTGCATTTATAACTGCTATACTTTTGAATATTGTTAATATTAATATGTCAAAGACATTACGCAAAGTATTAACATATGTTGTTGGTTTAGCTTCAATTCTATATATTGTATTTATAATAGTTAGTTCAATAAAAGTAATAAATCTTTCTCCTATTGGTTTCAACCATATTTATTCTGTTATTTTTATTATTTTAGGTTGTTTGTTCGCTCTTGCTTCTCATAAAAATTGAAATTTCAGAAAAAGATGGTGGCGTTTATGTTGTAATTACATATAAAAAATTATAGCGGTATTTAAATATTTGGACTAAAAAGCATAATTAATATTTTTATATTATAAATGAGGCTATATTTATTGGAAGAAATAAGATTCTATATTTATTAGAATATGGAAAGCATATAGAACCTATAGATTAGTTTACAAATCTACAGGTTCAATTTATATATAACAGGAGGAAAGACATGGCTGATAAACAAACAATCGGAATCCCATTAAAGGGTTTTGCTGAATTTTCAAGAAAAGTTGCCGCAGAAGGAGCTGTTTTATTAAAAAACGATGGACAGATACTTCCCCTTCAAAAAGGAGATTCCATCTCCATATTCGGCAGAACACAGATCAACTATTATAGAAGCGGTACCGGTTCAGGCGGCGCTGTACATGTGGCATATACGACCAACCTTTTAGATGGACTCCGTTCCAAAAAGTTAATATCTGTGAATGAGGAGCTGGCATCTGTTTATGAAACATGGCTGGAAGAAAATCCTTTTGACAATGGCGGAGGTGCATGGGCAGCCGAGCCCTGGAATCAAAAAGAAATGCCTTTAACAGAGAAAGCCGTATCTACAGCTGGTGTTAAATCAAATAAAGCGGTTGTTGTAATCGGACGTACGGCGGGAGAGGATAAAGATAATGAAGATGCTCCCGGCAGTTATCAATTAACAGAAGATGAAAAGAATATGTTAAACATAGTTGCAAACTATTTTGAAAAGGTGATTGTTGTCCTGAATGTTCCCGGAATCATAGATTTAAGCTGGATAAATGATAATACATATAAAAATCGCATACAAGGTGTCCTTTATGCTTGGCAGGGCGGTATGGAGGGAGGTAATGCCATTGCAGACGTATTAGCAGGGGATGTTACACCAAGCGGAAAGTTACCCGATACCATTGCCTGTTCCTTGAAAGATTATCCTTCCTCTAACAATTATGGAGGAGAGGTAAGAAACTATTACCAGGAAGATATCTATGTAGGATACCGTTATTTTGAAACCTTTTGCCCGGAAAAGGTTCAGTATGAATTTGGATATGGTCTATCATACACAGAATTTAAGATAGTACCTAAGAAAGTATTGGTTAATGATAATGAAGGTAAAAAACAAATAGAAATTGCTGTTGAAGTGATAAACACAGGAAATACCTATGCCGGTAAAGAAGTAGTTCAGGTTTATTTTGAAGCACCACAGGGAAGCCTTGGAAAGCCAAAAAGGGAGTTAGTAGCTTTTGATAAGACAAAAACTCTGCAGCCGGGGGAATCACAAACTTTGACACTTTCCTTTTTAATAAATGATATGGCTTCTTATGATGATAGTGGAATAACAGGACATAAATCTTGTTACGTTTTAGAAGAAGGTGCATACAAAATATACATGGGAAATAGTGTACGGAATACAGTAAAACTGAATGTACAGGATAAAGATGCATATTATGTAGACAAACTTATAGTGGCAGAAAAATTAGAAGAAGCGATGGCTCCAACAGAAAGTTTTACAAGAATAAAACCGGGAGAGCAGAAGACAGATGGCACCTATGAAATAACCTTTGAAGATGTTCCGAAACAAACCATATCTTTAAAGGAACGAATAAAAAATAATATGCCGGAAAGTATGAAGCAGACAGGAAACCGCGGTATTTCTTTAAGGGATGTATATGAGAATAAGGCTTCCATGGAAGAATTTATTGCGCAATTATCTGATGAGGAACTGGCAGCTATAGTAAGGGGTGAAGGCATGAGCAGCCCTAAAGTTACCCCTGGAACCGCCTCTGCTTTTGGGGGTATTACCGACAGCTTATATGCATATGGTATCCCGGTTGCCTGTTCTTCTGACGGACCTTCCGGTATCCGGATGGACAGCGGTCATAAAGCAACTCAGGTTCCAATAGGAACATTATTGGCTGCCACCTGGAATAAGAGTTTGGTGGAAGAGTTATACATAATGGAAGGAATGGAACTGTTAAGCAATAATATTGATACTTTATTAGGTCCCGGGCTTAATATTCACCGAAATCCGCTAAATGGCCGAAACTTTGAATATTTCTCAGAAGATCCCTATCTTTCAGGTGTCTTTGCCACCGCTATTGTCCGCGGTATTATGAGAGGGGGTTCCAATGGAACACTAAAACATTTTGCTTGTAATAATCAAGAGAAAGCAAGATCCTTTGTAGATGCGGTGGTATCAGAGCGGGCACTGAGAGAAGTATATCTAAAAGGTTTCGAAATGGCAGTAAAAGAAGGCAAGGCCAACTCTGTTATGTCATCCTATAATCCAATTAACGGACATTGGGCTGCGTCAAATTATGACTTAAACACAACCATACTTCGAAAAGAATGGGGATTTCAAGGCATTGTCATGACTGACTGGTGGGCTAAAATGAATGACGTAGTAAATGGGGGACCGGCAGATAAAAAATATACTAATTTCATGGTACGGGCACAAAATGACCTCTATATGGTGATAGACAACAATGGAGCAGAAATCAATGCTGCAGATGATAATACAATGGACTCTCTGGAAAATGGTTCTTTAACAATAGGAGAGTTACAAAGGAATGCAATGAATATTTGTAACTTTTTAATGCAGACGCCTGCCTTTTCCAGAGGTCAGGATAGAAAAGAAGAAATAAAGAAATATAAAGCTTCCCAAGAGATTCAATCCGGTTATAAGATGGAACAGACGCTGGAGTTATCCCTTAGCTTAACGTTGAAGCCAAATGGAACTAAAGCAGAGAGAATTAAAGTTGTAAAAGGGGGAATTTATCGAATAGTAGCAAATATCCGCTCTATGGGTACTAACCTGGCACAAACTGCCAGCAATCTTTTGCTAAATGATGAATTCGTAATAACGATTCAGACCAATGGAACAGAGGGAAGATGGTTTAAACAGAACCTTATAAAAATAGAACTGGAAGAAGGTATCTATGAACTGAAAGTAGAATCCGTCAAACCGGGAATGGAGATTGAATGGATAGAACTTTGTAGAATATAATACTTAATCATTCTGTTTGAGAGCGTAAAATGAGTTTTGTCATTCTACGTTCTCATTTTTTTACCATACCCTAGACTTTGGTTCTGTATTTTTAAATTATTTTGTTGACATAAGTCTAATAAAATGGTAGTAATTAGTAATTGTCTAGTGTATAATATCTTTAAATTACCTGATTAATAATTGGTAAAATTATGTTTTTAAATCCAAAACCCTGATAGCAGTGAAGGTAATTTTAATTATATAACAATAGGAGTAGTAGCGGCATGATCCATATATCAAAAGAGGAAGCAAGAAATTATTTGGTTCGTTATCACAATTTAGACGGAATTGAGGACTTTTACGGTGAAGAGGGCGTTTTGAAATATTTTAGAAGAGTGGGTTCTATTCAATATGATCCTTTGAATGTTGTTGGCAGAAATCCGGATCTTGTTCTTCAATCAAGAATTAAGGATTATTCTCATGAGATGTTAGGAAGCCTTCTTTATGAAAAACGTTGTTTGCTAGATGGGTGGGACAAGATGATGTCTATTTATTCCAGAGAGGACTGGCCTTTTTTCTCTAGAGTACGAAAAGAAAAAGAAGTACAGATAAAGGAACTGTTGAAAAGACGTAATTCAGTGGAAGCTTTTCAGTTAATTGATGAGATAAGGATTATGTTAAAAGAACAAGGGCCATTACAATCCAACCGCATACCTACTAAAACCACCAATCCCGGGTCCTGGGGGCATAGGAAGCTGTCCAGTGCTGCATTGGACTTTATGTTCCATACAGGAGAACTGGGTATATATAACAAGATAAATACACAAAAGGTTTATGACTTAATAGAGAACTTATTACCACATAACCTTATAGGGGGTGCAGATCCTTTTCAAAGTGATCATGAATTCTGTAAATGGTATGTAAAGAGAAGAATTGGAAGTGTAGGGTTGCTATGGAATAAGAATGGCGGTGGATGGCTTGGAGATTTTATCCAAAAGAAAGAGTTACGGAATGAAATAATAAAGGAATTAATTGAAGAAGGCGAAATCCTGGAAATACAGGTAGAAGGGATAAACGCTGTATTTTATATACGTAAGGAAGATAAAGAATTTTTCAATAATAAGCTGGAATATAGGGAGGCTCGTTTTCTTGCGCCTTTAGACAATATGTTATGGGATCGTGAAATGACAAAGGCTATTTTTGATTTTGACTATAGCTGGGAAGTTTATGTACCGATAAATAAGCGTAAATATGGTTACTATGTTCTGCCGGTTCTTTATAAGAACAGGTTTGTAGCACGCTTTGAACCTGAGATTCATAGAAATAATGATCCTCTTGTCATTAAAAATTGGTGGTGGGAAAACGATATTGAAATTACTGCTGATATGAAGTCAGCTATAGAAAATGAATTTGAGAATTTTTGTAGATATCTACATTGTGAAAGTGTACAAATGAAATTTTAAAAATAAGAGGAGGGAGAAAATGAATCTTAAATATCCCATTAGTATACTATAGAAAAAGAACTACAAATTGATGGTCAATTAAATCCGGGACCATGGGTAAAGCACTCTATTAATGACAGGTTATTACAGCTTTGTGACAGCCTTTCCGATGCAAATTGATTTTGTATAATAGTAAAACGCTTTGTAGATGTTCACCGTAGATATGGTGTAAATAAATATACTATATCTAAATGGAATAAGATTTTTGAGATAAAAGAAGATTTTGAAAGAAGAATGGGCTGTTCCATATATGACCTGCTTCCTAATGTGAAAGAAAATACTTTTGTAGAGTATCCCTTATGGAAGCCGGGAGAATAAAAAGTAGCATTAAAAAGGAATATGGGGGTATTTATGTTATCAAGTGAGAGAAAAAATGAAATTGGAGCTAAGTATATAATTGAAGGAATTGCCTCAAAAAATGATTTGGAAACTCTGAATATTCAAGAGTTGATTTTTTTAATAGATGCAGCGAAACATTTTAAAGAAAAAGAAGCATATGTATTGGATGATTTAGACCATAAGATTGCATTTTACTATGAAGCTGTATTAGATAAAGTTAAAAATGCAGAGGAACTTTATTTAGCTATAAATAAAGCAACCAATTATCCTCATATTGATGACAATGGAAATGGATGGATTTTTTCAAAAAAGAAATATGCAGATGCAGCAAAGGATTATTACCTGCAACAATTTATAATGTTGGATATTATAACTGTTGAAAAAGATAATCTAACTGCGGCATTTGCGGATTTATACCGTTATGGAATAGAACATTTATTGATAGATAACGGTCAGTATTTTTTACACATAAAACGAGAAGAAATTTTGCCTCCACCTGACTGGGGCAATATACCTGATATTCAAATACCCGTTATGAATCCAAAGTTATCCTTTGCCATGCTCCAATTCTTTCAAAACCTATATACACAAAATAATTACCCGGAAAAACAGCAAAATATGCAAATGCTTGAAGATAAGATGCTGGATGAAGTACTTGCAGCTAAGTATGTAATGCCAATGAGACTTCAGGAAAAAGAGCCTTCAGAACCTGATAAAGACGGTATGAAAATTCTTAAGGAGGGTTCTTTGATTCAAGTTCCTAATATTGTAAATCAAACTGATAGTACCGAATGGCTTCCGGCATTTACAGACTGGGAAGAATTTCAGAAAATGTACTCCAAAGAGGATTGGAGCGGTAATATAGCTACCTATGATGATCTTTTGACTTTTTCTAATAAAGCAGAAGGAATCGTTGTAAATGCGGGTGGAGTTTCCCTAAGAATCAACGAAAAAAATAAACAACTGATTGAAGAATACCGTAAAAGTAAAGATCTATTAAAAGAAGCCTGGGTAACGCCTCATGTTATTAAAAAAGACACACAGGTACTTATAGGAGAGCCTGAGGAAAATACTGTTGAAATGGTAGATACAATGATTCGTTTTATGAAGGCTCATAAGGGTATTAAGAAAGCCTTTCTTCGTAAAATGATAAAAGAAGATGAGGCAAGTTTTTTGGTAATCGTTGATTTCAAAGGAGATAAAGATATTATATTTAAAGGAATAGCAGATGCAGCGATGCCTCATTTAAAGGGTATGTACCTAGACTTCCATGAGTTCGATGAATGGGCTGCGAATACTTGTAAAGAAGTTAAGCCATTTTATAAAAAAGGTTTTTTAGGATTAATATAGATAAAATAAGTGGTGGAGTATATATTATCTATGCCTTCTATAGTGTTTGATAATACTACTTGTACGAAAAGAATTGCTTGACTAATGGCATCATGTATATACCAACAGATTATGTAATATTTATAACATACAAAGAATAGCTTTCGATGCCTAATACTAATATTTCTTTTATTAACTGCTATCAAATACTATAATATAATTATATAAGGAGCGGCACTATGAAAAAATGGATAGGTATCCTTCTTGTTCTAACAATATTTTTTTCAGGTAAGATAACAACATTTGCTGAAGATATAGAAAAACTTCCTTCCGGTTTAAATTACTCTGATTTAGAAGCAGAAATTGATAAATACGTTACTGAACATGAAGAAACAACAAAAGCAGTGTCCGTAGGGGTGTTTGTAAGAGATAAAACGTTGTTGGAGAAATCTTATGGATACACCAATATTGAGGAAGGTATCATTAATGACAGGGAATCAGTTTTTGAATGGGGTTCCTGTTCAAAACTTCTTACTTGGGTAAGCGTGATGCAGCTTGTTGAAAAAGGTGCTATTGATTTGGAGAAAGATATTCGTACTTATCTTCCAGAAGGATTTTTAAGTAAACTAAAATATGATAAGCCTATTACCATGTTAAACCTAATGAATCACAATGCTGGCTGGCAGGAAACTGTAACCGATCTTTTTTTGAAAGATAAGGATGATTTTAAAGGTCTGGGAGAAACACTTAAACTTATAGAACCGGAGCAGGTGAATAAACCGGGGGCTGTAGTTGCCTATTCTAATTGGGGATCAGCGCTGGCTGGTTATATTGTTGAGCGTGTTTCAGGTCAGTCTTTCAGTGAATATGTTCATGATAATATATTCCGGCCTCTTGGAATGGAGCATACTGCATTAAATCCTGACCTTTCAGATAATGAATGGGTATTGGAACAGCGGATGAAAGAGAAATGCTATACATCTAAAGGAGAATCTCTTGGAACCAGTTTTTATTATATATCACTTTATCCGGCAGGCATGGCAACCGGAACAATTGAGGATTTTATGAAATTCGCCAGTGCTTTCGTGCCTAAGGCGGGTAATACTTCAAAATTATTTCAGTCAAATGATACTTTGAATGCAATGTTATCACCGTCACTATATTATTCAGATGGAACAAGGGGGAGAAATTGCCACGGTTTTTGGACGGATGAACTAGGCGTTACTGTTCTATGGCATAATGGAGCAACAGTGGGCAGCTCCTCTTGGTTTGCATTTGACCCTATATCTGGCACGGGAATTGTAATACTTACCAACCAGAGCGGTGAATCCATATATAATAGCGGATTGCTACCTTTTGTATTCGGTAATAACAATGTAAAGCAGAATGCAGAAAACGTACAGGATATTTCAGGTATGTATATAAATTCCAGAAGTTGTTTCAAAGGCTACGCTAAACTATACAGCTTATTTTCCATTATAGAACTGAAAAAGAACGAGGATGGTGGATATACCATAACTGGTATGAATGGAACAGTTATGCATACTGGCCATAAATCCTATCTGATGGATATGGGCGGCCGCAAACAATTCATAATTTACTCCGATACGGATGCAGATGGACGGACTGTTTTACAGTGGCCAGGTTCCGATTATGTTGAGATTAATGGTTACGGAGTACTGGGAAGATTTGCTTTGCTTATATTACTTGTTATAGCTGCATTATATTGTCTTATTGGGTTTCTTATCAGGATGGTTTCATATTTTAGAAACAAAAAATTTAATAAGACAGATGGCTATGATATTATTTTATATTTATCAGTAATAACTGTGATGTCCCTTTTTGTATACATAGCAATTACGTTATTTGGATCTTATTCAGTTTCATTTAAATCCATACAATGGTGCTTTATAGTTATTGGGATTTTATCTTTAATTCCAATAGCTTACGCCGTTAATCTTGCAATAAGATGGAAAAGCATATGCAGCACAAAAAGAAACAAGTTAAAACTAATTAATTGTATTATTGGATTAATTATGACTTATAACGTATTTTTCTGGGAAGCTTATAAGTTCTGGTGATACATGTTATGATCACATATATGGATTATCAATCAGCACATACTTAATTATAGAAGTTAAATAATATTATTGAGACATCAAAATGCAAATGAATTATAAGTAGTATTTTTATACAAGCTATAATCAAGTCACAGAGCTCTCTATATAACAATAGGTTAACCGAATAAGTACATATTTTACCTAATAGGAGGAATTTATTTTGCAGTATAAATATATTACAAACTATAAAAATAACGATATATTACGTAAGAGTTTTAATGAATTAACGGAAAAAACATATTCATTTAATTTTGTAGAATGGTTTCAAAATGGTTTTTGGGATGAGAATTACATTCCATACTCTTTGGCTGATGGTGAAAAAATAATAGCAAATGTTTCGGTAAACAAAATGGATTTCATGCTGGATGGAGCAGAAAAGCGTTACATACAAATTGGAACCGTTATGACGGATAAGGCATATGGTGGTCAGGGGCTAAGCCGTTACCTTATGGAAAAGGTGATAGAGGAATATGTAAATAAGGTGGATGGAATTTATCTTTTCGCCAATGATCAGGTACTTAACTTTTATCCGAAGTTTGGATTTATTAAAAAAAAGGAATATCAATATAGTAAACTAGTTGATGTTAAAAATGATAAACAAATATTACATATTAACATGACAGATAGCATAAATCGGATTAAGTTTCTGGAAACAGCTAAAAACTGTGCGAATAACGAAAGATTTTCAATGCATAATTTTGGTCTGATCGCATTTATAACTACAGGACCAATGATAAATAATATATATTATTGCCCGGTTGAAGATGCATATGTAGTTGCTGATATAAAAGAAGGGGAACTATTGATTCATCAGATTATATCTTTACATAGGGTTAATCTAGATAGTATAATAAATTCATTTGGCAACACTATTGGTAAGGTATACTTAGGTTTTACACCCTATGATTCCGAGGGTTATGAAATAAATGAATATTATGAAGAAGATTGCACGTTATTCTGTTTGGGAAAAGATTTCGAGAATATAGATAAAAGAAAATTGATGTTTCCCACATTATCACATGCATAGAAAATATCTTTAATTTTTTAAGATTTCTATTTTATAAAACCTCATTGGGATTGCCCATTCGTTCCACCGGTGAAAACCCGGAATCCGTCTATGTTGCCGGGTATAAACGTTAATAAAGTAAGGTTCTTAGTTGTTTTACTAGCCGGAATTTTAGGAGGTTTGGCCAGGGGCTTTCTACTCTGTAGGATATTTAGGTATGTTTACCAATAATATTATTAATGGACGGGGTTGGATTCATTTGCAATCTGTTTCCTTGGTAACTGGAATCCAAAGGGAGCCGTAATTGGTACTGTAGTATTCGGAAGCATTATCAATTTATATACAGTCTATTAGCGGGCGGAAGTTACTTTCCAAATGAGTTATTTATTGCATGCCATATATCTTAATATTATACTAACCGTTGCAAGAAAGAACTTTAATGTTCCTGCAAAACTAGGTAATCCTTATAGTAAAGAGAATTAGACTCTTAAAAATCTGTATTTGCAGGAATGGTTTAAAAAATCATTCATGAGCTGTTGTATTACGCTTAGTTAGTTTTACAACAGCTCATTTCTAAGTTTCCCAATTATTTGGGAATTCTTACAAGATTTAATTCATTCTTTTTAAGTTAATAATATTTGAGAAAACACTGGTAACTCCAGCTAAACAACTTCCTATTCCCCACTTGCGGCCCAATAAAATACCAATAGTACCAGTAATTATAAGGAGTGTACCAACTGTCATTCCAATTTTTGAACCTATTCTTGATATTTTTTTTGAAGGATGTGTCAATTTTTTTGCCCTATCCATAGATTTGCTCAGAGTCTCTTGAGACATTTTTTTGTAGCATCTATTATTTTATCATTGTAATTAATCATTATATTACCTCCTTTTTTTTATTTTGTCATACATTTCATCATAGAAACCACATTCAACCACGAATATATCCACTGATTTTATTTCTTTTACCCATTACTTAAAATCAAACATAACTCACCTCCTTAATACCGACCGACGGTATGTATACAGGCAAAAATAATATTCTTTAATTCTTAATGAAATTATATAGGATTAATAATTAAAGAATATAGTATCATCTATTTTATTTGCTGCGAAAAACACTAATGTCCTTATAACTGCTAATAATTTTATTTATTAGTTCATCACCTACAATATCAATACCTAATTGCTTCATGATTTGTTGTAACGCTCTTAAACGTTTTTCTGTTTCATCGAGTTCACGGTTAAATAAAACTGGATTTATCCATATATTTAGTAATAGCATAAATATTTCAGCACATTCAATTGGGTAGTCCGTTTCAATAGAGCCATCTAAAACACCTTCCATAAATAACTTGGACATAAAGCTGGCATCATCATTTACGGTACCTTGTAGACCTGCAACAACAAATTGAGGATTTTTAATTTGTGAACAAAGGATAATATCAATAGCATGAATTTCTGTATCAGCAGCTATTTCATTTAAGATTTTTTTGATTTTTTCTTTTGTGTTTTCACCTTTTGTATTTTGTACTAAGTTATCTAACATTTCTCTTGCATAAATGGAACGTCTGTTGATAACAGCTTCCAGTATTTCTTCCTTGGATTTAAAGTGATGATAGATAGCTCCTTTTGACATTTTTAGTTTATCAATAATATCTTGTATAGTAGTTTTTTCGTAGCCATTTTCAATAAACAAAGTAGTAGAGATATTAAGGATTTGCTCAATTGTTTGTTCAGGATATTTGTTTCGTGACATGATAACCTCCTCATATACCGACCGTTGGTATGTATATATTAGCATTTATACTATAGAATGTCAAAAGATATTTTCAACTATTCAGCGTTAAGTTTTTGTTTCGAATACCTAAAAATGTGGAACTTTTAAATATTCCAATCGTCTAATAATAAAGAGATAAGAAACGGAAGGAGGATCTTAATGAACAGAAAGATATACTTTTATGTATTTATATTACTTTTCAGCGGAATATTAGCCGGATGTGCTAAGAAAAACTTCTTGGTAGGAGATATGATATCTGGATTTACCAATATAGAAGTAAGGGATGGTACAGCAGGTACGATGATTTCTTTAGATAAGGAACAATCAGAAGAGTTATATAATTATATAAAGAAAATGGAATTTAGAAAAGACAAAGGAAATGGGGAAGTTACAGGATGGCGTTATGCTCTGGATTTTATGGCAGATGGGAAAGTAATTGATACCATCATGATTCAAGACGAATCAACTATTAAATATAGGGATTATTTTTATAAGACAGATGATCTTACTATAGATTTAGATTATATGGCCTCTTTATGCCAATATGTATTTAAGGCAGTAGTTATTGATAACAACAAGGGTCTTTTAGTAAAACCAGATGTGGATTCCAATGAGTTTAGGTCTTCTGATAAAATTAGTGTGGGAACTAACAGTACAATTATATATGATGAGGATAAAAAGAAAGTAGATTTAAGTGAGATTCAGATTGGAGATAGTATTAAAATCACTTATAATGGCCTTATATTAGAATCCTATCCTGCCCAGATAGCGGCCGACTATATCAATATTCTTGAATCTAATTTATTAATAGATGGATATATTACTATAATAGATGATATTTACAAAGATGATAGTGGATTAAACAGTGATATAAACATGATTGCCCTCAATTTATACGAAACAAAAATTCTTTCTGAAGCGGATAAGGAAATCTTATTGATAAAGCTATTTGATATGTATGGGCTGGAAGTAAAGGAAAGTACTTTTGATCAATTAGTGAAAGAGGGGCTTATTAATAAAGATGAACTTTATTTTCCTAAAGGTATCCTTATAAACATCAGCAATTCAGAATATAATGAAGATAAAAAAACACTAAAGTTTGATATTGAAAAATGGAGAAGCGGATTAGGAGCTATTGGTTATAAAGGAAAGGCAAAGTATGACGGAGAAAAATGGATAATAACGAAGGAAAATATGTGGATTAGTTAAAAATTATTGGTTTAATAAATTTTATAATTTAATTTAATATCAGAGAATCGGAGGTCAGTGCAATTCCGATTCTCTATTTTATTGATATAAAATGCATTATCTTATATATATTCATAACAAGTACTTATTTCATAGTTAAAAAATTGTGTGGAAGCATAGTTAGAAATGTGGTATAATCTCTCCTAAAATTATGAAATTTAATAGGAAGGGAAAAATGTTAGGAGCAAATTATATATGAGCATTGTTATTGAAAAAGGGAAATATAGTATTTTAGTTTTTCTTATTAATAAAACGGAGGTTATGGTGTGTTATGAACATTATTCAAAGTACGAATAATGAAGTAAAAGAGGTTACAAAACTGGCAAAAATGCTTTGGCCGGATAATGTATATGAAGAATTACATAATTTATTTTTAGAACTGCTAAAGGATGAGCATACAGTATTATTTTTAGCTGTTGAGAAAGGGGAATATATTGGATTTGCACAATGTCAGCTAAGATTTGATTACGTGGAAGGGACAAACAGCAGTCCTGTAGGTTATTTGGAAGGAATATATGTTTTAGATGAATACAGGCATCAAGGTATAGGACGGGAATTAGTATATGCATGTGAGAAATGGTCAAAGTCAAAGGGGTGTGTAGAATTTGGAAGTGACGTGGAATTTCATAATACAGCAAGTTATGAATTCCATTTAAAACTTGGTTTCCTCGAACAAAATAGAATTATTTGTTTTTCAAAAAAGTTATGATTATTAATACGTAAGTTTCTGTTATTGAATTGACAATATGTTCTGGTATTTTATGGTTAAGTAAATTAACTTAAAAAATGAAACGGAGAGTTTAATATGAAGGTAGAAAAGATAAGAATAATTCAAAAGATGTTATTCATAGTTGTTATTTGTTTTTTATCCTCGTCCAAGTCTGTTTTTGCCGCTCAAACAAATTCCTATGATATTAGTAAAGGTAATATTACAATAGGTAAATCCGGTGATTACACAATTTCAGGGAAAACGGATAAGAATATAATAACAATCAAAAAAGGTGTATCAGCCAACATTACATTACGGGATGTTGAAATATCTACTACCGATCCAAAGGCATCGATTCTGATTGAAGAAAGAGGAACAGGAAACTTTATTTTAAATGGTAACAATAAGATAACTAATGAATGGCAAGATGGTATTCATGTGAAATCCGAAGGAAAATTTATTGTCTCTTCCAATAGTACCGGTTCCTTAGAAGCAGCAGGGGGTATTTCCTCCGCTGGTATTGGTGGAAGTGGTGCTATCACAATAAAAGGCGGCACCATAAAAGCAAAAGGCGGCCAATATGGTTATGGAATCGGAAGTGGCTATGCATATCAGCTTCATCAAGAATATGATGGTGAAGCAGGAAATATAACAATTACTGGTGGTAATGTAACTGCAATTGGAGGAAAAGATGCTGCCGGTGGTATGGGTTTTTCCAGTAAAAAATCAAAAGGAACCATAGCGATTACCGGAGGTACCGTCTATTCAACTTCAGGAGGCTCTGGAATAGGTGCTCATGATTTTGAAGGTAAAGGAAATAAAATAACAATTAGCGGCGGTAATATAACTGCAATTGCTGGTGCTTATGGCGCAGGAATCGGCAGTAGTTTAAATCCAAATGGTACATCTGTTATAATATCAGGGGGAACAATTAAGGCAGATGGTGGTATGGGAACTGCGGTGTATGATTCTTGGTCCTATTCCAATGACATACGTCTTAGACAAGGTAAACAGGAATACGACATAGCTGCCAATAGTATTACTATTACAGGTGGTCAAATTTTTGCCGATTCCTGTTCTGTACAGCCCCAAAATTCTCAAGGACAAAAATTATTTCTTATGTTAATTCCAACCGAGAAAGGTAAAGTAACTAAGATAACTGCCTACCAGAAGAGCTATGGCAGTAAAGATATTAATTCCCAAGGAATTTTAAGCTTATGGTTACCTAGATTAGAGAGTAAAGAAGGAAAACCTTGCTTAGATGTAACATTTTCATCGGGGAAACATACTACAATGGATTATTTGAGTACCTTAGATGTATTGCAAGATTATAGTGGTTCAAAGGATATGGTATTTAATTTGTCCTCAGGTAGCTTGGATGTGTATGCAAATGGTCTAATATATAAAAATAAAATTTACCGGAGAAACAGCAATTATGAGCCTATAAAAGTAACCGGCTCCACTTCCAATAATCAAATTATAGTCCATAGTGGAAAACATAGATTTGAATTTGAAAATGTAACTGTAGATTATACAAAACAAACTGATAAAATGTTCTTTGTTGTTAATGGTGAATCTAATGTTATAATTAATAGCAAGAAACAAAATACAATAAAAGTTGGTGGAAATAGTGTGGGATTTTATGTAGGTACTAATGCTAAGTTATCCTTTACAGGCAATACTAATGAAGATAAATTCACCATAGAATCTTATGACGATTCTTATGGATTTACTACTTCCAATGGTTCCATTCAACAATTTGGAGGAACAATATCAATGACTGCAAAGCAAAATAGCATTGGAATGTTTCTGGGCAATGCAGGTGCTTTCTCCTTATATAATGGAATAATTAATGGTACTGGTAATACCCAAAATGTAATTTATGGATTGAATTATATGAAAGTTAACGTACATGGCGGTATAATGAATATGGATAACATTGGATACCGTGATGAAGGTAATGAGGAAGTAACTGACGTAAGTAATTTTACCATTTCAAATGGAGAGGTTAATATAAACAACCGAATGATTTTTAACACATTTGAAGTAACCGGTGGTACTATCAATGCTCATTTATTAGGTTCTGGAACAGGTTCTAAAATTATTATGTACCAAGGTAAGATAGTGATGGATCAATTTATCACAGATTATTCGAACCTAGGATACGATACAGTTTTTGAGTATATAACACCGGATGGCAGTGTATCAAAAGAATCTGCATTGGATACCTCTAACATATATGGTGGAGAAATTATAGAAACTCATAATGTTACAATAGAAGAATTGAAAAAGATATCATTTGGAAGATGCTAATATTCAAATCTAATTACCATTTTTGTTATTTTAAATGGATAGGTATATATGCGAAATTTTAATTATTTATTATTACAGGAGATGAAGTATGGCTATTCGTAACGCTGCAAAAGCAATAATTATAGAAAATGGTAAAGTTTTATTAAATAAATGTATTGGTAAATGTAATGAAATATATTATGATTTACCAGGGGGCGGACAAAACCAGTTTGAAGAAATGGAAGATGCGGTAAAAAGAGAATGCCTGGAGGAGTCTGGTTACCGAATTGAAATCATAAGATTTGCTGCGCTTGCAGAAGAAATATATGATGATTCAGAATTAAGAAAACAATATTATGATTACACCCATAGAATTCATCATATATTTATTGCTAAGTTAACTGACAAATCTGTATATAAACCAACTGAGACAGATATGCATCAATTGGAATGTGTGTGGGTTGATATTAATAATATTTCATCGTTGGATTTACGTCCAAAACCTTTGAAAATTAAATTAATCGATATAATCCATTCTGAGAAGCCATTATATCTGGGAACTGTACATGTTTTATAAGTTTTGTGTTATAATGAAATTTATAGGTTTAAACTTTCAAAAAAGAATGTACAAAAATTAATTTAAAGCTAATGAACAAAAATGAGGAGGATATTTTTATGAGACGATATATTATTTTTGCATAGCAAAGGCTATTGCAAAAAAATAATATAAAATAGCCTTTGCTATTCCTGACAAGATTATTATGTTTAGGAGGGCAAAATGAGCTATATTAAAGCAGATAACATTCTGCCAATAGAATTGGTAGAGTTAATACAAACATATATTGATGGTGAATATATCTACATTCCAAGAAAAGAGGAGAATAAAAAGTCTTGGGGGTCAGGAACTAATACAAGACAAGAATTGGATTTAAGAGATTCTGATATATACAAAGATTATCTGGACGGTATGGTTATAGATTCCTTGGCTGAAAAATATTTTTTATCATCAAAAAGTATACAAAGAATAGTATTAAAAGAAAAAAGAAAAGATTTATAAAAATAGTCAATGCAGTGTTTCTGCATTGGCTTATTTTTAATTCTGAAACAATTATGAGGTTTATTATGAAGTATAAATCTAATAAAATAGTGAAGTCATTAGTAATTTTATTTTATGTTAAGAAGGAGGAATTTCTTTTGAAAAAATATATTTTAAATGCATAGCAAAAGCTATTGCATTATCAAATAGAAAATAGTGAGATAGCTTTTGCATTTCTATTATGCATATGAATGGAGAGGCAAATGAGCTATTTAAAAAAGAAACAATGGATATTAATACCGGATTCCATACCGGAAGTAATAAGATATTGCCCGAAGTGTGGCAAAAGGACAAATTTTATTAACAGTGAAAAATTCAGAATCAATGCAAACCGTAATAATATCGATATCTGGTTAATTTACCAATGTTCTAAATGCAAATCTACCTGGAATATGAGTATTTATGAAAGAATTAATCCAAATGATATAAAGAAGGAATTATACGATAAATTTTTAGCAAATGATAAAATATTAGCTAAAAAATACGGGTTTGATGTAACAATCCATAACAAAAACATGTCTGAATTAATTTTAGATAATATGGATTACCATATAATTGAGTCGGTTTCCAATGATTATTGTGATAAGGAAAATGAGCAGTCTATTGAGATTATTAGTGAATTTCCTCTTGATATTCGAATGGATAAATTCTTATCTGAGAATCTGGATATTTCAAGAAGCCAAATAAAAAATATGTTTGATAAAGGGTTTATATATTGTCAAGAAGAAAGGAATTGGATAAAGAAGAAAGTTAAAAATGGTATGGTAATTAATATTGTAATTAGTCATGAATAACTTAATAAGACTTTAGAGAAATAGTGGTTTACTTCAATAAAGAGGATAAACTTGCTATTTCTTTTTTATTCCAAATTTAAAAAGTTAATTATAGTTATTGACTATTTTTTATATTATTATTGTAGTTATTTTTTTACAAATAGTGTATAATCTTCATAAGTGATTAGTAAGTCGTCATTTGAGAAAAAATGAAGAATATTCAATATATACTGTTGTAATTTTGAGTGCTGTAATTATATGAAATTTAATACATTGGTGGATATGATATTATTTAAGAACAACGTTAATTGCAGGAGAAGCAGAGTAGTTTAATACCGGGGGGAAGAATAGATGGCATCTTGGATGGTACATTTTCGAATAGCAGATAAGATTATGGATAAGATACCGAAGGTGGTAAGAATACCATATATTGTAGGTAATATAGGTCCAGATTGTGGAGAGCCAAATGAAGATTGGAGTTGCTTTACTCCATCGACCAATATTACACATTGGTCTGATGGGGATAAAACTACAATTGATTATGAGAAGTTTTTTACTTTGTATTTAGATAAGGAATCTGATTCTGAAAAATGGTCCTTTTATTTGGGATATTATATTCATTTATTGACAGATGCATTATGGTCTGGAAAAATAGCAAAACCAACTATGGAGAAATGGGAGAAAGAACGCTCGGAAAATAGTGATTTTGTTTGGATAATAAAAAGAGACTGGTATGACTTGGATCATTTGTTTCTAAAGAATAATCCGGAATTTCGAACTTTTCAAGTTTTTAGTAAGATTACTGAATTCCCTAATAAATATTTAGATTATTATTCAGATATGGCGATTATTAAGCAGATTAAATATATCACCAGGTTTTATTTATCAGAGCATGATAACTTAGAAAGAGAATATACTTATTTAGAAGAAGAAACTATGGACAAATTTGTTGAAGAAGCTTCTGAGATTATTATGATGGAACTAAAAATGAAAGATATTATAACCCTTTAAAAAATATAATCTAAATTGTAAAATGAATAAAGGAGGTATAATTTAAAATTTGATTATTAAGAGTTCGTAAATAAGGAGAAAAATTCCTGTTCCTTTTTTGTACTTGGCCAAAAACTTATAAGTATCAGTTGCAGATTAATATTAATAATGGAGAAGCAGAATCTAGTTGGATTCGAATTTAGACTCAAAAAATAAATATAGATTAAAAGGGCATAAAAATAGTATCTTAACGTAAGGCAGTAAAGGATGCTATTTTTTTAATCTATAAAAGACAACGCATAAGATAGGATTAAAGCTAATGTTAATAATTTTGGTGCAGTCATGGATAACGCATTCTTTCTATTAAATAAGAGTTCAATACAGAGATTGTACCTATCCTTGTACAGAAAATTAAATAAAAATCTAAACAGAACAAATATTTAATGAATAACAAGGACATATAACCTGTACTTAATGAATAGATTGATAAAAATAAACCGTACAAAACATGAAACAACTCTCATGTTTCCGTTGTTTTTACCTTAACCATGTGCTAAAATTAAGATAAAATACATGCTTTAATAATAAAACGTATTGAAATGATGAATTTACCTATTATGTTCTTAATTTTGCCTTAAAGAAAAATATACTTTTTTATTTATAGGGGATGAAAAGTTTAATAATGGAGGGGAACATATGTCAGTGAAACAGAGAAGATATAATATATTAGAGGACTTTGATAAGGTCAGTAATTTTTTAATCGATAATTATTCTATAAAAAAGCTGAATGGTTATTTACTGCAGCCATTTTGGGAATATGCCCATACAAACCCATTCTTTAATCACAAAATGACTCATCGTTTTGGAATATGGGAAGATGATTATAAAGTAGTTGCAATCGTCTGCTATGAAACAGACTTAGGTGAATGCTTTTTATTTGCATCGGAAAGGTACGAATATCTTTATGAAGATATGCTTAAATATGCAGAGGAAGAATTAAGTATTCAAAGCCAGAATAAAAGAAAGCTGCGTATCTGGATAACAGATAAACAAAAAGTGTTATTTAATATGTTGGTTTTGGGGAATTATTCTAAGGTTGATAAAAGACCAATTACCATATACAAGTATGATAAGGGTTTTAAAGAGTACATATTGCCAGAAGGGTATTCTGTTCTTTCATTAGAAGATGAAAAGGATATTAAAAAAATGCAACATTGTCTATGGAAGGGAATGGAACTTAGTAATAAACCTGAGGATTGTAATATGTTTAATCATTCAAGACTACATTTTAGAAAAGATTTATCCACCATTATTAAAGCACCCAATGGTGAATATGCTTGTTTTGCCGGAATGTGGTTAGATAGTAAGAATCATTACGGGTATCTAAAACCCCTTGCTACTTCGCCGGAATATAGAAGATTAGGACTTGCATCTGTTGCATTAATGGAAGCAATGAAAAAAACCACTTATTTTGGTGCCACTTATTGTTTTGGAGGTTCTAATGAGTTTTTCAGTTCAATGGGATTTGAAGTATTAGGATATAGAGAAGGTTGGGAGAAAACTTGGTAAATTATATTAAAATGGTATAATAATAAAGTGTTCTTACTATCTATAAAAGGAGAAGGATATGAGAGTATTGATTATTAGACACGGTGAATCCGAAGCCGATTTATTAGATGTACATGAAGGCAGAGCAGACTTCGAATTAACCGAACTAGGCAGAGAACAGGCAGAAAGAATGGCAATTTGGGTAAAGGATAATTATAAAATAGATCGGATTTATGCAAGTACTTTAAAAAGAGCAAAACAAACAGCCATTGCACTATCCCAAGAAGTAGGCATACCTATTGAAGAGACAGAGTACCTGATGGAGTTCAATAATGGTCTTATTGCTGGCTTGTCAAGAAAAGAAGCTGCCCAAAAATATCCTGAAGATCTAAGTCTTCCAATACACGAAAGTGTTTATGAAATGGAATCTTTGTTAGAATTTCGTTTTCGTGGAGATTACATATTGTCTAAAATTTTATCAGAAAACAATCCAGATGCAACCGTAGCGATTGTATCACATGGTGGAATGATAAATCAGCTGTATCGTTCTTTTCTAAGATTGCCGGTAGATTCTAATATAATCTTCCCAACGTCAGATACCGGAATTCATAGTTGGAGTTTTGAAAATAACAGAAGAGTTATATTATTTGCTAATAGTACGAAACACTTAATCAAGATGATTTGTTAAGATAGTACTACAATCTTTTGAATATGAACACTGAATATGAACATTTGGAAATAATAATTGTTAATATCATTTTATACAGGGCTGTCTTTAATCCAATAAGGTTAAAGATAGCCTTTTTCTTGCCATTAAATTACCGGCATGTTAAAATGAGGGAAAATATAGAATTCTATAATTCTCCGGAGGATAGGTTATGTTTAATATTTTAATTATAGAAGATGATAGAGCCTTAAGTGACGGTATTGTATTATCTTTGAAAGATGATAAATATCTATTATTACAAGCACATAATATAGCTGCTGCAAGAGAACTTCTAAAGAATAATTCTATTTCATTAATTATATTAGATATTAATTTACCGGACGGAAACGGTCTGGATTTTCTACGTGAAATAAGAGAAAAGTATATGGTTTCTATAATAATACTTACTGCCAATGACTTAGAAACTGATATTGTGACAGGTTTAGAATTAGGTGCCGACGATTATATTACAAAACCATTTAGCTTAATGGTACTAAGGGCCAGAGTTAAGTTACAGCTTCGTAAATTAGAAACTGCAGTTTCGAGTGTGATACAAATAGATGATTATAATTTTAACTTCAATGCCATGGAATTTTCTAAAAACGGTAATATAATAGAACTAAGTAAAACGGAGCAAAAGCTCCTTAAGATCTTAATTGAGAATAAAGGACATACATTAAGCCGTTCAGCCCTGGTGGATTGGATTTGGACGGATGGTGCTGAATATGTAGATGAGAATGCTTTATCTGTAACTATTAAACGTTTGCGGGACAAGCTGGAGGAGAATCCCTCTTCTTCCCAATATATAAAAACAGTATATGGAGTAGGTTATACCTGGGCGGTGAAATAGATGGATTATATTCGTATTTCAATTATTATAGTTCCTATTATAGTTTTGTTGGTTTCAATAAGTATGGTTCTTTATAATAAATATCAAGTAAATAAAATAATGAAACATTTATATGGTATGTTAGAATCTGCCATCAATGGTTGTTTTACAGAAACTACTTATGATGAATCCAAAATGTCTGCATTGGAAGTGAAACTCCATCAATATTTATGGGAAAGTGAAACGTCTTCAAAAAATCTTAAAAAAGAAAAAGAGAAGATTGATTCACTTATTTCTGATATATCTCATCAAACTAAAACGCCCATTGCCAACATACTTCTATATTCCCAATTATTAATGGAAAAAAATCTTTCAAAAGAAGCTGTACAATGTGCCGATCAGATCATGAGCCAAACTGAGAAACTAAATTTTTTAATCGGCTCCTTAATCAAAACCTCCAGATTAGAAAATGGAATTATTACGGTATCGCCCCAGGCAAATAATATCAGCAGTTTACTTGATGCCATCCATAAACAATTTACTCCACAAGGAGATAAAAAGCATATTTCTGTTTTAATAGATCAGACAAAGGAAAAAGCTTATTTTGATATGAAATGGACAATAGAAGCCTTGGCCAATATTGTTGATAACGCAATTAAATATACTCCGGAACACGGCAGTGTCATGATTAAAACAACGGCATTTGAATTGTTTTGCCGTATCGACATTACAGATAACG
Organism: Anaerocolumna aminovalerica; assembly: GCF_900115365.1. Classification (GTDB taxonomy): domain Bacteria; phylum Bacillota; class Clostridia; order Lachnospirales; family Lachnospiraceae; genus Anaerocolumna; species Anaerocolumna aminovalerica. Next base: position 26,600 of record NZ_FOWD01000033.1, read on the forward strand.
GAATCGGAATAGATAAATCAGAATTTAATAAAATATTTATGCGATTTTATCGTTCACAAGCTGTTACAGAGCAGGAAGGTGTGGGTATTGGTTTGTATCTTGCACAAGCCATCCTTTCAGCGGAAGGGGGATATATAAAAGTTGCTTCAAAACCAGGAGAGGGATCTGTCTTTTCTGTTTTCTTACCAAGATACAAGTAAATCTTTCAAAACTGTTAGATTTCAGAAAGAATGTAGAAAGATTTTTATGATATAGTAAAAACGTAATGAGGGAATCACAAGCTTGCTTGGGATTCCCGAGTGGAGTGCTCAAGATCATGAACATGCTTTATGTTCATGATATAGTAAAAACGTAATGAGGAAATCACAAGCTTGCTTGGGATTCCCCAGTGGAGTGCTCAGGATCATGAACATGCTTTATGTTCATGATATAGTAAAAATCACGAACACCTATTACGTTCATGATATAGTCTATGTATAAACTAAGTTTATACATAGATTTTTTAAATGTTTTTTGCCGGTGATAGGGCAAATAAAAAATCACCTGTATGCAGGTGTAGGTATTAGGAAAGGCAGGGATATATTAGTGAAAATTCTTGAAACAAATAATTTAAAAAAACATTATGGAACAGGGGAAAATGTAGTTAAAGCTTTAGATGGAGTAAATCTACAGGTTGAAAATGGTTCTTTTGTTGCAATTGTAGGTACCTCAGGTAGCGGCAAATCAACCTTGCTTCATATGCTTGGAGGACTGGACAGGCCAACAAGCGGAAGTGTAGTAGTGGATGGAAAAGATATTTTTACCTTAAAAGAAGAAGAACTTACTATATTCAGAAGAAGAAAAATCGGTTTTGTATTTCAGAATTATAATCTGGTGCCGGTTTTAAACGTATATGAGAATATTGTTTTACCAATAGAATTGGATGGAAATAAAATAGACAGCTCCTATGTGAATAAAATCATCAAAACCTTAGGCTTGGAACAGAAACTTCAAAATCTGCCCAATAATCTATCCGGAGGGCAGCAGCAAAGAGTTGCCATTGCCAGAGCACTGGCAGCAAAGCCTGCTATAATTTTGGCAGATGAGCCTACCGGTAATCTGGATAGCAAAACAAGTCTGGATGTTATAGGACTTTTAAAAGTTACCAGTAAGCAGTTCGGGCAAACTATTGTAATGATAACCCATAATGAAGAAATAGCGCAAATGGCGGATTACATCATCCATATTGAGGATGGAATCATAATAAGAAGCAAATAGGTGCTTAAAGCACCGGAAATGAGGTTATTATGTTAAATGTAGCAAATAAAAAAATAATCAGAAAATTATCCTTTCGCAGTTTTCGTTCAAATAGAACCAGAAATATAGTTGCATTAATTGCCATTGCATTAACCACTATATTATTTACATCAATATTTACTGTTGCTATCTCCATGAATTATTCCTGGCAGCAGCAAACTATGAGAATGGTAGGAGGTTCTGCTCATGGCGGTTTTAAGTACTTAACGAAAGAACAAGTAAATGAATTAAAAGATCATCCTTTAATTAAAGAATATGGATACTCCGTAATGTTAGCCATGCCTATGGAATCTCCTTTTCATAAGCACCATACAGAGATTCGTTACGGTAATGATGATGGGGCAAAACTGTTTTTCTCTTATCCTACAACCGGGCGGATGCCGTCAGAAGTGAAAGAATTGGCTACAGATACCAAAGTATTGGATTTGCTAGGGGTGCCCCATGAATTAGGGCAAAAAGTGACATTTACCTATCCCCTTGGAGGTAAAAACATAACCGATACATTTACACTCTGTGGATTTTGGGAGACGGATGAAACAATGTTGGCAAGTCAAATCTGGCTTTCTAAAGATTACGTAGAAGAAAAATTATCTTCTTATGATAAGGAAGCTGATAAAGGATGGGGCAGCAATATTATCGGTACCTGGTCTTTAGATGTTATGTTTGATAATAGCAGTAACATAGAGAAGAATCTTAGTATTATAGCAGAAGATAAAGGTTATAACACTCTTGATAACACTGCTGGGAATTATTTGGATACGGGAGTTAATTGGGCGTATACCTCAACACACTTAAATTCTGCTGATAGAATGATTACATTATTGGCACTTGCCATGATAGTTGTTCTCATTGTACTTACCGGATATTTAATTATTTATAATATTTTTCAAATATCCATATCCAACGATATCCGATTTTATGGATTGCTGAAAACAATAGGAACCACTTATAAGCAGCTAAAACGTCTTATTCGAAACCAAGCTTTAATGCTATCTTTATTAGGAATTCCAGTTGGATTGGTAATCGGTTTTTTTATTGGTAATACCCTGACTAAAATAATTATGAGTAATATGGCTGTTACCAGCACTTATATCACCTTTAATCCATGGATATTCATTGGATCCGCTGTATTTTCCTGTATTACTGTACTTATCAGCACTAGAAAGCCGGGTAAAATGGCTGCATCCGTATCTCCAATGGAAGCAGTACGGTTTGTAGAAAGAAGTATAGTGAAGCAAAAAACCAGCAGAACTAAAACCGGTTCAAAAGTGTACCGGATGGCTCGAGGTAATTTAATCCGCAGCCGTAAAAAAACTACTTTAGTAATCCTTTCACTGTCCCTTAGTGTAGTTTTATTAAGTGCTGTTTACACATTTGCAAAGGGATTTAACATGGATAAGTTTTTAAGTAAATTTGTGGTATCTGATTTTGTAGTCGGTCATGCAGACTATTTTAAAAGTTATTTTAGGAGTGAGGATCAAAAGGTTACCGAATCCATTATTTCTGCAATTCATGAGCAGGAGGGTATTACAGAAGAGGGAAGAGTTTATCTTTATACAGATTTGGCTTCTGTTTTACAAACAAAGAAAAAATTTATGGAGTTTTACAGTGACTTGCCCCCAGAACATCTTGATTCTTCAATTATTAATAAGAAAGATGAAGATATGGTAGAAATGAATCTGGATGTTTATGGATTAGATGAACTTCCAATGAAACATTTAAAACTTGTAAAAGGATCTATTGATTTGGAACAAATGAATCAGGAACATGGAATCATTCAGCTTCTATCTGAAGATGATTATGGGAACCTCTATATGCACGAGTCTATTTATAATATAGGTGATAAGGTAAGTATCCACTATATTACTGACTATGACATAGATGATAAGGGTAATGTAACTGAAAATAATGGTTTTGACATTGATTATAAAGTAGTAGCCACCGCAATGATTCCTAATAATATTTCCATGCGTCGCTACGGAAGTTTAAATTTTGCAATAACCTCAGACACCATGAGAGAAGATATGGAAATTATCAGTAATAATAAAAATGTATTTAGCACTATGAATTATATGATAAATGTTGAACCTGATAAGGAAAGCAATATGGAATCATTTATAAAAGATTACACAAATAATGTAGAAGCAGATATTAATTATGAATCAAAGAGTACCTACACGAAAGAATTTCAATCTTTTCAGAATATGTTTTTATTAATAGGAGGAATATTAAGCTTAATTATAGGCTTCATAGGAATAATGAATTTTATTAATGCAGAGCTAACCAGTATCATGTCAAGAAAAAGAGAACTTGCTATGTTGAACAGCATTGGTATGACCGGGAAACAGATAAAAAGAATGCTTGTAATAGAAGGATTGTTTTATGGTGGGAACGCTATTGTTATTTCGTTCTTCGTTAGTATACTGGTAGGATTTTTCTTAATTAGGCAAATGGAGAGTATGTTATGGTTTTTTCAATATCATTTTACGGTGATTCCAATTTTAGGTGTTTTGCCCATATTTATTCTTTTAGGTATTATAATACCCCTTTCTGCTTATAAAGCCACCAACAAACAAAGTATCGTAGAACGTTTACGTGAGGCTGAATAGAAATTAGGACACCGATACCACTTTGGTTTAAAACCCGGGAATGGGATAACTAAGAGATCTTTTCTACCAGCTTTTTTGCATACCACTGCTGAAAACCCCGATGGCACTATTTAGAAAAATGACTCCCAAAAAAAGATATTCTCCCACGCTCCGGCCAGAGAAGGGCAACGCTAATCAGTACTTTGAGCATATTAAACAGGGTAAATACATTGTCTCGGATCATAGCCAGTTGGATTTTGTCTTGGATTGGGGGGCTTGGGCTTTGTTGACCAGCCCCCGACCATGACGCTCTGCTGCCTCTGCCCACGTTAATCCGCTGACGGGGTAGCTACCATTGTTTATCTGGCATGCTGACCTCCTGTTTGGCGACGATGGCTGTACTTACTTACAAAATGCCAAATCGCCTTTTGGATTTCAATGAGTGCAGTTGGAATCAGCGACAATCCCAATATCATCAGCCATTCGTCTGCATCAAGAGAGGATAGAGCAAACACTTCCCGCACAGGGGGAATCACCACCAGCACCAGCATCAGGGCGGCAGAAACCAAGACGGAAACGAACAGGGCTTTGTTCTCAAACAAACCCTTTGAAAAAATGGATTTTGTGTTCGACCGCTGACTGTACGAATAAAAGAGCTGCGAAAATGCTATTGTACAAAATGCCATTGCTTGACCTGATGGCAAATCATCTCGCAGGCCAATAAAGAAGGCAATAAGAGTAGCGGCTGCGATAAAACAGCCTTGTGTAATCACGCGAATAACAAGCGCCTTTTCAAACAATGTGCCGGACTTTTTCGGTTTGTGTTTCATTACATCTGCTTCAGGCGGGTCAACACCCAGCGCAAGTGCGGGCAGCGTGTCAGTGGCAAGATTTATCCACAGAATATGAACAGCCAGAAGTGGAGCGGGGAAATTGAACAGTGTCGCAATAAAGATGGTGAGGATTTCGCTGATGTTGCCCGCAAGCAAAAACTGAATCACCTTCTGGATGTTGCGGTAGACACGACGTCCTTCTTTCACTGCGTCCACGATAGTGGTGAAGTTATCGTCCGTGATAATCATGTCAGACGCTTCCTTTGCCACATCCGTGCCGGAAAGACCCATCGCAATGCCGATGTCAGCGGCTTTGAGAGCAGGTGCGTCATTCACGCCATCACCGGTCATGGAAACGATTTCGCCGGTACGTTTAAGAGCTTCCACAATTTTCAGCTTCTGCTCCGGCGTTACACGGGCATAAACAGATGTGGTGCGGACCGCATTGTTATAGTCGTTGTCGCTCATTTCATCCAGTTCGTCCCCGGTATATACCGTATCACCCTTGTGCCAAATATCCAGTTCCTTCGCAATGGCCACAGCGGTGATTCTATGGTCGCCGGTAATCATAACGGTACGGATTCCCGCGTCCCAGCAGGTTTTGATTGCCGCTTTCACTTCCTCACGCGGCGGGTCGATCATGCCTACAAGACCGATAAAGGTTAGGCCGAACTCCACATCGGCATCATCGTCCTCCGGCACAGTGTCAATGCTCTTTTTGGCAAAGGCCAGCACACGCAGGGCATCGGAAGCCATACCATCTGATATTCGCCGGACGGATTCAATATCTTCATCGGTAATCGGACGCTCGCCCTCAGCTGTCAGGATTTTGGTGCAAACCGGTATCAGTTCATCTATTGCACCCTTCGTAAATACGACAGGTTTACCCCCTACTTCGTTGATGGTGGACATGCGCTTTCTGTGGGAATCAAATGGCTGCTCAAACAGCCGCGGGCAGTCCTCCTCCAAATCGCCATGATCCTCGCCAAATTTTTGGGAGAGCACAATCAGTGCACCCTCAGTCGGATCACCCAAAATACTCCCGGGGTTGTCGGGGTCAAACTCGGCATTGTTACATAGTGCACCCGCCCGAATCAACTCGTAGTAGCTCCCATTCATCTTAAGCGCACTTTGGGTAGGCCGTGCCTTGCCGCTCCCAACATCAGAAGCAATGGCAATTTGCGTTACGGTCATCTTGTTGAGTGTCAGCGTACCTGTTTTGTCCGAACATATGACTGTTGCGCCCCCCAGCGTTTCCACGGCAGGCAGTTTGCGGATAATTGCGCCACGCTTTGCCATGCGCTGGACACCCAGCGCCAGAACGATGGTGGCGGTTGCAGGCAGCCCCTCCGGGATGATAGAGATGGCAAGGGAAATTGCCGTCATGAGCAGAGGAATTAAAGGCTGCTTATAAAAAAAGCCAATTGCAAAAATCAGCGCACATACAACCAAACCCACGATGGTCAGCGTTTTACCAACCGAGGTCAGCTTCTTTTTCAGCGGCGTGTCAAACTCGTTTTGACTATCAATCATGTGAGCGATTTGCCCGACCTCAGTGTTCATGCCGGTGGCAACGACTATGCCTACACCCCGCCCGTATGTAACCAGCGTGGAAGAATAAGCCATATTACTTCGGTCGCCGAGGCTACAGCTTTCGTCAAGTATTTTATCGGCATCCTTTTCCGAGGGTATAGCTTCTCCGGTCAAGGATGCTTCCTGTATTTTCAAGCTGGAGGAATCAAGCAGCCGGATGTCGGCGGGCACCATTGAGCCGTCCTCTAAGAAAACAATGTCGCCGGGAACAAGCTCACTTGCCGGAATATTGCTTTCCTCACCCTGTCGCAGTGCCACAGCCCGTCCGGTGGTCATTTTTTTAAGTGCATCCAGAGAGGCTTCGGCCTTCTTTTCCTGAATGATGCTGATCACGGCGTTTACAGACACGATGAACAGGATGACCCCACCCTCCAATGCTTCGTGTAGAACGAAGGAGAGTATCGCCGCACCGATTAAGATGATTATCATCGGGTCTTTCAGTTGTTCCCACAGCATTTGCAGAATCGTTCGGTTTTCTTTTTTACGGAGCTCATTTATTCCGTGAGCTTTCAGCCGCAGTGCAGCCTCGGCATCGCTCAAGCCTTCTGTTGAGGTTTTCAGTTCTTTGCAGATTTCCTCAGCAGGTTTTGCGTGCCAAGGCATCGTACTTCGGTAGTCCATTAGGACCATACCACCTTTCTTAGTTAAATTTTTATACAAAAAACAACGCTAAAAACACACAAAGACACAAACCGAACTTACAAATCCATTCAGCCTGTGCCTTGTTATATCTTTAACGTTGTTTAATTGTCGTGGGTTACTATCACTTTCTCCACTATCAGATTCCAATTTGATTTGACCTCTTTCTTAATACTGGCATTTACTATAACATACATTTACGCTTCTGTCAAATTAAGGTTTATCCCTATCTACTTTGGGACTCGCAGGGTAGATGCTAAGGCGAGAAACGCCGTGGAGCATATCGCTTCACGGTATTCCCCTTTTGCAATAAGCCTGTTTCTTTATTTACTTTGCGAATATCATAGATCCAATTTTAACTGTAACAGGCTTAGATTTAATCCATTCATTAGTACATGTATCATCATAATAGAACATGGCTTTTTTACTTGGATCACTGCCATTTAAAGCTTCTTTGGCAGCTTTTTTTGCTTCGTCGGTTGCAGGATTATTAATATATCCGTTTTCAACCGGCGTAAATTGATAGTAGCCTCCGGGTACATCATTAATAACGGCTGATATGGTATTTGGCCATTCTGCGCTTTTAACTCGATTGACTACAACAGCACCTATTCCAACCATTGCGCTATAGGGTTCACCGTTGGCTTCAGCAGTTATTAATCTTGCCAAAAGATCAAATTCTTCCTGGGTATAAGATATGACGGCTTTCGAGGAATCCGATTTTGCTGTACTGGAAGATAAAGTGGCATTACTTGATGTTTTACTAGCCGGTATAATTAATTTTCGTCCCGGTAAAATTAAATCATCCCACTTGTGATTTGCCTTTCTTAATGAGAAAAGTTTAACGTTATATTTCTTTGCAATTGAGTAAAGGGTATTTCCTTTTTGAACAGTATGTATTTTGGCAGGGACATCTAATATTTGTCCGGGATAAATTTTATCTGATTGTAGTTTGTTTGTTGTCTTTAGTGTACTTATGGAAGTTCCAAATAGATTTCCAATCTTATAAAGTGAGTCGTTTTTTACTATCTTGTAATTGGCTGCAAAGGCTGTTGTCTGAGATAGTGTTAACGATAGAAGAACTCCTGCAACGAGAACCTTTCCTTTATTTAATTGTTTCATATGTACCTCCTTCTGCTATAAAAAGTGAACACTTTTTACAACTTATGGTTTGTTTATTGAACTTCTCTACCATTGTATATGATAATTAGTTGGAAAATCTATACTATATTATTGGTAAGAGAGGTAAAAATGCTCAATTTGAAATTGTTAAAACTCATATGTATTAGTATTATATACAAAACACATACTTAGGAATAAGCTGCCAATGCAAATACTGTGACATAATATTTCTGAATGGAATTAATTATCAGGTAATCAAGAGCGAAGTTTTGCGTAATTTAATTTTGCAACAGCTCCTTATTGTATAATCTTGTTAAGAGTGTTACAATCTATACTATTAGAATATGGAAAGGAAGTAATAAATGGTAAACCGCAAAAGACTATCCAATGGCATTACTGTAGTTTTAGAAAAGATGCCATATTTAAGAAGTGCTGCTTTTGGCCTATGGGTAAAAGTTGGATCTTCTGATGAAAATGATGATAATAATGGTATTTCACATATAATAGAGCATATGCTTTTTAAAGGCACAAAAAATCGTACTGCAAAGCAAATTGCAGATGATATGGCAAGAATAGGAGGAGATAGTAATGCTTATACCAGCAAAGAGTGTACCTCCTTTTATGCTGTAACTTTAGACGAACATTTGCCAATTGCAATTGAAATCATTGGAGATATGTTAAACAATTCCCTGTTAGATGAAAAAGCATTGGAAAAAGAGAAAGGCGTTATCATAGAAGAAATAGACATGTATGATGACTCTCCAGAGGATTTAGTTCATGAAATGCTTCAAATGAAAGTATGGGATCATCATTCCCTTGGTTATCAAATCTCCGGAAGTAAAAAGACGGTGAGGTCTGTAACCAGACAGCAGATTCTAAGTTTTATGGAGCAGTATTATGTATCTGAGAATATGGTAATATCTGTAGCAGGTAATTTTGAAGAAGATTATATAATGGACTTATTGGAAAAACACTTTTCAGCTATAAAGAAAGGATCACGACAACCGGAATGTTCTGCTCCAATTTATCGTCCTACTATATACACAAAAGAAAAAGATGTAGAACAGCTTCATCTGAACATTGCTTTTGAATCCGTTCCGGCAGATGCGAAAGAAAAATATGCGTTGACTATTCTTAATTCTGTATTTGGAGGAAGTATTAATTCCAGACTGTTCCAGATTATCCGTGAGAACTTAGGGTTAACTTATACTATTTATTCTTATGGCAGCGCTTATAAAAAAGCTGGTTTATATCAGGTATACGGTGCAATGAATCCTATGCAGCTGGAAGCAGTAGTTCAAAATACCTTTGAGATCATTGAGGATATTAAAGCAAATGGAATAACCGATGATGAGTTGATAATGACAAAAGAGCAAATAAAGACAGAATTAATTCTAGGAAGTGAAAGTGCCAAGAACAGAATGAATAGTAATGGAAAATCCATTCTTTTTAAAGACTCTATTACACCTTTGGAAGAAACCATTTCAAAAGTAAATGCAGTGGATAAAGAAGAAATTACTGACTTTGCCAAGAGGTATTTACTCAGGGAAAATTGCAGCTTTTCACTAGTAGGAAATTTAAGTAATATAAATATGGGAGGCTTCTAAAAGGAGATTAGTATAAGTACAAAAGAAAGGTGAATAACATGAGCAATTATCACATTAATACCAAGTGTATTCAAGAGGGCTATATGCCAAAAAACGGAGAGGCAAGAGTGCTTCCTATTTACCAAAGCACTACTTACAAATACGATTCCAGCGAACATGTTGGTAAATTATTTGATTTAGCAGAATCCGGATTCTTCTATTCCAGAATAGCCAATCCCACGGTAGATGCAGTAGAGCAAAAGATTGCTGCATTAGAAGGCGGCATAGGTGCAATATGTACTTCTTCCGGACAAGCCGCCAGTACTCTTGCGGTACTTAACATCTGCAATGCAGGTGATCATATGATTTCTTCCGCTGCCATTTATGGCGGAACCAGTAATTTATTTGGGGTTACGATGAAAAAGATGGGGATAGAAGTTACTTTTGTAAATCCGGATGCTTCTGAAATGGAGATTCAGGATGCCTTTCGAGAGAATACAAAGCTGGTATTTACAGAAACCCTGGCAAATCCTACCTTAGTAGTGTCAGATATTGAGAAATTTGCAACATTAGCCCATAAAAATGGGGTGCCATTGATAATAGACAATACATTTGCCACTCCTATTAATTGCAGACCTATTGAATATGGTGCTGATATTGTAGTTCATTCTACTTCCAAATACATGGATGGTCATGCTGTGGCACTTGGAGGAGTTGTTGTAGACAGCGGTAACTTCAACTGGGATAAGGGTAAATTTCCAGGACTGACCACGCCTGATGAATCTTATCATGGTATGGTATACACCAGAGACTGTGGAAAAGCAGCATATTTGGTTAAAGCCAGAGTTCAGCTTATGAGAGACCTTGGATTAACGCCTTCACCTAATAATGCCTTCTTATTAAATTTAGGTTTGGAAACCCTCCATCTTAGAATGGAACGTCATTGCAGTAATGCATTAGCGGTTGCGAAATGGTTAAAAATCAATGATAAAATTTCTTGGGTAAATTATCCGGGGTTGGAAAGCAATAAATATTATCCTTTGTCTAAAAAATATATGCCAAATGGAACCTGCGGGGTTATTTCCTTTGGAATAAAAGGTGGCAGAGAAGCTGCTGTTAAATTCATGGATGGTTTAAAACTGGCTGCTATCGTAGTCCATGTAGCAGATGCCAGAACTAGTGTCTTACATCCCGCCAGTACAACCCACAGACAATTATCCGATGCTCAATTAGTAGAAGCCGGAGTTACTCCTGACTTAATTCGTATGTCTATTGGTATTGAACATGTGAATGATATTATAGCCGATTTAGAGCAGGCGTTGGCTTGTGTACCAGAATAAATAATATAATTATTGAAAGTCACAAAAGCAGTATAAGAGATTAAATTCGGAAGTTATTGATGTATATTTCAGATATGTTTAAATTCACTAATTTTAAAAGACCCACAGTTCGGAGTAATCCCTATTGTGGGCATTTTTCTGTACCAATATAAATTCCATCCCGTAGCTATCCAGTGAAGACAGGGAATAGAGGTTACATATATCAAATTATAAAATAGCCGATATCTTAATAATAAATTTCGATTTGTGGACGGGGTATCTATTGCTCAAATATAAAAAAAAGAATGCTTTTTTAAAATTTTGACCCTTTTCAAAAAGAATCAATACTTTAAAATTTAAAGTAGTATTGGTTCATAGAAAGCACACGCTCTCTGAACAAATCTGGTAAAATTTTAAGGAGGTATTTATGGGAAAGATAAAAAGGAAAAAGCAATTTGTCCTGTATTTCAAAAGAGGGGCTGTGGCAATGATTGTAATGGCCATGTTGTTACAACCAATTCCGGAAGCCATTGGAAACACTGTACAAAGAGTTGAAGCGGCAGTTACAACGGGAGATTACATTGATTTACAGAACGCGGAAACAGAGTTATGGGTAGGAGGAGAAAACGGCTGGGGTGGCTCATATGCTACTATGAACGAAAGCGGGACGATAGCAACTATTGAAGTTACTAATTTTGGAGTTGGAGAAAATGAATGGACACTTCAGTACATAGTAAAAGACCTGGTACTAAAAAGCGATACCAAATATAAGGTGGAATTCGATATCACCTCAACGATTAACAAGGATGTATTCATTAAGCTGGATGATGCTGGCAACTATATTAATAAACTCATTCACTTGACAGCAGGGGAGAAGTATCATTACAGTGAGGTGAACGGACCGGGTGCGGTTTCTGCCGAGAAACCGTATTTCTTCTTTGCACTGGGCAGGAATGGGAGCGAGCCTAACGATCTAAACGGTATGATTACTATTGAGAACCTAAAAGTTGAAGAAGTTAATGACACGGAAACGGCAGCCGATATTGAGGTAAACAAAAAAGGAACAATCGTAAAGTTCCAGTTAGCAAAGGATTCAGCTGCTTCCACAGCAAAGGCATATTATGCCATCTGCACTTCAGAAGCAGAGGCCAATGCATTGAGTGTCGGAGATGCAGCTTTTAAAGAGTGCACAATGTGGAAGAAGGCAAATGGTATATGGGAAGTATCGGACAACGTTAAATTAACAGACGGTCAGATTATCCGCTACTATTTTGATAAAGACGGCTTGACCACTACACCGAAAAATTATACTTTCTCCGGATTTACGCCATTGGACTATAATTATGACAATCAGGCAGATCTTGCCGCCAACGGCTATACACTGGCGTGGTCTGATGAATTTGACGGTGCAGAACTTGACCTTAACAAGTGGTCCTTCCAGATAGGGACAAAAGATCCGAATGGAGGACCTGAGTATTGGGGAAATGAAGAGAAGGAATATTATACCGATACCAACCATGTGGTAGAGAATGGAAGGCTGGTCATTACCGCGAAACAGGAATCAAAGGGAGGTATGCCATACACTTCAACCCGTATACGCACCAAGACGGATGCCGGTAATACTCTCTATGCGACCAAATATGGACGTATCGAAGCAAGAATTAAGCTGCCTACAGAAGAAGGACTCTGGCCGGCATTCTGGATGCTTCCTGCTGACAGCTCTATTTATGGAACCTGGGCGGCTTCCGGAGAATTGGATATCATGGAGGCAAGAGGCCGTTTTCCGGATAAAGTTGGCGGAACAATTCACTTTGGTTCACAATGGCCGAACAATACTTATTATGGGAAAGAGCATACCTTCGATTCCTCAACGGATATTAGTGTGTATCACTTGTACAGCGTAGAGTGGGAACCGGGTAAGATTACATGGTTAGTAGATGACGTACCCTATTTTTCTACAGGGAATTTCTGGAGCAAAAATTCTGATAATGCAGAAAATTATACTTATGGAGCACCTTATGATGTGCCCTTTTATCTTATTTTAAACCTGGCAGTGGGCGGAACCTATGATGGGGAGGCCAAACTGGAGAATGCACAGTTCCCGGCAGATATGGAAGTTGATTATGTCCGGGTATACAAAAAAGCTGATGATTACTATCAGAATCTTGAAGATAATCTGGCAACTCCGGAGACACACAGGGACAATATGAGCTTTGAAAGTCCTGCATATCAGCCTACAGGCATTAATGGCGACTATGTTAAGGATACGGTATTTAATACCCTAAAGACTGTTTCCCAGGTAAAGCCGGAGGATACTGACTGGCAGTTCTTTGTAGGCGATTTTGGGGGTGAGGCAACGGTAACAAAAGATACCATTGATGGCACGGTCTATGCAAAGACCAATATTACGAAGGGTGGAAACCAAAACTATGCTATTCAGCTAATCAAGCATTTTCCGTTTGCAAGGGGCTATACTTATGAAATCAGCTTTGATGGGGCAGCTTCTGCCAACAGGGAACTTCTGCTTAAACCATGTGGCGATGCTGATAACGGCTGGGCAGGTTACGGTGTATCAAAGAAAGTTGATCTGACAACCACCATGGCACACTATACTCATCAGTTTACCATGGATAAGGATTCGGATCCCACTGCTCGTCTGGAGTTTGATCTGGGTCTTGCAACGGGTAATGTCTTGATTGGAAATGTAGTCGTAAAACAGGTGGAACTGGAACAGGTGGATAACAGGGATATTTTTAAAAATCCGGATCAGAATGGCGGAAACCACATTTACAACGGTTCTTTCGACCAGGGAGCAGAACGGCTTGCTTTCTGGCACACTGAGAATGCAACGGTAAATGTACCAAACGTAATTAATCAGGAATATGATACAGTGACGGGAGATAAAGGAGACTTCAGCCGCAGGGCATTTGTGACAGCCAATGATAGTAGTGGAAGGATTTATCAGAACGGTATTTGGTTGCAGCAGTCAGATATCTATCAATTGTTTCTGAACCTTTCATCTCAGACAGCAGCTAGGGTTTCCGCCGTGCTTACCAGCAAAGACGGTTCCAAGGTTTATATGAAGGAGACCATTGACGTTACAGGAACCGGCATAGGAAAAGATTATACGGTGAATTTTGCAATCCCTAAGGGAATTACAGATAAAGAGGCAGTATTCTCGCTGGTATTTGAAAAAGGAAGTACCGTATCGGTAGATAACATCCGTTTGGTACGCACCACCAATAATAATGTTACCGTAGATTACAGTGATGTTGTTTTAGAGCCAGTTAAGACTGATTCAACAGGCTGGACAAATAATCTGAATAACGGCACTGTTACCCCAGCGGCAAATGAGGGCGGAGAGATTACCAGCCAGACGGTAACCAATCAGTTAAATTATATGAGCATGCTTTATATTCCTGTGTCTGTTAAAAAGGGAATTACCTATCACCTTAGTTTTCAAGGAAAATCACAGTATAATAATTCTGTTATGGTAAATATTCAGGAGGATAATAGCTGGGCGGTAACATTAGAAGAGAAATTGAATATGAAAGCTGAAGAGTGGCAGGAATTCAACTATACCTTTAATTCAACGCTTACAAACGCCGCCAATCCGATTTTCTTGAAATTCTTACTGTCCGGTCCCGATGTGACAGGGGGTACCTTTAAGGTAAAGAATGTATCTATGACCGCAGAAGTTCAGGAAGGTGCAAAGGAGGCACCGGCAGATACCATTCTAAACAGCTCCCCTCCGGTTAGGGGCAGCGATTATGTAATAAAGTTAAAAGATGGCGACTATAAAACGAAATTCTTTAATTACATAGAAAAACCTGACCGAAAAGCTCTGATTATGGTAAACGGTTCTGCTTTGCCCGATGGGTCTGTTAAAAACGGTACAATTGTCATTCCTGCTTCCATCATTGGAACAGGTGTTTATAGGATTGAGCTGGCACTGGATGGTTTCAACAGCATTGTATTATCAGGAACTGTAAAGGATGCTGCAGATCCGGGTGGCAATCCGGGAAGCAATACAGGAAATAATACAGCAGATAATAACGGAAAGGTAATAGATGCGGCTGCGCCGGTTATCGTAACACAGCCTGTCGGCGGAAAATATGCATACAATGCTAATGCAGCCAGCCTGTCCGTAAGTGCCACTGGGGATGGAACATTAAGCTACCAGTGGTATAGGAACAATGGGGATACTACATCAGGAGCATTGGCCATCAGCGGAGCGACTGGGGCAAGCTATACACCTTCCACTGAAAAGGTTGGAAAAACATATTATTATTGTGTGGTAACCAACACCAATAAGGAAGCAACCGGTGTCAAGTATGCAACTGCTACAACTAATATTGTAACCGTAGAGGTGACAAAGGCAGCAAATTCAATTACCGGTGTTAAAAATATATCAACGGTGTATGGCAGTGCGGCATTTACTTTAACAGCAAAAGCAAGGGGAACCATCTCTTATAAATCCTCCAATCCGAAAGTTGTAACTGTATCTTCTGAAAACGGCAGGGTAGTCATCAAGGGAACCGGTAAGGCGACGATTACCATTACTGCCACTGGAAACAGTAATTACAAGGCTTCAACAAAGAAAATCACTGTTACTGTGGCTCCAAAGAAAGCAACTGTAACCAGCTTAAAATCCGGCAAAGCCAACAGCCTAAAGGTGGCATGGAAGAAGGACACCAGAGCAACAGGATATAAGATACAGTATTCCACATACAGTAACTTTAGCGATGCCAAGACGGTATCTGTCAGCAAAAACGCAATAACCACCAAGACCATCAGCAAGTTAAAAGGTGGAAAGACCTATTATGTACGCGTACGTGCATATACCAAATCCGGCAAAACAAACTTAAATGGAGGCTGGAGTACTGCAAATAAAGTTGTTGTTAAAAGATAAATAAAGATTTGTTGCAGTAGGACGCTCAATGTCGTCAACTTAAGGACACTACCGTCATATTGTATATTTATTTATAGGTGTTTTGGTTAAAATGCGAATTGACAAACAAATGTTCCCTCCAAAATTTTATTAGATACATTTTATCTATTAAATTTTGGAGGGATTTTTATGTCTATTCGTAATAACTTAAAGGATTTTTTTCAAGAAATGAATACTCTTCTTACTTCTA
>NZ_FOWD01000022.1 GCF_900115365.1 Anaerocolumna aminovalerica
AGCTTAAAAGACATCATGGTAGAGCGGTCGTTGGAGTACTTGTTGCCACAGGTAGGGCAAAACTTGGAGTGACAGCGAAACGGAACGAATTTAAGTTCACCACAATGGGAACAGCCGTACATGGCACCGCCAAAGGAAGGATCGCCGCAGTTAATCATCTTTTCAATGTTTTCCATAACAACATGGCGAGGATGAAGAGAATATTTAATTATTTCATAATTGTCATTGAAAATCTTCTGTAATATATTCATATGACTATTATGAAACAGAATGACAAAAAAAGAAACCCCCAGATTCCCCTCATGAATGAGGGGCTAGGGGAGCTGATGTGCCGAAGACACTTTTTTATGCTCATTCATTTGTATATAAAAAAAGAAGTCCTGAAAGTGACATCTATTTAACTTATCTTTTAAAATGCAGACCCCTTCGCCAATATAACAAAGAAGAATTGAGAGCTTTCAGTAAACCATTTCTTATCCAACAAATAAAAACCATACAACCGAAATTCATCGTTTGTCTGGGAGATACCGTTGTTCAGGTGATGGTTGATGATAAGGAGGCTCATGTAAAAAATCTGAGAGGGTCATGGCATGTTGTACTTGGATATTCCTGTATTTTGATAAAGTGAAGCTTTTAAAGATGTATAAAAAATAATCTGTTGAATAAATTATACTAATTACATATTCTGGATATAAAGGATGACTAAGCTTTTAGAGATCTAAAATATTTAAAACAAATTAAAATAAGGGGGATATTTCATGAATGTTTTAAAGAAAAAATCCGTAACAAAATCACTGGTATTATTAGTAATGCTTGCTTTACTGTGGAATCTGTTCACGGCAATACCGGTAAGTGCAGCCGGCAGAGGCGCATGGGCTCCAGATACTGCATATGCAGCAGGTGATACAGTAACATATAATGGAAGCACTTATACCTGCCTTCAGGCACATACTTCCCTTGCTGGTTGGGAACCATCCAATATTCCTGCTTTATGGGAACAAAGCGGCAGTGCACCGGAACAGGCGGCAACACCTATTTTCAGTCCTGCAGGCGGAACGTATACATCCCCACAGACCGTAACTATCTCATGTATAACGAACGGTGCTGTCATAAGGTATACTACCGATGGTTCTACACCTACTTCATCCTCACCACAATATACAGGTGCAATATCTGTTGAAAGTAACATGACAATAAAGGCAATTGCTATGGTATCGGGAATGGGCAATTCAGTCATAGCCTCAGCTACTTATACAATTTCCACAACATCACCTACTGGCAAAAATCTGCTTGTTGGCTACTGGCACAACTTTGATAATGGGTTAACTCCGGTTATGGCACTCAGGAACGTATCAACCAAGTGGGATGTCATTAACGTAGCTTTTGCCGATATAGCAGGTGATGGAACCGTTTCATTTACACCATTTAATGCTACGGATACTTCCTTCTCCTCTGATGTCTCATATCTTAAAGGCTTGGGTAAAAAGGTAGTGCTGTCATTAGGAGGACAAAATGGAGCTTTAAATCTGCCTGATGGTGCAGCTAAAACAAGATTTATAAATTCACTTATTTCAACCATAGATAAATATGGATTTAGCGGTGTAGATATTGATATTGAAACCGGTATATTTTTAGGCGGCGGTGATACAGATTTCAAAAACCCCACAACTCCAACAATAGTAAATCTGATTGAAGCAATGAAAGATATCACTGCAAGATATGGTTCAAGCTTCACTTTAAGTATGGCTCCAGAAGTAGCTTATGTGCAAGGTGGTATAACAGCATATGGGGGACCTTGGGGTGCCTATCTGCCTATTATTTACGGATTAAAGGATAAGCTTACCTATATCCATGTACAGCACTATAATTGCGGTGGAAATGCAGCTCTGGACGGCAGAACTTATAACCAGGGAACAGCAGATTTTGAAGTAGCAATGGCGGAAATGCTTCTGAAAGGCTTTCCTGTTGCAAACAATTCAGGCAATATGTTCCCTGCACTGAGGCAGGATCAGGTAATAATCGGTTTACCGGCTGCTGCAGGTGCTGCTCCCAGCGGAGGATACATCAATCCTGCAGAAATGAAGAAAGCATTGGATTACCTGATTAAAGGAACACCCTATGGTGGAACATACCAACTTCAGAATGCTTCCGGCTATTCCGGATTCAAAGGCCTAATGTCCTGGTCAGTAAATTGGGATGCTCAGAACAATTACGAGTTTACAAATAATTACCGTGCCTACTTTGATACATTGAATTAGTACCGTAAACCTGTGGCTGGAATCATGGGTGAGCCACAGATAAATAAATACAAGGAGGTCTGGAAATGACTAATAAAAAGTTTTCTTTTAAAGCCCTGTCACTTATGATAATCTTAACATTATTCATATCCACATTTTGCGTAGCCTTACCGGTAAGCGCAGCCGCTAGAGGAGCATGGGCTCCAAATACTGCATATGCAGTAAATGATACAGTAACATACAGTGGAAGTACTTATACCTGTCGTCAGGCACATACTTCCCTCCAGGGTTGGGAACCATCCAATGTTCCTGCTTTATGGGAGAAAGGAGGCAGCGGAACTACACCACCAATAACAAGCGGAGTGACATTTTATGCAGATATAAACTATGGTGGAACGGCAATAACACTTGGAGTAGGCAATTATACACTGTCTCAGCTGAATGCAAAAGGAATTCCAAACGACTGGATGTCCTCTCTTAAGGTTCCCAGCGGCTGGACAGTTGAAGTATATGAGCATGATAATTTTGGTGGAACAAAATGGACATATACTTCAAGTTCTTCCTGGGTTGGCAGCGCTGTAAATGATAAAATGTCATCGGTTAAGATTTATATCGGTTCACCAGCTCCTTCAGTAACAAAGCCTTCCGAAGTTCCAAGCAACATATGGACTTATACAATAAATGTGGACAATAAATTTGGTAAAGGCGGAGATTTTGCTTTATTGCTGTGTGCTGTTATTAAAAAGGAAAGCAGCTTTGGAGCAGGCTTGCCAGGTAGTCCGTCAGCCGGCGACGGATTGATGCAGGTAGAACCAAATACACGTAATGCTTATTTATCTCAATTCAGTTCAAAATTTGGTCGTACTTATAATCATAGCAGTGAACAAGATCAGGTATGTATGGGCGCAATGATTTTAGATGAAAAGATTATTAAGTTCGGCAACATATATAACGGTTTATTGCACTATAACGGAGGAGATTACTGGTATCCGGGAGCTACAGATTCTTATGGCCGCCCTATTCTGGCAAATCAATATGCTGATGCAGTTTACGCTACATATAAGGGATACGGCGGTAAGAATTAATAGATAGGCATCTGAAAAAACAGGGGTAAAATCAAATAGGAGGCTAGCCAACTAATGACTAGCCTTCTATTTTAATGTCCAGCTCTATTTTAAATGTCTCACTAATAATATATAGCTTCCATAAAAATTAATAGTCAGCCATAAATCTGAATTCAAACAAGAAAATTCAGGTTTTTAGTGCCTATTAAATCTTTAAAGTATTTATGATTGCATCGACTGCCCGCCATCCACATGAAGAACCTGACCTGTAACAAAAGAAGAATCTTCAGAAGCAAGGTATACATAGGTGGGGCCAAGCTCAACGGGTTGACCTGCTCTCTTCATTGGAGTATCGGAGCCAAAGGTTTTAATGTATTCTGCCGGATAACTAGCCGGTTGAAGCGGTGTCCAGATGGGACCGGGAGCTACGGCGTTCACCCGGATACCTTTTGATACAAGGGAATGTGCCATGGCACGTGTAAAGCTGACGATGGCACCTTTTGTACTGGAGTAATCGATCAATAGATCATTTCCCACATATGCAGTTATGGAAGTGGTATTGATGATGGTACTACCGCAAGTTAAATAGGGAAGGACTAGTTTCGTCATCAGAAAGATGCCAAAAAAGTTAATCTGGAAAGTAGTCTCCATCTGCTCCATGGTAATGTCCTCAATACTGGTTTGAGGAAATTGAACACCAGCATTATTTACCAGTACATCAATACCCCCCAGTTTCGAAACGCAACTTTCTACAGCATTCCTGCAAAAGGCTTCGTCCCGCACATCCCCTGCAAATAAAAGACACCTTCTACCTTGTTCTTCTATGTATGACTTGGTTATCATTGCATCTTCGTGTTCGTTGTAATAAATGATACACAGGTCTGCACCCTCTTTTGCAAATGCTAGTGAAACCGCTCTTCCTATTCCACTGTCTCCACCGGTAATTATAACTACTTTATCTTTTAACTTTCCGGTGCCGATATAATTGGGGTTGTCAAAGATCGGGGGAGGAACCATCAGTGTTTCCAACCCAGGCTGTATTGGCTGGTGCTGGGGTGGAAATTGAATTGGAACCTTCTGACATTCTTCTTTATAGCCTAAGTATGGATAAAATAAGTGCATTCTCTGACTCCGATAAAAATAAGGTTATTATATTATAGTAAACTAACTGGACTATTATGTTGATATTTTCTTAACAAAGGGTGAGGTTCAAAAAATACTAAATTAATAATAAAAATATCCTTGACAAAATATAGAAATAGAAGTAGTATTATAATACAAATGATATGTCTAAACGACACATCATAATATATTAATAAAGGAGTAATTGGATGATAGAGTTGATTATTTTAGGATTTTTATCTTATAATTATCCACTCACCTTATACGACATTAAAAAGGGGATGGAAAGAAGCACCGAATATTTTGCAAGTACAAGTCAAGGCGCAATACATCCAGCCTTAGTGAAACTTGAGAAGAATGGATATATAAATTCAAAAGAAGAAGTTAAGAATAACAGGATAAAAAAGTTTTATAGCATTACTGATTCTGGAAGAGAGAGATTTAGCAAGTTGATGAGACAAGATTTGGGTCCTGATAAGTATAAGTCCACACAACTACTAAAGATGCTTTTCTTCAATGAGCTAACCAAAGATGAACGGTTGGTATCTATTAGCACCCATATTAAGTATTTTAGAGATATGCACCAAGATCTGATTCATATTAGAGATGAGGGAAGGCTTCGGCTTGAGGAAATGGGGTTATCTTTAGAAACCTTCAAGCCGGCAAAATATGAAAATGATGCTCTTGAGTTTGGCCTTGCATATTCCAGCTTTATTATAAAGTGGTTTGAAGATTATTTAAAAAGGATTGAGGAGGAGTCATGAAGATAGCGATTTTTGATTTAGGGAAAAATATGAAAAATGAATTATTGGCTCAAGAAATTAAGAATTGTTACAGGGAAAAGAATAAAGAAACTGAGGTAATTATCTATAACTCCATTGATACCGAGATAAAGGATTGTATAGGCTGTTGGAGTTGTTGGTGGAAGAGCCCTGGAAAATGTGCTTTGAAGGATGAAGCTTATAAATTGTATAAGGACTATATAAATAGTGATGAAGTGGTTATTCTTTTTCATACAGAAAATGGATTTATTGATGGCAAGGGAAAAACATTTCTGGATAGATTAATACTACATTATTTACCTTATATTAAATTAAGAAATGGTGAATGTGGTCATTTGAAAAGATATGATAAATATCCCCTTATTAACTTCTATTTTGAAAAAAGTGGGTTATGTAATGAGGAAGTGAAAGTCATAAGGAGTTATCTTGCTCGGACAGCATACCATTTTCACAGCACTTGTAAAGAACTATTGTATGAAAATGAAAAGGTACAAACAGCTGACCTGGAAACTACAAAACCTATGGATGAGGTTCTGTCAAAAGAAGTTCTGGAAAGAAAGGCAAATGGTAAATGGGTGATTTATAATGGATCTCCAAGAGGGAATCATTCTAACAGTAAGCTGATTATTGAAAAGATAATTATGGGAATGAAAGCACAGGGAGTAGAAAATATAGAGGTAAGGAACCTGATAAATATTAAGGAACATAAAATATGGGCTGAGAAGTTCAGTTCCAATGAGAATAACTTATTTGTGTTTCCCCTTTATATTCATGCTATGCCGGGTTCAGTAATGAAATTTTTTGAACAGCTAAAACCTATAAACAATAAAGAGGTGCATATGGCGTTTTTAGTTCAGTCCGGATTTCCGGAGACTAGTCAGTCGTACTATTTGAGACCTTATCTTGAGCTAATAACCAAAAGGCTGGGGGTGTCCTTCGATGGAACAATTATAAAAGGCGGTGTAGAAGGCATTCAGATGAAACCAGAAAAAGCTAACAAAAAGTTCTTTGATCAAATGGAGTTAGTAGGTAGAACCTATGCCAGCAAAGGAATTATGGATTTAACATTGAAAAAAGAGTATGAAAAAGCTGAATATCTATCAAAAGGTACCCAATTATTATTTTCTATATTTTCATTAACCGGATTAATAAACTACTATTGGGATTTCAATCTTAAGAAAAATGGTGCTTATAAAAAAAGATTCGCAAAACCATACATGGAATAAGAAGTTAACAAATTTAGTCCTATATAGTAATATACCGTATAGGAGGATTAACATGTTGGAAAAAACAAATGGAGGATTTCTTATTTCTCAAATAAAACAGATACAAGGAAGGATTTTTGAAAAATTACTTAACCAGGCAGGTATTGAAGAATTTAATGGTGCCCAAGGAAGAATTTTATATGTGCTTTGGCAAAAGGATTCGATACCAATAGCAGAACTGTCAAAGAAAACCGGCCTTGCAAAGACCACCCTTACAAGTATGCTAGACCGTTTAGAGAAAGCAGCTCTTATCTATCGCAGGTACAGCGAGACGGACCGCAGGCAGATAAACATAGTTTTGACTGAAAAGGCGAAGCTGCTAAGTGTTAAATACAACCGTGTGTCTATGCAGATGAACGAAATATTTTACAAGGGTTTTACCGATAACAAGATTATTCAATTTGAAATATTACTAAATAAAATTTTAAAAAATCTTACAGAAAGCGAGTGAATAAAATGACAAACCTATTAAAAAATGAAATTGCCGACCTGGTTGAATCTGCGAAAATCGTATATGTTTCTTCAATTGATGAAGCTGGTTTTCCAAACACAAAAGCCGTGCTATCCTTACAGCATGATGACTTGTTTACCCATTATTTTTCAACTAATCTTTCCGCGAAAAGAACCCAGCAATTTTTAAAAAATCCCAATGCCTGTATTTATTTTTGCAAGGAGGCAGAGTTTAAGGGTTTGATGCTTATCGGTACAATACAAGTCTTAACGGACCTGGAGCATAAAACAATGCTTTGGCGGGAAGGCTTTGAAATCTATTATCCTGATGGAGTAAATACCGAAGATTATTGCGTCTTAAAATTTACTTCTCAAAAAGGCAATTATTATCATGGGCTAAAGAACAATTCATTTGTAGCGGAAGATTTTATAGACTGAAGGGTTTCAAAATAACAGGCCTTGCTTTTTTCTCAGCAATATTGTGAACAGAAACGGGTAATTCCGCAGTTACTCTGTGTGGAAGCGTTAGAGCCTTATTATGAAAAATTGGGGTTTAAAAAATTTTCTCTTGGAATGACACGAGGTGTACTCCACTAAAAATATGGGAAGATTCTATGCCTTTGGAATGCCGAATAAATTAGAATACATCATCTTAACCACAGGTTGGAGTCTGTGGTTTTTTATATATTAACGTATATTATTTATAAATAAATAATTAATCATATTAAACTTATTGACAAAGTGGGAATTAAAGGATATACTATCAAAAAAGAAAAATATTTTATATCTTTTCCAATAGAAATGAATAATTTTCTGTATGAGAGGTGATAGGTGAGTGGAGGTAAAAAAAGACATTTCCATGAAAAGAAACAGTGTAAATGGAAAAGATCTACAAACAATAATTGAATTTATTGAATCCATACAGTTTGGTTCAATAACAATTATAGTGCAGGATGGACGAATCGTACAGATTGAGAAAAATGAAAAGGTGAGAATGAAATAATCTTTGATTAAGTTGACCGGATAACTGGAGGCTTAAGAAAAACACATTGTGTTTTTCTTAAGCCTTTTGCTTTATAATCTTTTGCTTATAAACAGTAAAAAATGAATGGTTATCCTATCCGGCAGCAGAATAGTTCTTAAATTGTAACCCATAACTATAACTTTTATTTTAAGAGGTGTCTTATGGAAAGAGATGTGAAAAAATTGCATCCTTGCTTTGGTAGTTTACCTAATACCGGCAGAATTCATTTGCCTGTATGCCAGAGATGTAATATTCAGTGCAATTTTTGTGACAGAAAGATAAATGATTATGAGAAACGTCCGGGTGTTACAGCCTCTATACTAGAACCGGGAGAGGCTATAGCTATTTTAGAGGAAGCATTAAAAATCTGTCCGGAAATTACAGTAGCAGGAATTGCTGGACCGGGAGATACTCTGGCCTCAGATCATGCAGTAGAAACCTTTAAATTAATTAAGAATACCCATCCCCATCTTCTAAGATGTATGAGTACAAACGGTCTTTTGCTAAATGAGAGGGCACAGGAGCTTATAGATGTGGGCATAGACAGTTTAACTGTAACAGTGAATGCAGTAGCACCAGAAATTCTTGAAAAAATTGTATCGGGAATTGTATACCATGGAACATACATAAGGGGAACAAAAGCTGCTGAGCTGCTTATTTTTAACCAGTTGGAAGGAATTAAAAAAATGGCGGCTGCCGGTACTGCCATAAAGGTTAACACCGTTTTAATCAATGAAATTAACAAAGAGCACATAAAAGAGGTAGCAAGGACTGTAAAAGCAGCCGGTGCATCTATGTATAACATAATTCCTTTGATTCCACAGTATAAATTCAGACACTTGAAAGAACCGGGATGCGGTGATATTGATGGTGCCAGAAGAGAGGCAGGGGAGTATATAGATGTATTCAGACATTGTCAAAGATGCCGGGCAGATGCAGTTGGAATTCCTGGTGTATTGGATGTAGCCGGGCAGCTTTATAAAGGAAAAATAAAGATAAGGGAAACTTTTTCCCATGGTTAATAGCAGGAGGGATGTATTGGGTTATCGAATTGCAGTTGCATCAAAGGATGGAAAAGTAGTAACGGATCATTTCGGTCATTGCAGCAAATTTATAATTATTGAAGTTGATAATGAGAACTACCGATTTATAGAGCAGCGTTTAGTGACTCCGCCCTGCCGGGGAGGAATCCATACAAAAAGTGGTATAGAAGAAGTTTTAACTACTATAGAAGACTGTATGTATATACTGGTGTATCAGATTGGCCAGGGAGCAGAAAAAATGGCTTTAAAAAACAATTTTATAGTAATCACTTACAAAGGATTTGTTACAGATGCCTTAGACCAGATTATGTCCGCTCATCCTTAAGAAAGATAGAATTACAAAACCATTTTTGGCTATAGTTTTAAAGTTATCTGTTGATTAAAAAGAAGAACAGAAAGAGAGTTAAAAAAGTTTCATAAGCTATAACTGCGTTTCGTTAATATTGAAAAAATATTATGTAAGTAGTATAAGCATGATTCGTTATTTGTACCATGTTGAAAGAAAATAATACAAGAAAGGAAAGCCACAAACAATTCTTTCGACGACTTTATGTGGCGGCATCCATATCAGGTATGCATGGAGTAAGAGATGGCTAAGAAAGTAAAACAAATCGCTATTTATGGAAAAGGAGGAATTGGGAAATCAACAACAACCTCCAATATAAGTGCAGCGTTATCAAAGCTGGGTTATAAGGTAATGCAGTTTGGTTGTGACCCCAAAAGTGATTCCACCAATACATTGAGAAACGGCGAATACATTCCCACCGTATTAGATACTCTGAGAGAAAGAGCTGCGGTAAAAGCAAATGATGTGATTTTTGAAGGATTTAACGGCGTTTACTGTGTGGAGGCAGGGGGGCCGGCACCGGGTGTAGGCTGCGCCGGAAGAGGTATTATTACGGCGGTACAATTATTTAAGCAGCAGCATGTTTTTGAAGATTTGGATTTAGATATTGTAATTTATGATGTATTGGGAGATGTTGTCTGCGGAGGATTTGCAGTTCCCATTAGGGAAGGAATAGCAGAACATGTATTTACGGTATCATCAGCGGATTTTATGAGTGTATATGCTTCTAACAACTTATTTAAGGGAATTCATAAATACTCTACCAGCGGAGGAGCATTGCTTGGAGGAATAATTGCCAATTCCATTAATCAGCCTTATGCAAAGAATATTATAGATGATTTTGCTACAAGAACCGGAACCAAGATTATGCAATATGTTCCCCGTAGTGTTACCGTTACCCAAAGTGAGTTACAAGGTAAAACAACCATAGAAGCAGCACCGGATTCAGCACAGGCAGGTATTTATACGGAACTTGCAGAAAGAATAGCAGAACATGACAAATCTGATATACCCAATCCTATGGATACGGTTACATTACGACAATGGGCCTCTGACTGGGGAAATCAGCTCCTTGAACTGGAAACAGGTGTTATAGCGGGAGGTGCTAAAGCCGGAATCTAAAAATAGACGAATCGGTACTAAAGTCTAAATACATGATGACATAAATGGAATATAAGAAAGCTCATAATGGGATTAATCGAAATGGAAAGGGAGGTTTTATTTTGGCGGAATTTATTGAGAGGGCAAAATTTTCTTGTGCTCTTGGAGGAGCACTTACAACAATTGCAGGAATACCAAGGGTGGTACCCATTGTACACGCATCAGGAGGTTGCGCCGCAGCTTTATCCGGTACCTATAATTTAGCCTCAGGATACCGTGGCACCGGATATTGCGGCGGTACTATGATACCTACGACGAATATATCAGAGAATCATATCGTATTCGGCGGAGAAGAAAGACTGGAAGAACAAATAGAGAATTCACTTGAAATACTGGATGGAGATTTATTTATTGTTGTGACCGGATGTCAGGTAGAAATTATTGGTGATGATGCGGTAAATGTAGCAAGACGTTTCAGGGATAGAAATGTAATCGGAGCCAATACACCGGGTTTCCTAGGGAATACCTTTCAGGGCTATGATGCCGTTCTTAATGCCATTATTAGTGAAGTAATTGAAGCTTCTGAGGAGAAGGAAGAAAAAGTAGTCAATATTTTAGGGGTGGTTCCCGGCCATGATGTATTTTACAGAGGTAATCTGGATGAAATAGTACTTCTCCTAAGTAAAATCGGAGTAAAAGCAAATACCTTTTTTGGAACGGGAGAAAGTATTGCTTCTATCAGGCAATACGGAAAGGCTGTTCTAAACCTTTTGTTTTCAGGCCAGGCAGGAGTTGCCCCTGCTAAGTTATTTCAAGAGTTACATAATATACCTTTTATATCTGTTGATGTACCGGTGGGACCTACAGGTACAGAAGAATTTTTATACCGGGTGGGTAAGGAGTTAAAGATTGATAAGGCATCCATTGATAAAGTAATCCGGGAGGAAAGAAAAGAGTATTATTCTTTTTTTGAAAGAATTGTGGATATTTATTCAGACATGGATTTCCAAAGATATGCTCTGATTGCAGCAGACAGCTATTATGCATTTTCATTAACCAGATTCCTGGCCAATGATTTAGGTTGGATACCCCACCTTACGGCTATTAATGATATTGATGATGTTAATGACAGAGAAGAATACTTATCGAAATTTAATAGTCTTACTTCTGAAACAAAACCAACAGTAATATTTGAGGAACATGCTGGGGCAATTTTAAATGAACTTCGTAAAACCTGGCCTAATAATAACAATCAGAAATACTATGATGCATTCAATGCAGCTTTTGTAGTGGGAAGCGGTATTGAAAGAAGTCTGGCAGAAAAATTAGGGGCAGGATTTTTATCCGTAGCCTTTCCGGTAAGTAATCGTGTCGTGCTTAATAAAGGGTATACAGGATTTAGGGGCGGTCTTACTTTAGTGGAAGATTTAATCAGCCAATTGGTGGCAGCCAGATAGGATTGCCTGTTGAGTTCTGTAGATTTCAGAAAGGATGAAAAATATGTCAAATTCAAGTTATGTTAACAGTCTTACTTATAATTATTTAACATCGGATGCCCCACCTACCAGAGAAGAAAGAATCGGTGTCTGTCACGCTTTTTGCGGTTCCTGTGGTGAATTAAAAGATGGGCTGAAATCCGGTTGTGCTCAGCTGCAAAACCGTAGATTTTCACAAAGCGGTGGCTGTCAGTTAACTCTTGCGGTAGGTATCGTAAGCAGTTTGACCAATGTGGTTATGATTATACATTCTCCCCTTGGATGCTGTTCTAATTTTGTAGGAAGCGGCGGGCTTAGAAAAACTATGAGAGCCTCCAAAGGTAAAGTGGATGAGGACTTTATCTGGCTTCATACCAACCTGAACGAGTTGGATGTTGTACAGGGAGGTATTGACAAATTAAGAAAAACCATTCTTTATGCGGAGAAAGAATACCATCCTGAGGCTATTATTATTGCCAACGGCTGTGTGCCCGGGATTATAGGAGATGACATTGATTCTTTGGTAACAGAATTATCTGACAGAATATCTGCTAAGATTGTTCCTGTTCATTGCGAGGGCTTTAAGAGTAAATACGTGGCCTCTGGTTATGACTCGGCCTACCATGGAATTTTAAGACATCTTATTAATCCTGCTCAAAAGTATGAAAAGGTAATTCCTATAATAGACAGGGACTTAAAGGAGGAATATCGAATCAGCCGTACTGTCAATATCTTTAATGTGGGTTCAAACAGTAACGGTGATGAAGTGGAATTGTCAAGGCTTGTCAGTGCTTTAGGTCTTATACCCAGAGTGCTGCCCCTTCATTCTTCATTGGGTGATTTGGAAAGAATAGGAGAGGCGGCCCTGAATGTAAGTATTTGCGCTACTCACGATGACTATTTGTTAGGGCATTTAAAGGAACGCTTTGGTACAGATTATTTAATAGATACACTTCCTATCGGTATTAAGAATACCAACCAATGGATTCGCCGGATTGCTGCTTACTTTCATTTGGAAGAAGAGGCAGAGAAATTAATTAAATTTGAAAATCAACAGCTTATAGCTTCTTTGAAACCCTTGAAGGAAGCCTTAAAGGGGAAAAGTGTATTTGTTGGGGGCGGAGAAACAAGAATCATAACTACAGCGGAATTCTTCTATTATCTTGGTATGGAGTTAGTTGGAGTTAAAGCCCATAATGTGGACCGGTTTGTTGAAGATATACTGGATGATATTAATGAGCCCGGACTTGTAATCGAGGTGGCAGCAGGTATGCCTGCTGAGGAACTAAACTTACTAAAACGTCTGCAGCCTGATTTATATATCGGGCATTTAAATGCCAATGGATGGGTTAGTAAGCTTGGCATACCAAACTTTCCTTTATTTGGCCAGACTTTAAATTATATGGGATATTCCGGTGCATTTGAATTGGCAAGAAAAGCGGTTAAGATTCTTAAGAATACTAATTTCTTTAAGAATGTATCTTCTAATATTTCGTTGCCCTTAAGCAAAGACTGGTATGAAAGAGACCCGAAAGAGAATATTAAAGAAGCAGCTAACTATTAAAGGAGGTTAAAAAATGAGCAAAGTTGTAGAAAATCTAACCCAATTAATTGGAAACACACCTATTTTAAAACCTTTGGCATTTTCTGAACTGGCTAAAATAGAAGATGCAGTACTGCTTCTGAAACTGGAATATTTTAATCCCTTAGGAAGTGTAAAAGACAGAATCGCTTATGCAATGATAAGAGAAGCAGAGGAAAAAGGGCTTCTAAAGAAAGAGACAGTTCTTATAGAACCCTCCAGCGGAAATACAGGAGTAGGGCTTGCCTTTGTGGCAGCCGCAAAAGGATATAAACTTATTATTACCATGCCGGATTCCATGAGTATTGAAAGGAGAAGCCTTCTTACGGCACTTGGAGCAGAACTGGTATTAACACCAGGTACCCTTGGTATGAAAGGGGCAATAAGGAAAGCAGAAGAATTAAATATTCAAATCCCTGATAGTTTGATTTTACAACAGTTTGAGAATAAAGCAAATCCTAAAATACATAAAGAGACTACCGGACCTGAAATCTGGGAAGCAACAGAGGGAAAGATAGATATTCTTGTTGCAGGGGTAGGTACGGGAGGAACCATAACAGGAGCAGGAACTTACTTAAAGGAGAAAAATCCGGATATAAAAGTAATAGCCGTAGAGCCACAAGCCTCACCTGTTCTTTCGGGAGGAAATCCCGGTCCCCATAAGATTCAGGGAATCGGTGCAGGATTCTTTCCGGAAATATTGGATTTATCCGTTATCGATGAAATATATAGAGTAAGAAATGAAGAAGCAATAGATACTGCCAGAGTTCTTGCAAGGGCGGAAGGACTTTTAGTGGGAATATCATCCGGAGCGGCGGCATTTGCGGCAGCCTTAATAGCCAAGAGGCTGGAAAACAAAGGGAAAACGGTTCTGGCAGTATTACCGGATACAGGGGAGAGATATCTTTCAACAGAGTTATTTAATACGGATTCTGCCCAAAAAAGCAGAATCTGGTATTAGGTATCCGGCAGACAGGAAAGTTGAAAGTAGAAATGAGGTGTTTTATGAAGTACCGTGTGGCAATCGGCACAAAGGACGGCAAGAATATAACGGAACATTTCGGCACCTGCGGTCATTTTCAAATAGTGGAAATAAACCAGGAAAACGGTGAGACTACAGTGATTGAAAAGAGAATTACAGTTCATCTGGAGCAATGTGGAAATCATCTTGAGGATAACATTATTGAAAAAATAAAAGCGCTGAATGATTGTCATATTATTTTGGTAAAACAAATAGGAGGAAGATCTGAAAAATTACTAGTTCATTATGGATTCATTCCTCTTACAAATTCCGGGCCAATAGATGTAGCTTTGGCTAAGATTATTAAATTTTACAAGAATCAGATTTTTAAAAGGGAGGAATAAATTTTGGCTGAAAGAAAAGAAATATTAAGGGATAAAAAGATCCGTTTTGACTACAGATCAGCCATTCCCAGCTTAACATTAATTGTCGCCCTTCTGACGGAAATACTTATACCGAATCATATGGATGCAAAGTACAGAACTTTAACGAATTTTAAAAGTGTTCTAATTACTTTTACGGTAGTTTCCCTATTACTTTTATTGATTTCAATATTCCATGAAAAAACAAGAAACCGCTATGTACGTAAAGGCTGGTTTCTTGGAGGAACAGTAGTATTTATTACAATGTTAAATCTGGTTACAGTGAAGCTGCTGTTACTGCCTCAGATTTATTTTCCCAGCATTAACAGAATATTAAATGTCTACATAGAAGATAAAAACCTGCTGCTTAAGTGCCTTATCAGTTCTTTTACTTTGTTAGTGGAAGGACTGCTATTTGGTACGGTAATAGGTATTATAACAGGTATTTTGGTGGGCTGGAGTAAAAATTGGAATTACTGGATCTATCCTTTAATCAGGATATTAGGTCCCATACCTTCTTCAACCTGGATACCACTTACCTTAATTATATTTCCTACCTCCAGAGGGGCGGCTATTTTTCTGATTGCCTTTGGTGTTTGGTTTCAGATTACGATTTTAACCAGTTCGGGAATACAAAGTGTGAAACAATCCTATTTTGAAGTATCCTCCACATTAGGTGCCACAAATTTGCAAAACTTATTATTTATTGCTATACCCGATGCCCTGCCCTCCATGTTCTTAGGACTTTTCAATGCTACCTGCAGTTCTTTTGTGGCACTAATGGCTGCTGAAATGTTTGGTGTAAAAGCAGGAATCGGTTGGTATATCAACTGGCAGAAGGAAATGATAGCTTATTCCAATGTATATGCAGGACTTATTCTGATAGCCGGTTTTTGCTACCTCTTTATAACAGTACAGTTTAAAGTCAGGGATAAGTTACTTAGCTGGCAGAAAGGGGTGATTAAATGGTAGATACGAAATCCCAGGCATCCTGTATTCATTCCCATACTGGTAATATAAGAGCAAGAGATATTTCAAAAGAATTTATAAGACCGGATGGTGAAAAAGTGATTGCCTTAAGTAATTTAGACGCGGATATTAAAGCAGGGGAATTTATCTGCCTTATTGGTCCCTCTGGATGCGGAAAGTCCACTCTTTTAA
The DNA here is from genome assembly GCF_900115365.1 of Anaerocolumna aminovalerica. Classification (GTDB taxonomy): domain Bacteria; phylum Bacillota; class Clostridia; order Lachnospirales; family Lachnospiraceae; genus Anaerocolumna; species Anaerocolumna aminovalerica. The sequence goes on from NZ_FOWD01000022.1 coordinate 16,036, forward strand.
GATTAATAGCAGGTTTAAATGAACCAAACAGCGGAGATATCAAACTGGACGGGCAGACAATCAAAGGTCCCGGATATGAGAGGGGTCTGGTGTTTCAAGATCCCACTCTTTTTCCCTGGCTTACGGTTCATGACAATATAGCATATGGATTAAAAGTGCGCCATGTATACAAACACAAGAAAGAAGAAATTCATGAATTTATACAGCTTGTTGGACTGAAAGGTTTTGAAAAATCCTATCCACATCAACTTTCCGGCGGTATGGCACAACGGGCAAGTCTTGCAAGAGCGTTGGTAAATCACCCCAAAGTACTGTTACTGGATGAGCCTCTTGGTGCATTGGATGCATTTACGAGAATGAATATGCAGGATGAGATACTAAGAATCTGGAAGGAAAGGGGAACCACGATGATTATGGTCACTCACGATGTGGATGAGGCTATTTACTTAAGTGACAGAGTATTTGTTATGACGCCAAGACCTGCCAGGATAGAAAGAATCATAGATGTGAATATAGGAAGGAATGAGAGTCTGGGAAGACAAAGAGACAGTGGGGATTTCTTGCAGCTTCGTTCAAAAATACTGCAGATACTGGATTTTACCGGAAAAGTACAACAGCCGGAATTTTACTTGTAGATATGGGGATGGAAAGAGAAAACAATAAAAATTATAAAATGAAAAAATTATGGAGTTAACAAATAAATGAAAATAAGTATGGGAGGAAGAAAATCTATGAAAAAGGCCATAAGGTTTACAGCAATCTTTTTAACAATGGCATTGTTTACACTCTTATTTACTGCCTGTCAGAAGGCGGAAAAAACAAATGTCAATGACAGCACGGTGGCTGTAACAGAAGAAGCAAAAGAAAATGGAGATAATGCATCTGATGAAAATAAAGTGAAAGAAGTTGCTGCTAATGGGAATACAACTTCTGATAAAGTTTTGGAAGATGGAATTATTAAAATATTATATGGTTCCAGTTTGTGTGGCATTCCTCTGCATATAGCCAAACAGCTTCAGTTTTTTGAAGGGGAAGGTTTAGTGGAAGGTGTGGATTATGAATATGTGACTTCAAGTACGCCGGGGGTTGAAATGCTTTCTACCAAGCAGGCTGATGTAAGCTTTGGTCTAGTTGCAGCTATGCTTGCTCCTTTGGATAATGGGCTGGAAGCGAAAACTGTGCTTGGCATACATACGGGGTGTATTCAAATCATAGCAGGTGCTGGTTCAGGGATTAAAAGTGTAGCGGATCTTAAAGGCAAAAGAATCGGTGTTACCCAACTGGCTTCATCAGACCATATTGTTACACAGCGCGCTTTGGCAAGTGAAGGAATTGGTTCTACAGCTGATAATATGGAGGTTGAATTTATTGTATATGATAAAGATAATCTTCCCATTGCTCTAAAAGAAGGAGCTGTGGACGCTATAGCCATTGGTGATCCGAAGGCTACCATACTTGTTAATGAAGGAACCGGTATTTCCATATTTAATTCTGCCACCTCAGAGCTGTTAAAAGATGAATATTGCTGTGCACTATGGGCAAGAAATGAAACCATAGAAAAACAGCCTAATAAATTAGCCAAAATAGTAACTGCAATACAAAAAGCTTCAGTATGGGTAGATCAGAATAAAGAACTGGCAGCTGAAATTCAGTTAGATAATGAATGGCTTGTAGGGGATTTGGAAATTGATATTGCTACAATTAAACATTTTAAATATCTCCCTTCTGTAAGCGGAGTTAAAGAAGCATTAACAAGAAATATTTTTGATATGAAGGATCTAGGACTTATCAGGAAAGATACGGATGCAGAACAACTTTCCAGAACAAGCTTTGCAAGACTTGAAGGAGTTGCAGATGAATTAACGGATAAGGTAGAACCACCGGTTGATCCTGCTTTACATTTAAAATAGAAGATATGAAAGATGGCTTATTCCAGCTTATAATGTGTGGACCCGATTCAAAGGACTAAGAAACCCTTGAGCACCCATTACCTGGGGTTCGGGTATATCACAATGGACTTAGGCATGCAGAGACAGTGTTTCTTTTATCTTAAAAAGGAAAATCTATTTTAAGAACTTGTAATGAAGATTAAGAAAGAAAAGAGGTTACTTATAATAGTAACCTCTTGCTATTTATGCATACAAATGATAAATTTATAGATATAAATTTTCCGGACAAATATGCCCATAGATTGGTGAGAAATTTACGGGTTTTATTACATCATATATAGAAGTTAAAGTGAAATTATAGTGGATGGAACAGAACCCATAATGGAGTTTTATTACATCATATATAGAAGTTAAAGGGGGAACAAATGGATAAATTAAAAGTGATAACTGCAGTTATGGTTATAGCTGTATTTTTAGCAGCCTGTCAAAATAAAGATGAACATTCAGAATCAAAGGAACCTGATATTACAGATGTATCGGCTGCTGAAATAGAAGACGGGAATTCAACGATAGTAACTTCTGAAGAGCAGACATCTTCACAGGAAACCCTAAAAGAAACAAAAAAAGCAGATGCCAAAATTATAGAGCAGAATATACAGGAGCTTATAAAAAACGGTAGCCGGAAATGGAATACGGATAGTGAACTTTTGGCTGCGAACTACTTAAAGAAACAAATGGAGAGCTACGGATATAATATCCACATTCAAGAATTCCCTGCTTATGAGTTTGATATAATGGCATCAGGAAATGGCGATTATTTTAATTTAAATCCCTATAATAGTGAAGCCATTGGAACAGGGCATAATGTTATAGCAGATATTAATACAGGAAAAGAGACAGATAAAGTCCTTGTAATGACTGCCCATTATGATACGGTATCAAAAGAACTTGGTATTATAGATAATACTTCCGGAGTAGTAACGCTATTAGAAGTTGCACGTCTGGTTTCTGAATTACATCTTCCTTTTAATCTAAGATTTATATTTTTTAGTTCGGAAGAAAGGTTTTTATATGGATCCAGGTACTATGTATCATCCTTAAGTTCAGAAGAATTGAGTAAAATAGCAGCATGTATTAATGTTGATATGGTGGGATATAAGAATGGGCAGGAGTTAATTGTGGCAACTCCTTACTTTGCTGACGACATTAATATTGTACACAACTCAGTGGATGGGGTAGAAAATTCCCTGGCCAAAGAATGGCATAGGATATTCCCTGAACTGGAAACCTTTGTTAAGGTTGAATCCTCAAGCGACCATTTCTCCTTTGAGAAAATGGAAATACCCAATATGATGATCACACAAAAATATTTCGATGTGGAGACAACCAGAAAGACCGATTCCGATCTGGACAATTTATCAATTACTGAATTGGAAAATACTATAAACTTAATAAAAGAGTATATTGAAAATTTAGATATATCAAAAGTTTATTATGAAAACATTCCATTAGTACCAGCAGTTAAGTAGAGAAATATCAGGAAACAAAAGCCAAATCAGCTATTCAGGTATTTTTTCTTACGAAGTGCCTTTGAAACACAAATACAGTCAGGCTCCTTAAGGAGTTAAACAGATGACATTAAATTTTTCATGGTGGATTGGAGAGGAAATGATGGGAAATACAGATAAGTTTGAAATGATAGCTAATATATATGACACCTCTGAAAGAGTCCAAATTGCTAAGGTATCATCAGATGCCATTCGTGAATGTTTATTTGATACTAAAAGCAAGAAAGCTATAGATTTCGGGTGTGGAACTGGTCTTGTAGGAATGGATTTGTTAAAGGATTTTAATACTATGCTTTTTCTGGATACATCACAAAACATGATTAATCAAATTAAGCAAAAAATATCCGGTTCTAATATACAGAATGCAGATACACTATGCTTTGACTTTGAAAAAGATAGTCTTTTGGATTTACATGCTGACTATATTTTTATGGCTCAGGTTTTACTCCATATTAGCGATGTTGAATTAGTGTTATCAAGATTATATGAGGTTCTAGAAGAAAGCGGACATTTACTAATTGTAGATTTTAATAAAAATGAAGAAATAGTTTCAGATATAGTTCATAACGGATTTGACCAAATAGAGTTAACGGATATTATGACTAAAATAGGATACAGGAATATTCGATCTAAAACTTTCTATACTGGAAGTAAAATATTCATGGGACATGACGCATCTTTATTCATTCTTGATTCTCAGAAGTAGAGCCAAAAATATTTATTATTATGCTGGGCTTAAGAATCTTAAGATTAATTGAAATTAGAAATCTTTAATACAAAGGAGCTGGAACAATAATGTATGTATACTTAATGAATAACATAAAGCCTCTCAATGAGGAGCTCATAAAAAGCCACGTGGAGCATTTAAAAAAATTAAAGAGCCAAGGTAAACTTGTACTTTGCGGGCCTTTCACGGATTATCCAGGAGGAATGGTTGTTTTCTTGGCTGAAGATTTGGCTGAAGCCATGAATATAGCAAAAGCGGATCCTTTTATTGCTTCAGGATGTAAATCCTTTGAGATTAGAACATTGGAATCAGCCAATGACGAAAATAATTATTTATTGTAGAATAGATAATTATTTTTAAAATTGAAGTAACATTTATCTTTGACGAAACTCCCTTATGTACCAAAGAGAGACGAGTTTGAATAGGTAAAAGATTCATTAATATTTAATACTAGCTACACAATTTAATAAAAATTATTAAACAATTGAGGTATAAATGAAAGATAATATTTTAGTTTTAGAAGCCAAACAAACAAATTATGAAGAATTACGGGATATATTCTTTACTGTCCGCCGAGATACTTTTCACTGGATAGATCCAAAAGAGTTGAAATTATCAGATTTTGACGAAAGTACAAAAGATGAGCTAATATTGGCTGCATTTATAAAAAATAAAATTGTTGGATTTGTATCAATTTGGGTACCAGATAAATTTATTCATAATTTATTTGTACTACAAGACTTTCAAGGTAAAGGTGTTGGAACAGTTCTTGTTAATGAAGCCATTAAAAAGGTAGGGCTGCCATTAACCTTAAAATGTGTAAAATCAAATACGAAGGCTTTTAATTATTACAAATCCCACAATTGGAAAATTGAAAAAGAAGAAATGGGCAGTGAAGGGTTATATTATCTAATGAAATATAGTAATCCTTCATAGATGAGTATAGGTTGCAATTAAAAATGAAAATAGTAAACCTTGAACTGCTATTTATGACTAACTAATGTTAATTCTAATTAAGCTTGTAATGACACAGATGGAGGCATGGGATGAATAAAATATTGGTTGTTGAAGATGAAGATATTTTACGTGAAGTGATAGTAGACTATCTAATGGAGGATGGATATCAGGTATTAGAGGCTGCAGATGGTGAAAAAGCTTTTGAGCTGTTTCAAACAAATTCCGTTGATTTAGTTATTTTAGATATTGTTCTTCCAAAGATTGACGGTTGGTCAGTATGCCGCAGAATACGGAAAAGTTCCGGTATCCCTATAATTATCTTAACCGCCCGCTCAGATGAGGATGACTCCCTTCTGGGATATGAGCTGGGAGCAGATGATTATCTGATTAAACCTTATAGCCCCCGCGTTTTAATGGCAAAAGTGAAACGGTTTCTTGAAAAATACTCAAGTACTGTGGAAGAAATACACCTGTCCGCTTGTGGTATTGTCATAAATATAGGATCAAGGCTTGTTTCTGTTGATGGTATTACAATAAATCTCACACATACAGAATTTGAGATTCTCCTTTACTTAATGCAAAATAAAGGAATTGTAATTACCAGAGAGCAATTAATCTCTAAAATATGGGGATATGATTTTTATGGTGATGAAAAGACAGTGAACAGCCATATCAGAAACCTGCGTGCCAAGCTGGGAAATAAGGGAAGCTGTATTGTAACGGTCATCCGTTCTGGATATAGATTTGAAGAGGAACAGATATGAAGAAAAGTATTGTTTTTAAATGGTTTGTTCTGACAGTTTTATTATTCTCTACCATGTTCTTATTCGTTGGAATCACGCAAAATTACTTTTTTGAGAAATATTATATTAATGAGAAATCAGATACCCTTGGAATGTATATGGACGAATACTCGGAAATAGCAATAAAAAAAGGAGGGGAAGCTGCATCTGGAGAGTTATATAGGAATAACCATGTTTGGATTACTAAGTTGGATGAATATGGACGCATTTGTGATGTGGAAAATTACTATATCGAAGTGGAATTGCAGAATGAATCCCAGAGTACTTTGCGAATTCCAATGTATTCCTTTGAAGGAGAATATTCTTCAGATGTACTCTCTTTATTAGAGGCAGGTGAAGAAGTGATTATAGATACAGTGAATATAGCAGACGAAAGGATACCTTATCTTATACAGACTGATTCCACGGGAGCGGTAAATTTAGATATTGCAAACAAGCTCCATGGCCCTTATGCAGATAAAGCTTATAATCACCTTATCACTGGCATATTAAGAGGAAGGATAACGAAAACTGAATTCCCTGAGCAAAGTTCCTATATTTTGTTTCCTTACAATGAACATTATTTTATAAAACAGGTAAAAGAATTTCAAGTTGGTCTGTTGGCGGACAATGGGAAACCCCTTCAGCATACGAAAGAACTCAGTGCAACAGAAAATTTTGCAGAATATAAGATCATTATTAAACCAGTTATTGAAAATGGTGTAACGAAATATATTTTTGCTATGACTTCTCTTCAGCCGGTAGATGAAGCAGTGGCGGTTATACGGCAATTCTATCCATACTATTTTGGATTTACCTTTCTATGTATTATATTTTTAGCATTTATTTTTTCAAAGTGGCTGGCAAAACCACTGATATCTATTAATCAGGTAACAGGGAAAATAGCAAACATGGATTTTACAGAAAAGCTGCCGGTACGTTCTGCAGATGAAATTGGTCAGCTATCCCAAAAAATTAACTACCTGTCGAATCAGATGGAAACATATATTGGTCAGCTTAAACAGGATCTTGATAAGGAGAGAAAGCTGGAAACTATACGGAAGGAATTTATTGCAGGGGTATCTCATGAACTGAAGACGCCTCTTGCTGTTATGAAAAGTTGTCTGTCTATTTTAAGAGACGGAATTGCAGCTGAAAAAAGGGAACATTACTTTCAGGCCATGGAAGACGAAATACAGCGGACGGACTTGCTGGTTGTTAATATGCTGGATCTGGCTAAGTTTGAATCTGGTACCTATAAGCCTGAAATGGCTCCTTTTGAAATAGATATGGCGATTACCGAAGTATGCAGGTCACTGGCTGAGCAAATAAAGAAGAAAAATCTCTCTCTTACATTAAGTATTTGTTCTCAAATGGTAGTTGGTCATAAAGGTCTAATCAGCCGTGTTATCACTAATTTTCTAAGTAATGCAATTAGGCATACTGAAAATGGACATACAATCGTAATTGCTGTAAAATGCAATGAACAGACTGCAGAAATCAGCGTAGAAAATCAGGGGAACCCCATATCGGAGGAATACAGAAAAAAGATATGGGATCAATTCTACCGGGTAGAGGCACGGACATCCAAAGCAGGTACAGGTCTTGGACTATCCATATCCAAGGAAATACTGGAGCTTCATCATGCAGTTTATGGCGTAGAAAATACGAAAGATGGCGTACGATTTTTCTTTACTCTGCCAATACAGCCGTAAAATATTATTATATTTAATATGAAAGATATATACTTTAATTGCAACACCTCTTATTCAAAAATTAAGATTTAACCGATGAAACAGCTATGGAGAATTCTTCATAGCTGTTATTTTAAAATAATTATTTAATATCTAAACTTTATCCTATCTGCATCTGTTCTGCATCAAACAGATGTAATATCTATGTATCAAATAAGAAAAGAGGTTTTTATATGAAAAAAATAATGATCAGTTTCCTAATAGGTATTTTACTGGTTGGTGTAACTGCCTGCGGGAACACAAAGGACGAAAAAGATATTGCAGCTAATTTTAAGAACAGTGTACTTATGGGAGATTCCATTACCGAGGGCTTTGCCATTAATGAAATTCTACCGCTGGAAAATGTAATAGCCGGGGCGGGAGCTACAGCCGGTTTTACTTATGATGATATTGACACTTTGGTTGAAAAGAAACCGGATAACGTCTTTATCATGTTAGGATCCTGTGACATACTCATGCCTGTGGATGATCCTAAAGAATTATTCAGAGATGATTTAACGAAATTAATCAACTCGATAAAGGAAGAACTTCCTGACTGTAAAATATATCTTCAATCCATAACACCTGTAACACAGGAGACAATAAAACAAGAACCCCGCTATGAAGGAATAGATGAATATAATGAACTTATAAAGGAGTTAGCAGACAAGTTATCGGTAGATTATGTTGACATAGGAACAATAGTAAAGGAAAATACCCATTTATTTGCCGAAGATGGTGTTCATTTCAAGAAAGAATTTTATAACATATGGCTAAAAGAACTCTCTAAATCATTATAGGGGGTGGACATATGGTTTTCAGCAGTCTGTTTTTTATATTTGCTTTTTTACCGGTTACAGTCATTTTGTATTATTCTTCAGGAAAGCATCTCAGGAATATTGTTCTGCTGGTCGCAAGCCTGTTTTTCTATGCATGGGGAGAGCCTGCCTATGTGTTATTGATGTGTATATCTATAATAATTAATTACTATATAGCAACTCTCTTTGGTAGAAATGACATCTGTAATCGAAAAAATAAGTTTTATTTAATTATAAGCCTGGTGTTCAATTTAGGCTGCCTTGCATATTTTAAATATTTTGGCATGATCATAAGTACAATAGCATCCATGGGCAATTGGAAATTGAATGGGGGAACACCAGCACTTCCTATAGGAATTTCCTTTTATACCTTTCAGTCTCTATCCTACGTGATTGATGTATACAGAGGCAAAACAAAGCCTCAGAAAAACCTGATAATTTATGCTCTTTATATAACTATGTTTCCCCAGTTAGTGGCAGGTCCTATTGTAAATTATGGAGATATTGAAAGACAGTTAGCTGACAGGAGGGTTAATTTAAAGGAATTTTCCTTCGGAATACGGCGTTTCCTATGTGGACTTGCAAAAAAAGTTCTTCTTGCCAACAACATAGGTGTATTCTGGTCTAATGTAAAAAATATGCCAGGTACAGAAATTTCAATGGTCATGGCATGGGCTGGAATTATTGCTTTTACATTACAAATTTACTTCGATTTTAGTGGGTATTCAGATATGGCCATTGGTTTAGGAAAAATGTTTGGATTTCATTTCAAAGAAAATTTCCAATATCCATATATTTCACAAAGTATCTCGGAATTTTGGCAGAGGTGGCATATCTCTCTGGGATCATGGTTTAAGGAATATGTATATATTCCTCTAGGCGGAAGCCGTGTCGGTAAGTGGAAACTGATACGGAACTTATTCATCGTATGGTTCCTCACAGGACTCTGGCATGGTGCAAGCTGGAATTTTGCTTTATGGGGATTATATTTTGGAACTTTAATTTTTATAGAAAAAGTAGTTTTTCGTAAAAGTATGATGGTTTGGCCAAAGGCTATTCGGCATATATACTCCTTGTTCTTTGTTGTTATAGGTTGGGTATTTTTTGAATTTACTAACCTGACGGACATATTTTGCTTTCTGAGGCTCATGTTTGGAATTAAGGTAAATTCCTTTGCAGATAATCAAGCAATTGTTGAACTAAAATCTTATATCATATTATATATGGTTTGTATCATTGCCGCTTCCCCATGGCCAAAGAAAGTGTCATTGTATTTTAGAAATACCTATAGTAATTTTTACAGGTTAGCCGTTAACATATATTATTGCATACTGTTGTTCTTTTCAACAGCATATATGGTCGCTTCCACCTATAACCCATTTATATATTTTCGATTTTAAAGGGAGGATTCATAAATGAATAATAAAAAATACTTTGATATTATAAAGAATTTTCTAGATATGGTTCCAATTTTATTTATACTTGCTATGTTTATATTACATCTGGTTCTTCCCAATAAAACCTTTTCAACAGAGGAGCGGCGTTATTTAAACCAATGGCCCTCTTTTCATATTGAAAAAGTATTAAATGGTAGTTATGGTACTAAAGTCGAATCCTATTTTTCAGATCAGTTTCCTTTTCGTAATTTTTGGATTCAAATTCAGGAAGATTGCAATCAAATTATACATGAAATAAAAACTGAAGAAAATTATAGTCATACAAACTACCTTAAATAGATATTTAGCCATGGCCAAGGTTCGTAGGAACAAGAAATTTTGTATAAATTTTATAAATCTGACAGGAAATTAATAAGAAACATAAAAATTGGCACAATATAATATTGTGCTATTTTTTTTGGAAAAACAGACAAACTATCTGTAAGAAGATACTAATCTTGTCAAAGGATTTCTTAAATAAGGAGGAGCTTCAATTGCTGATCATCTTGTTGGAAGGAATTAATTTTTATATAAATTCACCGTTTTTGCTGATTATTTTATTGATATTAATTGCATTGATCTGTTTTGTTTTATTAATGCTATATTATAGGTACAACCATATTGGTAAAAAAGTACATTTTCCCGTTTGTTTACCTGATGAAGGAGAAAAACCGGGTCACAGTGAATGGGAGAAACAGATGCTTGATCTGGCAGAAAGCCATGATCAGGTCAGACTAATCGGATACAGCTTTGTTCTTAATGACTATAATCAGGCTGCCTATAAAAAACTGAATAAAATTAGGGACAGCATCTCTGTCCTGTCCACTGATATTATTTCCCTGATTCCGGCAGCACGCTGGCTCTTTGACAATTTCCAGATGATGTACCGGGAGATTAAAAAAGTGCGTACCTCGGGAAACAGTTATGCGGTATTGCCAATCCTGAAGGTAAAGGAATACCGTAACTTTCCACGTATATATGTTGTGGCTAAGAAAATGGTGGCCCTTACCGGCGGACACCTAAGTGAAGAAAATATTTCTGTGATGCTGAAGGCTTATCAGCAGAAGATTTCACTTACGGACAAGGAAATCTGGGTTTTGCCGGAAATGCTGGGATTTTGCCTTCTTGAAGAAATCATTGTAATTGCGGATGAGATTCTTCATATAATTGATGTGAAGTCAAAGGCTGATAAATTCCTTAGGGAAAAGCTGGAGGAGAAGCAGGGATTGGTAGATATATCGGCGTTGCTTTGCGAAATAGAAGATAACCTGAAACTGAATTACTCGTTTCATGCCCATGTAATATACCTGCTGAAAAATATGTCTTTTAATGAAGCATCCATTCAAAGGTATTTGGAATATCATTTTGCTTCCTTAGATAGACAGGTAAAAACCTCTGACATATTTTTGGAGGAAGGAAGGATTGAATCATTCCTTGAGACGAATATCAGGACTTTAATTGTCAGCCTCAGGGATATTGATGAAGTGGATGAAGAAAAATTCTTTGAAGAATATTCCTGCCTGGAGCAGATTTTGTCACAGGATCCGGACGGTGTTTATTCAAAGATGGATTTGGAAGCCCGGGGAATGTACCGGGGAGTTATCGTTAAATTATCCCTCCGTTATCAGCTGGCGGAGGAAAAGATAGCGAAAGATTGTCTGGAACTGGCAATACAGGGAAGGGAGGATCTGCACTGTTCTCATCATGTGGGTGCCTATCTTTTGGGCAAGGGTTACCCTATTCTGAAAGCAAAGGTATTAGGTAAACCTATCCCACAAAACCTAAAGAAAAAGAAAAATGTAAAGGGCATCATTTACTTCCTTTCTCTGTTCCTTATTATTCTGGGGCTGAGTGCCTGCCTGCTCTATGGCTTCCGAACCTCTGGTGCCATACAGCTTACCATCCGGTCTGTAATTACCCTTCTGGTGGTAATGCCGCTATTAATGGGTATTTCCATAGAGATTACTAATTTTATATTTACCAGAAGAATAATGGTTAAGAAGATTCCTTCTCTTAATTACTTGAAAGAAATACCTGAGGAAGCAAGAACATTTGTAGTCATGCCAGTTATCGTCTCCTCCAAGGAACAGGGGATTGAGTATATGAACCGCCTTCAGAAGAATTATCTGGCAAACCGGCAGCCCAACCTTTACTATGCATTGCTCCTTGATTTTGAGGATTCTCCCCGCCAGTTCATGCCGAAGGATAAGGTGATCCAGAGTGCCCTTGTTGCACGTATGGAGGAACTGAATGAACTCTACCCATCAGAACACCAGCGGTTTTCACTATTTTTCCGCTACCGCAAATGGAATGAGGCGGAGAACTGTTATATGGGCTGGGAACGCAAGAGAGGAAAGCTGGAAGAGTTTAATAACCTTTTAAATGGGGTCAAAAAGGAGAATACCACTTTTTCTTCCGTTTTTTGTGATGATGAGCTTCTTACCACCTTCCGATATGTTATTACACTGGATGCAGATACGAATCTGATTCGTGACAATGCTTCAAAACTGGTGGGATTGATTGATCATCCTTTAAATAAACCAATTTTGGATCCCGTAGATCAAAAGGTAAAGGAGGGCTATGTCATAATTCAGCCTTCGGTAAGAAATCATATTGCAGATAAGAACGGCAGCAGGTTTACGAAAATCTTTGGAGGAGAATCGGGACTTGCTCATTATGGAACTGTAATATCGGATATCTACCAGGATATTTTCAACGAAGGTATCTATATCGGGAAGGGCATCTATGATATTAAAGCCTTTCACAAGGTCCTTCATAATAAGGTGCCGGAAAACCGGATACTCAGTCATGACCTTTTTGAGAGCTGTTATGCACGAACGGCTTTTTCCAGTACTGCTAAGATTATGGACAATTTCCCTAACAGCGTTTTATCTTTCACCAAAAGGGAACACCGATGGCTGCGAGGGGATTGGCAGCTGCTGCCCTGGTTGTTTATGAAGAAGACCCCTGACGGGAGATGCCTAAGCCCATTGTCAAAATGGAAAATCTTTGACAACTTAAGACGAAGCCTGGTTCCCTTAAGTAAAACTCTGTTCGTCTTACTGAATCTGGCATGGATGCCAAAAGCATATTACCTTTGGATACCATTGGTTTTCTTTAATGATATATTTAACCTGATTATTTTATTGCTTGCAGTAATTACCCAGAAGCTGATCCGGCCAAAGCTTGCTCTTGTTTATAAAGGCTTTTTTAAGGAGCTTGCTGCCATGTTGGAAAGAGCATTCCTGGAGTTTACAATCACTCCCTACCGTGCCTATGTGGCATCAGATGCAATTGTCAGAACCCTGTATCGGATCTTTATCAGCAAAAAGGATCTGCTTCGCTGGAATACGGCAGAATCAGTAGATGCCTCCATTATAAATACCAGAAAAGGATATTTTCTTACTATGTGGAGCTCTCTTCTTCCGGCATTGGCAATTTTGATGATTTTATTCATGGGATATTTGAGCCCGGCAGGAATTATTCTGTCAGTAATCATTATTGCCGACTGGAGCATTGCTTTTGAAATTGCATACCGTATCAGCCAGCCGGAAAAGAAGCATCATCAGAGGGATAAAGCGCAGGACAGAGGAGTACTTTTGGATACTGCCCGCAGAACCTGGCAGTTTTTTAAGGATTTTACTAACAAGGAGAATAACTGGCTTTGTCCGGATAATTACCAGATTGGGGTAGTTGAAAAAGTCAGTGAAAAAACATCTCCCACCAATATCGGACTTCAATTTTTGGCAATCCTGTCAGCAAGGGATTTTGGGTTTGAAACTCTCAGCTCTACGGTAGAAGCCGTGGAAAAACTAATGGATACAGTTCAGAAAATGCCGAAATGGAAGGGACATCTCTATAACTGGTATCATATTAAAACCCTGGAAGTTCTGGATCCTGCCTATATATCGACTGTAGACAGCGGTAATTTCCTGGGACATCTGGTGGCCTTAAAAAACGGCCTTCTGGAACAGATTGACAAACCAGTTTATCCGGATAATTTTCTTTCTGAACTTAAGATTGCGGTAAAGAACAGCAATAAGGAAATTCAGCAAAGAACAGGAAAGCCTGGGGGAAATGAGCTTAAAATGGGTTATACAAGGATAGGTGAGCTAATAGAAGATGTTGCGGATATATGGGAAAATTTAAACGAGAGGGATCTTAGACCAGTAAAAGATTACCGCTATACCCGGAAGCTGATGAACCTCATTGATAGTTTTGTTATTGAAGCTGCGGTTTTAAAGCTGAAGGAAGAAAGTTTTTCCTCCCATCCTACCCTTCGCCGTATTGCAGCTGAGGGAAATAAATTTGCTAATACCATGATTAACCGGATTATAGAACTTAGTAATAAAATAGATAATATTTTAGAAAATGTTGATTTTCGTTTTTTATTCAACAAAAAGAGAATGTTATTCCATATCGGATATCACGTACCCTCCCACATGCTGGATGAGGGTTGTTACGACCTGATGGCATCGGAATCAGCACTTACAAGCCTTCTTGCCATAGCGATGGGGGAAGTACCATTAAAACATTGGAATAAATTAGGAAGACCCCTGACTATCGTTAAAGGTATTCCGTGCTTTGTATCCTGGAGCGGTACCATGTTTGAATATCTGATGCCCAATCTTGTATTCAAAGAATATGAAGGCTCAGTTTATGCACAGACCTCCAGAGCAGCGGTATTCCAGCATATGAAGTATGCAAAGGATTCCGATATACCTTGGGGTATATCAGAATCCCAATATTACCGTTTTGATTTACACTCAAATTACCAGTACAAAGCCTTCGGTGTTCCAAAAATAAGGCTTCAGCCGGTCCGTAAGAATCCCCTTGTGGTTGCTCCCTATGCAACAATGCTGGCACTGGATATCGCAGGAGAGGAATCCATGAGAAATCTTAAGCGGCTGAAGGAATTAGGAGCCTTTGGGGATTACGGTTTCTTTGAATCTATAGATTTTAACGTACCGAATTCTGTGGAATTGACACCCTATTGCATTGTGAAATCCTATATGGCCCATCATCAGGGGATGAATCTGGCTGCCATTAATAATTATCTGAATAAGGGTATCCTTAGGGAAAGATTTCATGGGGAGATGATGATAAAGGCAACAGAAGTCTTACTGGAGGAAAAACGCCAGTCCCATTTGATTTCCATTGCCAAACGTGGATATACAATAAAGATCGGTAAACCTCTCTTTAAAGAAATTATTTACAGTAATCGATATGTTAACAGTGTGGCAGTGAATCCAACCGTTGCAAATTATCTGTCAAATGGCAAGTATTCACTGATGATAACTTCTGATGGGGACGGTTTCAGTAAATATGATGACCGGATGCTTTACCGCTGGAGATCGGATATTTATGCAAATACAGGCAATTATATTTATATTAAAGATATGAAGCAGGGGAAGATTTGGAGTACCACCTATCATCCTACAAAGACGGAGCCTGAGGATTATCAGGTAGTATACTGTCCCCATAAAGCGGAATTTAAACGGAGGGACGGGGATATCTCAACACACATGATCGTAAGCCTGGATGCGGATCATAATCTGGAGATACGAAAGGTCACACTTACCAATCACGGGAATGAAGAAAAACAGTTGGAAGTGACCAGTTATCTGGAGGTGGTGGATGATACCCATCTGGCAGAGATAAGCCATCCTGCCTTTAATAAACTCTTTCTGGAAAGTGAGTATTTGGAAGAACAGGAAATCTTTCTTGCAAAAAGACGGCGCAAGAAGGAGGAGGATAATCCTTATCTTATGCATATGGTAAGAACAGGAAGAAAGTTATGCAAAAAAGTAGAATACGAAAATGACAGAAAGCGCTTTATAGGAAGAAATAACACCTTAGAAAATCCGGATTCAGTAGTTAACAGTATCACCTTTTTCAATAATTCGGGCTTTTGCAATGATCCCATTATGAGCCTGCGGGCGCAGTTTTGCATAGAGCCGGGTGAAACAGCCTGTATTTCTTTCATTACCGGAGTGTGTAACAGTAAAGAGGAAGCAATAAAAATAGGAGGGGAATTGAATGTATGTTACCGGATTGATGATATCCTGGAGAAATTCCGGCTTCAAAAGAACCTGGAGTTAAAGTATTTGGAAATAACAAGGGCTCAGCTAAACGCCTTTCAGGATCTGATCAGCCCCATCTTCTATCCTGCAGGTATTTATCGGGGGCCGGATGAAAATATAAGACGGAACTTTAAGAATCAAAGTTTCTTATGGAAATTCGGCGTATCCGGCGATAATCCCATTCTGCTTTTAACGGTTCGCTCCATTGATGAGGAAAGAATCGTAAGGGATGTATTAAAGGCTTACGAATATCTGAGAATCAACCGTGTTATGGTGGATCTGATTATCCTTATTGATTCTAAACATGGTTATCTTCAAGAAGTAGATGAATTAATTAATGATATGACAAGTTCACTTCGGATTTATGATTCCGGAAGCGAGAAACCAAGCTTTTTTACATTGCATACCTATGATATGATACCGGCGGAAATTGATTTGCTGTACACGGTAGCCCGGGTGGTATTTTCAGAGAAGACGGGAATTTATTTTACCAATGTAAAAGAAAATCAGTATGAGTTACTTGAGGAATATTAGGTTTTAAGGAGGAAAAGGCTTTGAACACAGCATATGTACCAACGATACAGGAGAAAGAAACAGGAAATTATGAATTTTTTAACGGCTTCGGGGCATTTGTCTGTGAGGGCAGAGAGTATGAAATTCTGCTGGAAGGTAATAACAGACCGCCGGCACCCTGGATTAATGTTGTCTCAAATAAGAACTTTGGCTTCCAGATATCGGAGTCGGGCGGGGGTTTTACCTGGAGTATCAACAGCAGGGAGAATAAGCTTACACCCTGGTCCAACGACCCTGTAAGTGACATGGCCTCCGAGGCGATCTATATTCTGGATGAAATAACCGGTGAGGTGATAACGCCCATGTCCCTTGGAAGATCTGACCGGGGCATTTACCGGGTAAGACACGGTTTTGGCTACAGCAAATTCCTTCATGAGGAAGGACTCCTTAATCAGGAACTGACGGTTTTTACTCCTCTGGATGAATCATTGAAGCTATGGAATCTTAAGCTGACAAATCACTCTGATAAAGTAAAATATTTAAGCCTGACCTATTATGTGGAATGGGTTCTTGGCACCCAGAGGGAGCAAACCAGTCCCTATGTTCTAACTTCTTATGACAATGAGCACGAATATTTATATGCTAAGAATATTTACACCCTGAATTTTCAAAACAGCTATCCTTATCTGTTTTCCAGTGAGATGATTGTCGGTTATACTGGAGACAGGCAGGAGTTCCTGGGACAGACAGGCAGTATCCGGGAACCTCGGGGAGCTGAAGTCAAGCTATCCTGTAATACAGGAGTGTGCTATGATCCCTGCGGAGCAATTCAGGTATCTGTGGCAATACAGCCCCAGGAAAGTAAGACTGTATTGTTCGGACTTGGGTACAGCAGCAACCTTAACGAGATATATAAAATCAGGTACAAGTACAGGGATGTGACCGCTTCAGAAAAGGAGCTTGATAGGGTGAAAGCCTACTGGAACAGGTTATTAGGGACAGTTCAGGTGAAGACGAGAGACAGGGCTATTGATATTCTGGTTAACGGCTGGCTGCTATATCAGACTGTATCCTGCCGTATTAATGCAAGAGCAGGCTTTTATCAGTGCGGAGGGGCTTATGGATACCGGGACCAGCTTCAGGATACCCTTTCCCTTCTTTTTACAGAATCAGATATTCTGCGCAGTCAAATACTAATTGCCTGCAGCAGGCAGTTTGAGGAAGGGGATGTCCAGCATTGGTGGCATCCTCCGATGGGGTTAGGGGTAAGAACGAGAATAACCGATGATTTACTATGGCTGCCTTATTGCACTGCCGCTTACATCCGAAGTACCGGAGATACCACAATTTTAAAGGAGCAGGTGCCTTATATCAAAGGTCCGGTACTGGAGGAAGATCAGCATGATGTAATGTTTACCCCTGAAATATCCCAGCGTTCCGAAAGTGTTTATGAACATTGTAAAAAAGCCATCCAACGGACTGGTTTTGGAGAACACGGACTTCCTCTCATGGGGGGAGGTGACTGGAATGACGGTATGAATGAGGTAGGAATCATGGGGAAGGGAGAGAGTGTTTGGCTGGCCTGGTTCTTATATACCGTATTGGGTGACTTCATTCCTTTGTGTTATCTTGAAGGCGATGGGGCTTACGGCCAGGAACTGGAGAAGAAGCGGGAAACCCTGCTAAAAAGCATTGAAGAACACGCCTGGGATGGGGAGTGGTATCTTCGGGCCTTTTATGATGACGGCTCGAAGCTTGGTTCAAAGGAAAATGATGAGTGCAGAATAGATTCCATCAGCCAGTCCTGGAGTGTGATATCTAAAGGGGCGCAGAAGGAACGGGCAAAAACAGCAATGCAGTCGGCATGGCGTTATCTGGTAATGGAGGAAGAAGCACTTTCTTTACTTTTGGCACCTCCCTTTAATAAAACAAGCAAGAACCCAGGATATATCAAGAATTATATCCCCGGTATCCGGGAAAACGGAGGCCAATATACCCACGCGGCAGCTTGGCTGGCGATTGCTACATCCATGCTCCATGACTATAATATGGCAGAAACCCTGTTCACCATACTTAATCCCATTCACATTACGAAAAACCGGAAGGATGCCCTTAGATACGAAAAGGAACCTTATGTTATGACAGCTGATATATCTCTTAGCCCCCCCTATACCGGAAGAGGTGGTTGGAGCTGGTATACCGGTTCCGCAGGCTGGATGTATCAGGGGCTGCTAAGCTGGTTTTTAGGCATTCGTAAAGAGGGGAATGAGCTGATCATTGATCCGGCAACACCGGCAAGTTTTGGCGATTTTTCCATTGAATATAAGTATGGCAGTTCACTCTATGAAATCAGAGTTGAGAGCAGAAGCAAGGGAATGCTGACAACGGAAACAATCATTGTGGATGACAGGTTGGTACAGGGGAACAGAGTTATGTTGGAGGACGACGGAGAAAGGCATCGGATTATAGTATAGTTCCTTGTTTTTATGGTTTACAATCAATAGGATTGAGGAAATCGGACGGCAGTTAAATGGAAGTTCCTCTACATTGATTCATAGCGTGCTGGTTGCTAGGGGAAAGGGAATAAGTAATATTTAAATACAATATTGACAGAAATAATACTAAAGCTTATACTTTCGATATCCAATACTCCATGCTTGTGTCAAAAATCATTTGCTGGATATACGGTATCCTAAATCCCAAGTATGTTGCCCTTGGAGGACCTGACTTTAGAAAAGAATGCATTGGAGCAATCAGGGATAACTTGTATGCCTCACTTCCCCATAATATGCTTGCTGAAATCCTCCATTCACCGGATATCCGGCATGATTATTATGAGGGCATGGCTTTTCTTACGGCAGGCAGGATTTTTGATGATGTTCAATTCTTAAAGGAGTAACAGAAAAAAAGCGCGGAAAGCCGCAGCAAAGTATCAGGGGGAATTTTAATGTCAAAAGTTGATTTGCATATTCATTCGAAATACAGTGATGACGGTGAATTTTCAGTTACAGAAATCTTAGATAGGTGTAAAGGGTTAGAAATGAAGCTGGTGTCTATTACAGACCACAATTCCGTAAAGGCTGTAGCCGATGCACTTGAATGTAATGCAGGACTTCGCGTTATATCCGGCGTGGAGCTGGATTGCACCTATAAAGGCATGAATTTTCATTTACTAGGTTACAGTTTTGACCATACACGAAGAGAATTTTCAGAAATTGAGCAGGACATATTTACCCAAGAGATGGGGGCGGCGGAGGAAAAAATCCACTTATTTCGAAAAGCAACCGGTATTCCGGTTAGCATAGTTGAGGTTGTTACCGCCGCAAAAGGCGGCATTATTACAGGAGAACTAATCGGGGAGATTGTTCTGGCAAAAGAAAATGCCTCAGAGTTCGAGGTGTTAAAGCCATATTTGCCAGGCGGAGTAAAAAGCGATATGCCAAATGTTCGGCTCTATTGGGACTACTTTTCTCCGGGGAAACCGGCATACGTACCAATCCGATATATCTCCCTACCGGACGGGATAAAGCTTATCCATAAAGCAAATGGATTTTCTGTATTAGCTCATCCCGGTCAAAATTTATCCAATCATTATAATGTGCTAAACAAAATCATAGCGGAGGGTATTGATGGTATTGAAGTTTTTTCATCCTATCATTCTCCGGAGGAAAAAACTTATTTTCTTAATGTTGCGAAACAAAACGGATTGCTGATTACCTGTGGAAGTGATTTTCACGGAAAGAATAAGCCTAATATACAGATTGGCTGTCACGGTTCCACATTAGATGATAGAGAATTGATTGAAAACATTATTGAAAGACAGGGATCAGGGGCTTTATAGCTGGCACGTTATGATTTAGATGAAACTGTAAAAACACAAATAGAATAGAGGAAATCCAAAGGCATCAGCATGAAAATTCTGGTGCCTTTGTTTTCATAAAAACCAATATGGTTGATCCACCACTATAATAGTGGCTTTGGAGCAAAAGAAGAACAATTAAAAAAAATCTTGACAAAAAATATATAACAGGCTAAAATACTAACAGTGTTAGGCTATTATTGAAAGAAGGTGTGTATTAATGGATTACATGGAGTTAGCAAAACAATTTCTTCATAACTCTTACCAGTTTCGGAAGCGGGGGCATCAAAAGAAAATTGATGAAACCATGCAGGGAGAAGCTTTTGCCATACTATATATTTTAAGACAAGGGGACATCGTCTTGCCAAGTGAGATCAGCAATGAAATGAATATAAGCTCTGCAAGGGTTGCTGCTATGCTGAACAGCCTTGAGAACAAAGGGCTTGTCACACGGCAAATTGACAAAAGTGATCGAAGAAAGATTTTGGTTGAACTTACTCAGGAAGGAAAAGAACTGGCAGAAAAACATAATCAAATGGTTGTTAACAATACAGCGCGGATGCTGGAGCTGTTAGGTGAGCATGACGCCAAAGAATTGGTGAGAATTATGGGAAAGCTGGCCATGTTAGCACCGAAAATTACACATTGTGAATAATGCGGCCGATATTGCGGCCGTAAAAAATACTCAGATTACTAACACTATTAGTATGTATCATTATTAGGAAAGGCAGGAATCAATAAATGTTAAAGATTTTTAAATATCTAAAATCAAAAGAATGGCTTCAGATTGCTGCCAGCCTTGTGTTCATTGTGGCACAGGTTTGGCTGGATTTGAAACTGCCTGATTATATGTCCCAGATTACAATGCTTGTGCAAACGCCGGGAAGCGCCATGAGCGACATTTGGAAGCAAGGGGGATACATGCTTCTTTGTGCCCTGGGAAGTGTTGCATCTGCCATTGTTGTAGGTTTTTTTGCTGCACGTATTGCTGCGTCATTTTCACAAAGGCTTCGAAGCATGCTGTTTTCCAAAGTAGATTCTTTTTCTATGGAAGAAATCAACAGGTTTTCAACTGCCAGCCTTATTACCCGTTCCACCAACGATGTTACACAAATTCAAATGATTGTAACAATGGGGCTTCAATTGATTATAAAAGCACCTATTATGGCAGTTTGGGCAGTTACTAAAATTGCAGGCAAAGGTTTTGAATGGTCCCTTATAACCGGAGCCGCAGTTTTGATACTAGTTGCTACTATCGCTTTCATCATGATCTTTGTTATGCCGAAGTTCCGGAAAATGCAGACGCTGACAGACAACTTAAATAAAATTACCCGTGAGAACCTCACAGGACTACGTGTTGTACGGGCTTACAATGCCGAAGCTTATCAGGAGGAAAAGTTTGAAAAAGCCAATGATGATTTAACTGGAACACATCTTTACACCAGCCGTGGTATGGCTGTTATGATGCCAATGATGAGCATGATTATGAGTGGGCTTTCCCTGGCAATCTACTGGATTGGCGCATACTTAATCAATAATGCTGAGGCAATGGATAAACTAGCTATTTTTTCCAATATGGTTGTATTCTCCTCTTATGCCATGCAAGTTATCATGTCATTTATGATGCTGGCAATGATGTTTATAATTCTCCCAAGAGCGTCTGTGTCCGCCAAACGTATTAACGAGGTATTGGACACTGAGCCGACTATACTTGACGGCAGGGAACATAGTGGAAAACCGGGACATATTGGGGAGGTTGAGTTCAAGAATGTAAGCTTCAAGTATCCCGGTGCTGCTGATTATGTTTTGCAGAATATCAGTTTTACTGTAAAGCAAGGTGAAACCATAGCTTTTATCGGTTCTACCGGAAGTGGTAAGAGCACATTAATTAATCTAGTACCGCGTTTTTTCGACGTTACGGAAGGTGAGGTACTGATTGACGGAGTGAATGTTAAAGATTATGCCGGAGAATCCTTATTCAATAAAATCGGCTATGTTCCCCAAAAGGCAGTTTTATTCAGAGGTACAGTCAGTTCTAATGTTGGATACGGTGAGAACGGAAAAGAAGCCCCCACTGTTGATGAAATAAAAAGAGCTGTTTCGATTGCTCAAGGCACAGATTTCGTGGAATCTATGAACGGGCAATATGAAGGGGATATATCTCAGGGCGGTACCAATATATCCGGTGGACAAAAACAGCGGCTTGCCATTGCTCGTGCTGTTTGTCGGAAGCCGGAAATCTATATCTTTGACGACAGTTTTTCCGCACTGGATTATAAAACCGATCGTATACTGCGCAGAGCTCTAAAGGAAGAAACTGCCGGAGTCACAAGTATGATTGTGGCACAGCGTATTGGAACTATAATGGATGCTGACCAGATTGTTGTTCTTGACGAGGGCAGAATGGCAGGTAAAGGTACCCATAAAGAACTTCTTGTATCATGCGAAGTATACAAAGAAATTGCAATGTCACAGTTTAGTGAGGAGGAGCTTGTATCATGAGTGAGAATACAGAGAAAAGACAAATGCCCATGGGCGGACGCCGGGGTATGGGCGGCGTAGTGGAAAAACCGAAAAACTTCAAAGCAACATGGGCGAAACTGATAGAATACAGCAAATCTTATGTACCGGCAATTATCATTGCTTTATTAGCGGCAGCTATCGGTACCCTGCTACAGATCGTCGGCCCGGATAAGCTCAAGGATATGACAAACGAGATTGCTAAAGGGCTTCCGGCTTTGATTAATGGAAAACCTATTATTGGAAGCATTGATATGAATGCGGTAATAAATATCGCATGGCTGTTAGTATTTTTCTATGCAGGTTCGGCTCTGCTGAGCTTTGCACAGAGCTTTATCATGGCTACGGTCACCCAGAAAATCTCAAAAACTATGCGTACAGACATCTCCCAGAAAATAAACCGTCTGCCCCTCAGATACTTTGACAAATCCAGTTATGGCGATGTGCTCAGCCGTGTTACCAACGATGTTGACGCCATCGGGCAAACCCTGAACCAAAGCATTGGATCCCTTGTCACCTCCATTACCATGTTTGTTGGCGCTTTGATCATGATGTTTTATAATAGCTGGATTCTTGCTTTGACTTCAGTAGGAGCAAGTTTGATTGGTTTTGTTTTAATGATGGTTATCATGAAAAAGTCCCAAAAACATTTTGTATCTCAACAAAAAAGTCTAGGAAGTATTAACGGTCACATTGAGGAGATTTATTCCGGCCATAATGTGGTTAAGGTATATAACGGTGGTAGAGAAGCAAAGAAAACTTTTGAAGAAATCAATGAGAACCTATATAACAGTGCATGGAAATCACAATTTTTATCAGGGCTTATGATGCCTATAATGCAGTTTATTGGAAACTTCGGTTATGTGGCTGTCTGCGTAGTTGGCGCGGCTCTGGCCATAAACGGTACCATCTCTTTCGGTGTAATCGTTGCATTTATGATGTATATTCGTTTGTTCACCCAGCCACTCTCACAGATGGCACAGGCCGCAAATAACTTACAAAGAGCAGCCGCTGCCGGAGAGCGTGTATTTGAATTCCTGGATGAAACGGAGCTTGAGGACGAGAGCCATAAGGCTAAGACTTTACAGAATATACAAGGTAATGTTGAGTTTAAGCATGTCAAATTTGGATATACTCCCGAAAAGACAATTATCAACGATTTCTCCGCTAAGATAAAGCAGGGACAGAAGGTTGCAATTGTGGGGCCAACCGGTGCAGGTAAAACTACTATTGTGAATCTGTTAATGCGGTTCTACGAATTGGATGGCGGTGAAATTTTCCTTGACGGGACACCCATCAGCCAAGTGCCCAGAGAGAACGTTCATGAACAATTTTGTATGGTTTTGCAAGATACATGGCTTTTTGAAGGTACTATTAAGGAGAATATTATTTTTAGTAAACAAGGTATTACCGATGAACAAGTTATTAAGGCTTGTAAAACCGTTGGTCTTCATCATTTCATCAAGACTCTGCCGGATGGCTACGATACTATTTTGAACGACAAAGCCAGTCTGTCCGAAGGACAAAAGCAGCTTATCACTATAGCCCGTGCTATGATTCAGAATGCGCCGTTACTCATACTTGACGAAGCAACCAGTTCGGTGGACACCCGCACCGAGCGCATCGTACAGGCGGCAATGGATAAGTTAACAGTTGGAAGAACTTCATTTGTTATTGCCCATAGGCTTTCCACAATCAAAAACGCCGATATGATTCTTGTAATGAAGGATGGTGACATTATTGAAAGCGGCAGCCACAATGAACTACTTGATAAGGGTGGCTTCTATGAGGAACTGTATAACAGTCAGTTTGAAGCGGTAGCATAACCATATTGAGGCTGTTTGTCTGCTTGAATAAGCCCATCAGACTGGAACATAAGAGTCTATGCTTTTCTTTTTGAGAAGCATGGGCTCTTTTTATTGCCAAAAAACCCAATCAATCCTGATTTAGCCTTAATAGAAAAGCAATCCATTTTATTTCATAAATTGAACAATCATAATTAACCTTCCTATCCTATTATAAAATTAAAATTAATAAAAATCATCTCATCCTTAGTGGGGGTTTTTATAGTATAATAAGTTTAATAAAACTTTTAAAATTGATTATTTCCCAAGATTTTAAGTAAGATTTACGAAATCATATGGATTATTTTAAATTTTGTTGAAATTGCTTAATATAAAAGAGGTAAATTCAAATTGGTAAAGAGACTTAGGTATCTGTACGAATAATTTACCGAGATATAAAAGAGTTGTATCTCCCCAGAATATTTATATATACAAAGGGTAGAAAGGGTAGAATTACCTGGTGGAAAATTATGTATTTGATGTACCTTATTATAAAGAAAATGTATATTTCCGACGAAAAGGAGTGGTTGCGTAATGAATGAAAAAGTTCTGGTGATAGAGGATGAGAAAAAGATAGCAGATGCAATTATGTATGCGTTAAAAAGGGAAGGGTATATTGCGGAGGCTGTTTATCATGGAGAAGCAGCTATGAAGAAACTGGGGGAGTTTCATCCGGATGCCATTATTTTAGATGTAATGCTTCCTGGTTTGGACGGATATGAAATTCTTAAGAAGCTCCAGGATAAAGGAAGGATAGGAGTTATCATGGTAACAGCAAAAGAGGATATTGTTAATAAAATACTGGGACTTGAACTGGGAGCGGACGATTATATAACAAAGCCTTTTGATATGAGAGAACTCCTTGCACGCTTAAAATCTTTGTTACGGAGAATGCAGATTGCGGAAAAGAAGCAGGAGTCTGCCAAGGTTATTCTGGGAGGAATTGTACTTTATACCAATAAAAGAACAGCTTTTGCAGGAGATAAATCCCTGGATCTGACACCGAAAGAATATGATCTGCTAGCTCTTTTATTGTCTAATCCGGACCTGGTCTATACAAGGGAGCAGCTTCTTAATCTGATATGGGGGATGGATTATATTGGAGGAACACGTACTGTGGATATTCATGTCCAGCGGGTTAGGAAAAAGCTTGGCAAGGAATTTGACGATGTAATTCAAACGGTTTACGGGATTGGCTATAAAGCCTTAGGAGGCAGCAGTGAAGATTAGTATAAAAATAAAATTCAGTCTGTTTCTTGCTGGTTTGCTGCTTCTGGTAGTTTTTTTACTAAGTCTGCTGGTTTTACGAGGCATAAAAAGTAACCAACAAAATCAGTATGAACAGTATTTAGCCGGGCAGGGGAAGACTGCAAATACGTATTTTATTCAGAGTATTTTATCGGAAGAAAACAAGGTGCCCCAGACCTTTCTATCAGAAAAAGGGCAGAGGTTTGCAGAGCAATTGGAATTGATCAGTGGTTTACCCCTGGTTTTATATGATAGGCAGGGAGAACTGGTCAGTAAAAAAGTGACGGATACGGAGTCGGACAATATAAAGAAAACACTGGGATATGCACTAAATAATAAGACTGCGTATCTTATGGAAGGAGATTCACTGTACTACCTGACTCCTTTAAAAATCGGAAATGATCAGGTAGGTGTCATACAATTTTATTATTCTCTATCAGAGCATCATGCATTTTATAATAATATCAGGCAGTTGTTTATCTATATAGGAGCTGGTTTATTTATTCTGAGCTTCTTTCTTGGCAATATATATTATAACTCCTTTGCTACCGGCATAATAAAGCTTGATAAGATGGTGGATAAGATACGGGAAGGTCACTATGAAACCACCGTATTAAAACGTAAGGATGAAATCGGTAAATTAAGTGAGGGAATTCATGCAATGAGCGGGCAGATTATGAGAACCATACAGGGTATGGAAGCCGAACAGAATAAACTTAAGCTTGCCGTTGATAAATTATCTCTGCTTGATAAGCAGCAGAAGGAGTTTATTGGTAACGTGACCCACGAATTTAAAACTCCCTTAACCTCAATTAAGGCATATATTGATTTATTAGAAATGTATCCGGATGATGAAAAACTTTTGCAAACTTCGATAGCCAATATTAAGAGTGAAACCGAACGTTTATATGAAATGGTAGATAAGGTATTACAATTATCTTCTCTGGAGAAATATGATTTTGAATTGAAATTTGAAAAATTAGCGGTTAAGCAGGCAATTGAGCGGGTGCTAAAGGGCTTAAAGGGCAGGATGGATAAGTTTGGAATCGGGCTTAATAGTGATCTGAATGAAGCCTATATTGAAGGGGATAAAGACAGTTTGACAATAGTACTGATTAACCTTTTGGACAATGCCATCAAATACAATAAAAGAAACGGAGCCATTTTTATTAAAGCTTATGTATGGTCTCATCAGGTGTATATTGAAATATCCGATACCGGTATCGGTATTCCCAAGGAATTGATTCATAAAGTGTTTGAACCTTTTTATATGGTGGATAAAAATAGAGCAAGAGAAAGTGGCGGAGCCGGCTTAGGATTGTCACTTGCCAAAAAACATGCAGAATTAATGGGTGGTACTATTGTTCTGTTAAATACCGGGATTGAGGGCACCAGTTTCAGAGTCACCTTTCCGACGGTGATAAACTAAAGTATATGGCTTGTGTCCACATGGAGCAAGAACTGCTTACAGACTTGTTTTATGGGATTTGATTTAATGTTTACATTTTAGATACAATTGTTTACAGGAAATCTATAATTGTATATTGTGCGGAAACAAATTCTTGATAATCTATATCTCAAGGAGGTGATTTATATGAAGAAGACACAAATAATAAAAATAATATGTGCTCTTATTTTATTAGTAACTACAACAGGCTGCAGTGCGGAAAATAAAAAAGATAAAGTAACAAGGCAGGAACCCGGAGGTTCCATAACAATTATTGATAATGCTGGCAATGAGGCAGGTAATCCTGGTGTCTCCATAGTCAGGATTGATTCCTATGAGAATCTGGAAATCTCTGATTGGCTGGATTCAGATACCCTTATTGTTTCAAAAGAAAATCAGTCTCTGGGAAAAATGAGTCTGGAAGAATTATCGGATTCTTATCCAAGAAGCCTTTACCGGTATAATCTTAATACTAAGGAATACAAGCTGTTAAAAGAACAGAAAGAACTTAACCTTGGAGGGGCAAAACTATCACCTGATAAGAAAAACCTGTTATACTATGGCTACAGTCTGGGCGATCCTTCCTATTATATGCTTAATATTGAAAGCTTGAAAAGTTTTAGTATTTCAGGTGAGCCTATAGGAAATGCAGGGAGTGCTAAATGGGCTGATAAAGATACCGTTATGGGAGCCGGATATGTGAATGGTGCCTATTCTGCCACTACAGAAGGCCATATTACTTCTTTTGAGGAATTGGATCAAAAAGCTGTATTAATTATTGAGAAGATAAAAGATACGGTTTACTACAACACTGCCGATGATGCTACTTTGATGGCTTTAAATCAGTCTAATAAAGATATAGTGAGTCTTGGACTGACCAATGTTTCTGGGGTATATCCCTCTCCGGATGAAAATCAGATGCTGGTTTTACAGTATAACGGATCAAAACAGATTCTATTACTTTGTGACAGGGATGGAAACAATATTAAAACCATTGCCGAAGGGATTGAGCTTGGGGGAGTATCCTGGTCTCCTGATCAGCGGATGATTGCTTACAGCATAAAGGGAGATGGAAGGGGTACTGGAGCTGGCAGTTTGAACATATATGATATGTTAACCAGCAAGTCCACTCAGATCGCGGTGGATATCGGAAATGCAAATACCTGCTGGAGCCCATCCGGTGAAGAACTTGCTTATTCCCAGTGGGATGGAAAACAGTATAATAGCAGTATTGTTTATTTGGAATATTCCTTGCAGAAATAGTTGCAATAACCAAAATTAGAAAAATTACTTTAGAAAGTCAGCAGTATGCTGTAGTATGGAGGTGGGGAAATTTATTTGAATTTTCCCACCTCTTCATTGTGTGCCCACCATGGGCATAATCACTATATACTAGTTTCCAGATACCAGCACCTTTTTATCCTGCTCAAACTTAAAAACCAGGTCTACCACCTTTGACAGGATAAGTATGATTACCGGACAGAGTAATGCAAGACCGGCAAAGAGTAGAACGGCAGGTAAAGAAAGTGGAGCCACATACAAAATACGGGCAAACAGGAAGGTTGCAATATAAAATCCGAAAAATGCAGTGATACAAATAAATGCACGCACCAAATTAAAGGGGCGGCAAGCCTTAAAGACTGCCAATAGGCCAACAAAGCTGGTAATGTAATACATAACCGTATTAGCCGCCGTGCCGGAGACACCGACAAGTGGCGAAATGATGGCCGTCAGTATTATATTAATAAATACCAGTATCGCATATGGAGTGGCCCTGCTAATGACATTGGGCAAAAATCTGCCCCGGATAGGGCTATTGTCTGGCTCCAGCATCAGAAGGAAGGATGGGTATGCTTCTACCGCGAAATCATATAAAGTGACTTGTATGGGTACAAAGGGAAATACCTGCATGGTAAATAAGGACAGAATGGACAACAGCATGGAATAGATGGTCTTAATTAAAAAGACACCGCCGAACCGTGTAACATTGTTGACAACGCGGCGGCCCTCCATTACCATATCCGGCACCACAGTAAAATCCGAATCCAGCAGGACAAGATTAGCTACCTGTCTGGCTGCGTCACTGCCGTTTCCTACAGCAATACTGCAATCGGCTTCTTTAAGAGCCAGCACATCGTTCACGCCATCGCCGGTCATGCCTACAGTATGACCTTTAGCCTGAAGAGCTTTGACAAGTTGGCTTTTCTGCTGGGGGGTAACTCTACCGAAAACACTGTACTGTTCAGCTGCCGCCGCTATCTCAGTTTCCGTTTGTATCTTTGACATATCAATATAATCACCGTAGTTTTTCAAGCCTGCTTTCTTGGCAATACCGGAAACAGTAGCAGGGTTGTCCCCAGAAATGATTTTGATGTCCACTCCCTCTTTGTGGAAAAAAGTAAGGGTTTCCCTGGCGTTTTTCCGAATGGGGTCATCCAACTCGATTACCGCTATCAGTTTCATGGCGGGCAGCATGGTATCTACAATGGGATCTTTTGTGTAGGCAAGGCACAGGATGCGTCGCCCGGCATTCTGTGCTTCCACAGCCTCTGACGGCAGCAGAGTCATATGATGTTTTAGCACCATTTCAGGGGCGCCTACCACAAGAGTCCCTATATTCTCAAAAGTGACAGCGCTCCATTTCCGTTCAGAGGAAAATGGTATGCTATGGAGGGCCCTAATAGGACAATCTTCAGTAAAATACTCTTTTAGTGCAGCAAAAGTAGCGTTGTTGTCCTGCAAAGCCCCTACAAAACTGGAAATAGCCTGACTTGCTGAGATTGATAATGACTCATCGTCAATAACATGGAAGGCTGAAACACACATTTTTCCCTCTGTAATTGTGCCGGTCTTATCAAGGCAAAGGATATCCACATGGGCCAGCGTTTCCAGGGCATATAAGTCCTGCACAAGCACCCGCTTCTTTGACAATTTGACAATGCCCACCACAAGGGATGTGCTGATAAGCAGCACCAAACCTTTGGGCAGCATCCCCAAAAGACTGGCAGAAGAAGAGACTACCGCATCATATAGGGAATCGCCCCTTATCACAAAGGATTCAACAAACAACAGAACCCCAATGGGAACTATGAAATAGCTGGTAAACTTCGTTACCTTCCGCATGGACATCAAAAGTTCGGATTTTGCTTTTTTGTACCTTTTAGCACCTGTAGTCAGCCTTGCTACAAAATTGTCAGCGCCAACATGTTCGACCTTGGCATATCCGTTTCCGCTGACAATAAAACTGCCGGAGAGCAGCTTGTCCCCAGGTTTTTTGAACACAGGGTCAGCTTCTCCGGTAAGCAGGGATTCGTTTACTTCCAGCTCTCCCTCTACAACTATGGAATCTGCACATACCTGATTCCCCCTTTGCAACAGGGATATGTCATCCAAAACCAAATCTTCCACAGGAATTCTCTGGGTTTTGCCATCCCGTACTACCCACGCCATAGTGGCGCTTAGCAAGGACAAGTTCTCCACCATCTTCTTGGCGTGAAATTCCTGAACAATGCCAATCAGCACGTTGATAGTCACAATCACCATAAAGAACATGTTGGAGTATGCGCCAACCAAAGCCAGACATATCCCGATTGCCAGATTGTAGGCATTGAAAAGGGTCAGAACATTATCCTTGATGATTTGACCGGTGGTTTTCGTAATCTTTTCCTGTGCTATATTTACATAACCCTGTTCTATCCGGGTTTCAACCTGCTGTGCTGTAAGTCCTTCTTTGACAGATGGATGATACCTTATTTGTCTATTATTTTCATTCATATTTGGTCTCCTTTGGAAGTAGTCTTGGCATCAAAACACTGTATTTGTTCTCTTTTTATGCTTTAGTATTCTAACAATAAACTATATTTAAGTCAAGGATCCATCCACATATTCCCCTTAGCCCAGCATAAACTAACGAAGAATTTTTGATGACTCTATTTGTATATAGAAAAGATGCTCCTTTCAATTCATGCTACATGGACGCTCATCTTAAACCCTACTCAGCATGGTATATGGACTACAATAATTTAAACAGGTGCGAACTGACTGTTATATAGTTTTTTATAATAACTTCCATTATTTAATAGCTGAGTATGAGTTCCACTCTCTACAATATTACCATTATCCAATACCAAAATCAGATCTGCCTCCCGTATTGTTGAAAGCCTGTGGGCTATAACAAAACTTGTCCTGCCTTCGATCATTTTCAGAAATGCTTTTTGAATGTGTATTTCCGTTCTGGTATCTATGTTACTTGTGGCTTCATCCAAAATAAGCATAGGCGGATCAACAAGCATCACTCTGGCAATGGTAAGGAGCTGTTTTTGCCCTTGAGACAAATTTTCACCAGCATCTGAAATAAGGGTGCTGTAACCCTTAGGTAAACATTTTATAAAGCCGTGAGCGTCAGCAGATTTAGCCGCAGCAATAATTTCTTCATCTGTTGCATCTGGTTTACTATAAGCAATATTATCACGTATGCTGCCTGAAAATAACCAGGTGTCTTGCAGCACCATCCCAAAGCTGCATCGTAAATCATCACGGGCGATATCCCTAATATCAATACCATCCACAGATATGGAACCACTATCAACATCATAAAATCGCATAAGTAAGTTTACGAGAGTCGTCTTACCCGAACCGGTTTGACCAACTATGGCTATTCTGGTTCCGGGCGCTACGTTCAGATTGAAATCAGTAATCAGAGGATGGTCGGTGGTGTATGAGAAATTTACATTTTTAAAGTCAATTTCACCTTGACTATTTTTAATGCTAATGCTTTCCTTATCATCAGGTTTTTCTGACTGCAGATCAAGAATATAAAATATACGCTGTGCTGATGCAGCCGCAGATTGTATCTGAGTAAATACTCCGGTTATTTCGTTAAAAGGTTTTGCAAACAGACTTGAGTAAATTAGAAAACTTGATATATCACCAACTGATAGCTTGCCTGAAATAGCTAAAATACTTCCTATCACCCCTATGGCAATGTAGGTAATATTATTTACAAGACGGGTAGTTGGGCCGGATAATGAACCATAGAACTGAGATTTTACACCGGAACTATATAAAATATTGTTAATCTTCTCAAACTCTTTATAAGAACGTTCTTCATAATTAAAAGCCTTAACAACTTTTTGTCCGTCAATAATTTCTTCAATATAGCCATTTAATTTACCTAAACTTTTTGCTTGAGTCTTAAACATTTGCTGTGAACGCTTGGTAATAAACCGTGCCATCAGAAAGGAAGCCGGAGCAGATATTAGAACAACAACTGTCATAATTGGGCTTATATACAACATAAATGCTACGGAACCTATTATAGTAACAATACCCGTAAGTAATATTGATATAACTTGAAGCATTCCATCAGAAATTGCATCCATATCATTTATAAAACAGCTTATTGTATCGCCATGGGCATTGTTGTCATAAAATTTTAGGGGTAAAGTATTAATTTTATCAATAAGCTGATGACGCATATCATTAACAATTTGATAGGATACCCGGTTGGCTAAATAGGTCAAAAGCCATACAAATAGATTACCAATGGCGTATACTATGGCGAGAATAATTAAAATCCTGAATAATGCTCCGAAGTCTACCGCTCCTATTCCAGTCATATAGTCAATAGACTTACCAATCAGCATCGGTCCAATCAAGCTGGAAACAACACTTAAAATGGCAGCTATAAATGAACTGTATACATAGCATTTATACTTACTGATATATTTTGAAATTCTTGTCAATGTATCTTTGCTCATTTTGATGCCTCCTCATTTGAAAGCTGTGATAGACATATTTCTTTATATACTTCACAGTTATTCATAAGTTCCTTATGTGTACCAAAACCCGCAATATGTCTGTTATCAAATACAATAATCTTGTCAGCTTGCTTTATTGTGCTTGCTCTTTGAGATACAATAAGAACCGTCATATTTTTACTGCTTTCAGTAATTGCCCGTCTAAGTTTTGCATCGGTGGCAAAGTCCAATGCACTTGAAGAATCATCCAATATCAGAATATCAGGCTTTGAAACCACAGCACGGGCAATGGTCAAACGCTGTTTTTGACCGCCTGAAAAATTTAATCCACCCCGAGATACCTGAGTGTTATATCCCTCCGGCAGTTTGGAAATAAATTCATCAGCCTGTGCAATTTTGGCTGCTGCTTTAATTTCTTCATCTGTTGCATTTTGTTTTCCCCAACGTATATTTTCAGCTATGGTCCCAGTAAATAGCACAGCTTTTTGAGGTACAATGCTGATTTTATTACGTAGTTCGTGAAGATGATAATCTTTAACATTTATACCGTCTACAAAGATACTGCCTTCCGTCACATCATAGAATCTAGGAATAAGGTTAACAAAAGTAGACTTTCCGGATCCGGTACTACCTATAATTCCAATGGTCTCACCACGTTCAAGAGTGACCGAAATATCCTCAAGGACCTTATCACCTGTATTATTGTAAGCAAAGGACACTCTATTAAACTGAATGGATGGGGAGGTGCCGCTAATAACATGCTGAACTTGACTTTCGCTGTCCTGTATTGATGTGCTTACTGCCAACACTTCATTTATACGGCTGGCAGAAGTAACTGCCTTGGTGAATATAATCACAAGATTGGACACAACAATTAGCGCCAACAGTATTTGAGTAATATAATTGACAAATGCAATAATCTCCCCCTGGGAAAGCCTTCCTGCATTGATATGGAATCCGGCAAACCATAATATAGCTATGATGGCAGCATTCATAACAAAGGATGTCATAGGATTAAGCAATGCAGATACCTTACCAACATGAATTGCAGTGTGGGTCAAATCATCATTGGCAGCATAAAAGCGTTTCTTCTCGCTTTCAGTCCTGGCAAATGCGCGGATTACCCTTACTCCGGAAAGATTCTCACGCAAGATTAATGCGATTTTATCAAGCTTCTGTTGATATTTACGGTAAAGAGGTGAGGATTTACTTATGACAAGGTACAATATAACAGCAAAAACAGGGGTAGCAGCTAAAAAAATCAATGATAACCGAAAGTCCATTATCATGGACATGATAATAGCACCGATACATATAAATGGTGCCCGTATGACGAGACGTATCAGCATGGCTACCGCTAGTTGAAGTTGATTTACGTCATTTGTAATTCGATTTATAAGGGATGGTGTACCTAATGTATCTATTTCCGCATAGGAAAGAGTGGATATATGTTTGAAAATGGTATTTCTCAAGGTGGTACCGAACCCCTGTGAAGCCCGGGCCGCATAATACTGGCATATCATGGAGCAACAAAAACCCAGTATTGCCATCAGAAGCATAACCCCGCCCATTTTAAGTACATATTCTATGTTACGTTTATCAACTCCATTGTTAATGATAAGTGCCATAATTGTGGGCAGCAGTAACTCAAAAGTTGCCTCCAGCAGTTTAAAAGCCGGACCAATTATACATTCTTTTTTGTATGGTTTTAAAAAGACTGCAAGTTTGAACAAATATATCAACCTCCAATTTATAATTTTAGAAATATATTGCATATTTTCATATCTCCGGCTATGATTATAGCATACGAACTTCCATATGAATAATATCTGTTTCGTATACGTAATATATGAAAATCATATAGATAATAATTATTGGAGGCTTTTATGGATATTAAACAATTAAAATATTTTCTTACAATTGCAGAAGAAGGACAGATAACTTCTGCTGCTAAAAAACTTAATATGGCACAGCCGCCATTAAGTCAACAGCTCAAGCTGCTGGAAGAAGAACTTGGGGTGAAGCTTGTAGAGAGGGGCTCACGGCACCTGAAGCTAACGGATACGGGAAAAATACTTATGAACAGAGCACGTCAAATTTTAGAGCTAACCAATTCAGCAGTAAAAGAAGTCAAGGATTTCAGCAAAGGATTACAAGGAACCTTATCTATAGGTACGGTTTCCTCCTCAGGAGCAACACTTCTAAATGAAAGTGTGTTAGAGTTTCACAAGGAGTATTCTGGAATTGAATTTGAGATATATGAGGGTAATACTTTTACACTTATTGATTTATTGAATAAAGGTATTATTGAGGTGGGCATTGTAAGAACGCCCTTTAATGCTTTAAATTTTGAGTGTAAATATGCAAAGACTGAACCTATGATAGCAGCGATACCAAGGGAATACTATTGGGAACCAGCTAAGTATTCTATATCAGTCAGTGCACTAAAAAATAAGCCATTAATCATTTACCGCAGGTTTGAACAACTAATTTGTGAGACTTGTATGGAGTATGGTTTCGAACCGCAGATATTCTGTAAATGTGACGATGCACGAACCGCACTTTTATGGGCAAATGCAGGGGCTGGAATAGCTATTGTCCCCAAATCTGCATTTGAACTTGCAGCTAATAGTAATTTGCTTTACAAAGAGATAGAAAATGAAAAGCTGAAAACTAAGATAGCTGCCATATGGGTAAAGGATAGATATATTTCTCCTCTTGCATCGAAATTTATAGAAAGCTTTGGAATCGTGTAGAGAAAATATAATTGTGCACTCTTAAAAAGTCATAGTGATCATGAACTTCTCTGAAGTACATTTAGATCTTCTTCCTGTGTTTCATCAACTGTTAGCTTAGCTTTATCGTCACTAATGGTCAGTTTCTCTTTTTTTATT
This sequence comes from Anaerocolumna aminovalerica, assembly GCF_900115365.1. Lineage (GTDB taxonomy): Bacteria > Bacillota > Clostridia > Lachnospirales > Lachnospiraceae > Anaerocolumna > Anaerocolumna aminovalerica. The sequence continues at coordinate 52,113 of NZ_FOWD01000022.1, forward strand.
GAACCAGAATAGATCAGTGCAATCTTAGCACATGCAGGCCCAATTAACTCGTATAAAACCGAAGAGGATAATATTATTGTCAACAGCATATTACCCATGGCATCAGGTAAAACTCTTTTGCCTAAAAAAGCAAGGCCAATTGCAACCCCGGCTTGAGGGATCAGGGCTAACCCTAAATAATTTCGTACAGCTTTTGGAGTTTTAGCCATCCTACAACCCAGATAAGCACCAAGATATTTTCCGGCAATCCGAATTATAAAATATGATGCACCTATTATCCCTAAAGTGTTAAAGGAGTTAATATCCAAACTCATTCCCGATAATACAAAAAAGATTGATAAAATAGGGGGAGTGAATTTTTCAACCTGCTTATATAACTCCTTGTCTTTTGTCATGTTGATATATGTGGTGCTAAATAGCATACAAGATAGTAAAGGAGATATATCCACTGCGGCACATAGACCTGCAATGCCCAAAAGAAGTGAAATTGTTAATATCAGCCGGTTATCTTCACTCCGTTTCGAGGTCATAAGTTTACTTAGTCCAATTCCACTTACAAAGCCAATTGCCAATGCCCCTATATTATAAGCTAAAGGAAGGACTATTTCAGAAACAGAAACACTTGCCCCGGTATTGGCATTGATAACGGCAGTAGCGATGCTAAATGCAACAAGACATACAGCGTCATCCAGTGCCACCACCTGCAATAAGGTATTAACAAAGTTCCCACGTGCATGATATTGGCGGATGGTAACCATAGTGCTTGCAGGTGCCGTTGCTGTTGCAATAGCTCCTAAAAGCAGGCAAAAGTTCCAATCCAAACGGAATATATAATGCATACATATGGTAACAAGTATTCCGGCCAGTAAAGATTCCAGTAAAGTAATCACAATGATACCAAATCCGGTTTCCTGAAAAGCCTCTTTTTTAAAAAAACGCCCCACACCAAATGCGATAAAGGCTAAAGCAATATCGCTGACAAATCCCATATTTTTAACTATGTCAGAAGGAACCAGATTTAAAACATAGGGGCCGATTAAGACACCGGCAATAATATAACCGGTTACGTTAGGCAGCTTTGCCAGTTTTGTAATACGTGTAAGCAGAAATCCGGCAAGCAAAATTACTGATAACGATAATAGAACAATTGTTGTGTCATTTAATTGACTTAAAATATTTTTCATTGATTAACTCTCCTCTAAAATACAATATTTTCAAATGCGGCTAAAAACACACATGTCAAAGTCCAATATGATGATGATATCAGACAGCTAAAAATGTAAAGAAGTTTTAAATAATTTCGACTGTCACGAAAATAAAGGATATCAAATTTACTTAACATCATCAAAAGAAGTATTACATTGATTATTACTCTAATCGAAAGCAAATGTGTAATATGGATTAACCAATCCGCTGAAATGCTGATTGGTATACAAAAAAGCAAAAGTGCAATATTTACTACAATTACACCTAACCAACCAAACTGTTCTTTTCCAACCCTAACAATCTGTATATAGTGGGATGAGAATCCATATTTAACAGTATTTTGCCTTAATAAGCGAAAGTGCTTGTTAAAGTATCGGGACGAACACGGAAGGGGCTTAATAACATTAAAGATTAGAATATGCCAAATAAATAAAAGCTTTTGTCGCATTATCCTTGCCTCCTCTCTTGACTTATGCTATCATTATAATCACAAATTGCATAAAGTAAATTTATTATTTATTAGGATGTCATAACAAATCATTATAATTGGAGATGGACAAAATGATTGATTCTAAGCTTTACACCTTATTAGCGGTAGTTGAATTTAATAGCTACACACATGCGGCAGAACATCTTTCTTTGACGCAGCCAGCCGTAACTCAACATATAAAACAATTGGAAAAGGAATTAAATATTAAAATTTTTAACCGTGTTGGAAATGAAATAAAGCCCACAAATGAAGGGAATATCGTAATTAGATATGCCCGGCGGATTATTGCTTTATATCAGAACATGGAACAAAGTATTATAGACGAACAACGTAATATAAGACGGTTTACCGTTGGGATTACCCATACTGCTGAGAGTAATGCTGTGGCAGAAGTGTTAGGAAAATATAGTGCTAAAAATCCCGGTACCAGTATAACGATTATTACTGACTCTATAAGTAATCTTTATGATATGCTTAAGAACTATGAGGTGGATCTGGCTGTTGTAGAGGGAAAAATGCAAGATGACAGTATTAATTCTCTTTTACTTGATACCGATTCTTTGGTATTGGTTGTATCGAATAATCATCCTCTGGCAAAAAAAAGCATGGTAACCATCAATGAGTTGAAAAAACAACCATTAATTCTTCGCAGACCATCATCGGGTACCAGGAACCTTTTTACAGCACACTTGGAAAGTAATAACATGTCACTTGATGAATTCAATGTTATTTTAGAAGTAGATAATATAGCAACTATCAAAGACCTGATAAGACGAGATATAGGCGTCTCAATACTCTCCCGCAGTGTTTGTCTGAATGAGCTTAAGAAAGGCAAAATAACAGTATTACCTATTGAGAATCTAAGCATGATTCGAGAAATTAACGTTTTATATCACAACGATTTTAAGCATGTAGATATTTTGAAAAACATTATGAAAGAATACAGTAAGGTAATAAAGTTCTACGCCTCTTAAGCCAACCTTTAGTTTCCGGTTATTTTGGGTATAATAATTAATATATCTTTTAATTTATAATAAAAGTGTGTCCTAAGGCGAACTATTTATTAAGTATTTATATATTTATACGAAAGGGATGATAAAATGGCAAAAGAATCAATGTGTCAAAGTTGTGGTTTACCATTTAACGATGAACATGCACATTTCATGACAACTGAACCAGATGGAAGTATAAGCATTTACTGCACAAACTGTTATAAAGACGGAAAATTCACTGATCCCAATCTATCTATGGAAGAATTGATTGAGATGATTGTACCTGTTTTAGGAAAAGCAATTGGTGAAGAAGAAGCAAGAAAAGAAATGGTGGCTTTACTACCAACTCTTAAGCGTTGGAAAAAGGAATAATAAACGAGAAAACTTAATACAATATTTATGTTTTATAAATACTTCCATCAGTTAGGAGGATAAGAGTCTATGTTTTTTTATTAAGAAGCATAGCCTCTTTTTTGATACTATTATAGAAGAAATATTGGGAAAAAGTATTATGTAACATGGAATGCAACTGTAATGTAACATTAAGAAACCAAAACTTGATTGAGTATTTATAGTATTTTGATATACTTTAGAAGTACATAAAAAACACGGAGGTGCTATATGGGTTTAGGTAATAAGATAGCAGATGCCAGAAAAGCAAAAAATATGACACAGGAGCAGCTGGCAGAATTAATGTCTGTAACCAGACAATCAATTTCGAGATGGGAATCAGATCAATCTTGTCCGGAGATGGATAAGGTTGTTTATTTAGCTGAAATTTTAGGGGTAAGCTGTGACTACCTTTTAAAAGACAATTATGACAAGACAGAGACAAAAAAAGAAGGCGGCAATGTCATCACCCGTCTTTTGTATGGATTAAAAGGTAAAAGTGTCCGTTTAAGTTTTTATACTAACGAGGTGGATTATGATCTGGCAAATACAGACTGCACAATAGTAGACTTTGATGGTCAATGGATTAATGTTGAATATACAAAGGGCAAGAAAACAGAAACTAAGCTTTTGCCGGTATCATCAATACTCTCTATTAAGTTTGTAAAGGAGAGGAGGTAGTATATGGAATATTTAGGTTTTATTTTTGGAATCATTGCATTTACCTGGTGTATGAATTTAAAATCACAAGTTGACAAGTTAGAGCGTATTCTAAAAGATAATGGTATGCTTGATATAGAAAAAACCTCTTTAAAAGAGATTATTGAGAAGAATATAGGAAAGCATGGGAGAATTAACCTGGAAAATAATGCAACGGATTATGAGATATTATCAAAAGACTGTATACTTAAGGATGTGGATGAGGACTGGCTGCTGTTAGAAGTTGAAAAATCAGGAATTCAAAAATTGATAAGAATTGAATCAATTAAGGGTATACAATTTAAATAGTTCTGTTTGACATAACAGAGCTTGCAAAATGTAGTCGAAGCATGGATGCTATAGCATTCATGCTAAAGATTGCAATCAGGAATATAGAAGCAAGGGATTCCTAACCTCCGAAATAGCGGAATGGAAGCGGTACCGGACCTTATTTCTCACCACTTTTCATAATTATTTAATAATTAATAAATTGATTTACTGAGGGGTAGTCTGTATAATTGTTGTAAAACGTTAACAGAAAGGAATAATTATGGCAAAAGTATCAGAGAGTAAATCACATAATTTATCAGAGAAAGAGCAAAAAAAGTGTGAAAATCCGGTAAATGAAAGGGTTGAAGAAACAAAGGACCAGAGAATACAATTACTGGCTAATAAGAATTATTTGACCATTAGCATATATGCACTTTTTGTTATTGTAATAGGGGCATTTATCATATATATGTTTGTTAATATGAAACAAACAAAGACAGTTATCTCTAATTTTATCAATAATATATCCCCTTTTATCGTTGCCTTATTTATAGCATTTTTAATTAATCCTATGATTAAGAGACTAGACAATTTTTTGCATCATGTTGTAAAACTTAAGTCCAAAGGTTTAAGGATATTTATATCTATGCTTACTTCATACCTGTTAGTAATTGGGGGATTAACCATTACGATTCTTTATGTAACCCCTCAGTTAATTCAGAGTATTTCAGATTTAGTGTCTAAGCAATCTTTAATGCGTGACGAAGTGTACAACTTTTTTTCAGGTATATATGAGAAATATCCCGACTTGAATCTGGAGTCCGTTGTTCAGTATGTAGAAAATATGATACCTGATTTATTCATTCAGGGAACCCAGTTACTAAGCAGTATGATACCAAAGTTATATTTGTTCTCGGTATCTTTAATTAAAATGTTCGTTAATATTTTGCTTTCTATAGTAATTTCCTGCTATTTGATACTGGACAAGAAGAATCTTAAATTTAATGCCAAAAGAATTATCTTTTCCGTAATGTCCGAAGAAAAGGCGAGAGGTTTTATTCAGACAGGAAAAGAATGCGCAAATATTTTTAACAAATTTATTGTAGGAAAATTTATCGACTCCCTTATTATTGGTATCTTATGTTTTATCATAATGTCCATACTAAGGCTACCTTATTCTATATTAATCAGTGTTATTGTAGGAATTACCAATATGATACCATATTTTGGTCCCTTTATCGGTGCGATTCCGGGAATAGTAATTTATATTTTTATCAATCCTATCCAGTGCCTGATTTTTACCGTTATGATATTTTTACTTCAGCAGTTTGATGGCTTGTATTTGGGACCTAAAATTCTTGGAGAATCTACCGGTTTAAAACCCCTTTGGATTATACTTGCCATAACTTTAGGGGGAGCTTATGCAGGTGTGGTAGGAATGTTTTTAGCAGTTCCTGTAGTTGCAGTAATAACCTATCTAATGGATAAGGTTATCAAGAAGCGTTTGGATAGTAAAAATATAGTGTTGGAAAAAAGCCCGGATTAAACGAATTAAAGGGATATTAATTTAATGTCCTAAAAAAGATGTTATTTGATTTCTGTTTAAAAAGATTATTAAATTTAAATCTAAATAAAGGTAAGGAAACATAAGATTTACTGAAAGTGACCATTAGCAAGGAGCAATGATATGATAGAAATTATTACAAGTTTTGATTGGACAGTTTTAAACTGGATTCATGATACACTTACCTGTCCTGTATTGGATTATTTAATGCCTAAAATTACGGCACTTGGAGACGGAGGCTTAATCTGGATAGTGACAGCACTGGTTTTGCTAACGAGTAAAAAATACCGAAAGTACGGAATTACTTTGATTATTGGACTTGTCATGGGTGTCCTTGTTGGGAATGTTTTTTTAAAAAACTTTTTTGAACGATCAAGGCCATCCTGGTCTGACCCTTCTATTACACTGCTAATATCAAATCCAACAGATTTCTCATTTCCATCGGGGCATACACTGGCATCTGCCATTGCTGCAACAATTCTTACCATGAGTAATAAGAAATTTGGATGCGTAGCTATTCCACTGGCCTGCTTGATTGCATTCTCAAGGTTATATCTGTATGTTCATTTTCCAAGTGATGTTCTGGGAGCGGCTTTGATTGGTTTAGTGATAGGTGTGTCGGTTTTTTTTGGTGTAAGGTGGTTAATTTCTAAAGTAAGTAAAAGAAGTTCTTATTAATAGAGAAAAGAGTTATTTATTAACTGCCTATGGGGTACCTTTTAATTACTATGTTCAAAAGCCACTTGTAAATTTTTATCGAGATTTTTTTACATTTGTTAGTTATATTCCAAATATTACTTGACAAATATATTAGTATTCTTTATTATTAAGTTAACTTAAATATTAAGTTAGATTAATGATAAAGGGGGTAAAGATTTGGCTTCAAAAAGTGATAATAACAAGGAAAATGAATTATTTAATTTAGTTACAGAAATTGATGAGATAACTTATTCCATGAATACTCGTTTAATAAAAGAGCGTCAGTCTTTGTTTAATGATGATCTTTCAACTAAACAAATTATAGTAATGGATTTAGTAAAGAAGGAATCTCAAATATCAATAAGTCAACTGGCTGAATCGATGAATGTTACTTCAAGTGCTGTTAGTCAGATTGTATCCAAATTAGAAAAAGAAAAATATCTATTAAGGACAATTAATCCTGACAATAGAAGAGAAATAATTGTGCAGTTAGATGAGCGAGGACACCATTACTACTTAAAAGAAGAAGAGATTAACAAGGAAATTGTGAAACGTTTTTATTCTCGTATGGATATGAAAGACATAGTACAATTACGAGACATTTTAGTAAAACTCAATCTTGTGGTTGAAGAGGAATTATCAAAGAAATAAATGAAAGGAAATAACAATGAATAATAAGAGGGAAGTACTAAAAAAGTTTTTCGCAGAAATTCAATCTGAACAATTGATTAATGGAACTATCTTAATAGCTAAAGATAATGAAATATTATATAAAGGAGCTTTTGGCGAGGCTGAATTGGATTCAAAGCAAAAGTTAAAAATAAATTCCATATTTAATCTTGCATCAGTCTCAAAACCAATAACGGCATTGGGTATTATGTTATTGGTACAGGATAACAAACTTTCTCTTGATGATTCTATAGAAAAATGGTTACCTGATATTCCTTATAAAGGGATTACAGTAAGGCAATTATTGAATCACACCTCTGGGTTACCTGATTATTTAGAGTTATTCGAACATCACTGGGATAAATCCAAAATAGCGGTGAACCAAGACTTATTACAACTACTTATTAAGTATAAACCAGACCGGTTATTCCAGCCTAATGAGCGTATGGAATATAGTAATACAGGTTATGTGATGCTTGCTCTCATTATTGAAAAGGTTTCGGGACTTTCCTTTGGGGAGTATATGAAAGTAAATATCTTTTTACCTGTTGGAATGGAAAATACTGAAGTGTTCTGTCAAAGGTTAACGGATCAGACTATGGATAACTATGCTTATGGATATATTTTTGATGTCTACAAAGGTAAACACGTTTTGCCAGATGAATTTCCTGAAACAAACTTTGTTGTTTATCTTGATGGGATTGTTGGAGATGGAGCGATACATTCCACAGTTGAAGACCTGTATTTACTTGACCGTGTATTGAGAAATGGGACGCTTATTGATGAAACTTTATTGAAAGAAGCCTATTCTCCATCTTCTCCAAGGCAGGCAGGTTATTCTGATTATGGATTTGGATGGATTTTAGAGAGTGAAGAGAAAAAGGGAAGGGCTGTATGGCACAGTGGTGGATGGCCAGGTTATGCAACTTATTTTAAAAGATACATTGATAATGATTTAGTGATTATATTTTTAAGAAACAAAGAACAGGACTTTGATTTTGAGTATTCTATATTACAATCAATTGAAAATATACTTTTTGATGAACCATATGAGAAACCTAAAGTACCAGAATTTCAAAAGGCAAAAATACTACATCCTGAGATTTTAAACAGATATGTTGGGGAGTATCAATTGGAGGAGCATAATGAATTGATTGCAAAGGTTACCATGAAAGAACAACGGTTATTTCTTGAACTTCCAAAAACAATGAAACTTGAAATGTACGCAACTTCGGATAATGAGTTTTTCCTTCGCAGCTTATCAGTAACAATTAATTTTACAAGTGATGGCAGTAATCATTATTTGACAATTAATGATGGCAGTGACTCTCAAACTGCTAAACGTATTGAGAGTAAAATTGAGAAATCTGATGATACTAATTAAGAGGTAAATAATCAATTATGTATAGAAATTTTTTTATCAGTCAAAATGAACAAAGTTTTTGTCCAGAGTATGCATGCGGAATTGCTTGTCTTTCTATGTTATTAAAATATCACCAGATAACTGGTTATGAAAACTTTGAGAAACTTGCTATTGAATTAAATTTTAATGTTTCACCGGAAAAAAAAGGATATGACAGCGATGATATGAAGTGTGGGACTTACCCTGAAGATATATTCAGATACCTCATTAAAAACAACATTAATTTTAGAATGTCTTTTTATGAGGATGAATGGAAGGAGGCTCTAAAAAAGTCTCCAATTATGGCAATGATGACTGGAAATGAAGAAATGTTTGGTCTTAGGAATTGTCATTGGATCATATTAGTGGATAGAGATAAAGATTTTTTTACATATCTTGATCCATATGAAACCATGCTGTCTGATAACTATGTGAAACATATTTGGTCAGGTGATTTTAAAAAATATTATACAGGAATAGCCTGTCAAATAATCATATGAAATGTGTTTCCACTTGCTTTATAAATAGTTGCTGAATGAAAGGCTCATTTCCTAGACCTGTTAGAATACAGTCTACTTTGAAACCGGCGTTAGTTAAAACGGAATATAAAGAAGCTTGATGCTTGCCGGCCATATCATGTAAGACGTGATAACCGACAAGCATTAATAATGGAACTAACCGTATATATTTTATGCCTCTTGCATGTAACCTGGCGATAAAGTCTTCAATATCTGAAATAAAATCGAGAGTTAACACTGAATAATTTATGTGATGATTATTATGAAAATATGTTTCAAGTTCACTATAATAAATACTGGATGAGTGGGAGCTTCCATGCCCTAAAAATATTACAATCTCATCGTTATGGTGTATGGGATACAGGGTTGTAAGTGACATGGAAATTGATTCATAGCATCCTTTTGTAGCCAGTAATGGTTTGCACATGTTAATCTCATTAAATAAATATTGATAGTCAGCCAGAGTTTGCTGCATTTTTAGAAAACTATGACCAGGCAGAAGAAATGCTGGCAGGATATAAAGTGAAGTTATCTTATTATTATGTAGCTGCTCTAATACGTTACATAAAAAAGGCAAAACCGCAGAATCCTTATCCTGAGTATAATTATGGGTAATTATTGCTGGATATACAGCGTAATCATGGAAGGCTGACTTTAATTGTTCTTGCAGTGTTAAGATAAAGTTATTACCAGCATTGTAAGAACTTGAACCGTAACTTACAATTAGAATTACTTTTTTTTGTTGATACAGGTAACTCATAATAATAAGACTCCTTTCCTTTATATTGCAATTTAATAAATAATAGTCTACAAAATTAGTGATATATTTATCTATAAGCTAAAAAGACATTTAATGAAAGCTGAATGATTTACAACTTAATATTTATAAGATATCAGGCAAAGAACACTAAAATGTCTTTCTTATTTAAATTCTTTAGATTAACCAATAAATCCTTTAAATAAGTGAATAAATATCATAGAGGAAGCAGCAACAGCTAACCAAGTACAACCACCAAGGATAATTGGCTTAATTCCTTTCGTTAATAATTCTTTAAATTTAATCTTGAATCCCACTCCTGCTAATGCAACGGTAATAAATAATTTATAACTGGTTTTAAAGAATTTATCTAGTCCATCAACTGCCTGGAATAATCCAACGGTATTTAAAACTGCCATTAATAAAAATCCAAGGATAAACCATGGGAATACTTTAAATACAGTTTTTGAAATACTTGTTTGCTCCATATTTGCTGCATTATTTTTAGATTGTTGCCGAATTGTGATTACTGTAAAGATAACTGCTAATGCAATGAGCATGGTAGTACGTGTAAGCTTAACTGTAATTGCAAGATTTAAGTCTAAACCATTTACTGCATTATAGGTAGCTTCAGATGCTGCAACGCTTGATGTATCATTGATTGCAGTGCCTGCAAGGAATCCAAATTGATTAGGAGTTAAATTAAGTGCACCTGCTAAGTAAGGATATACTAGGGCTGCAAAAATATCAAAAAGAAAAATAGCTGTCATTGCGTAAGCAATCTCTGTTTCTTTTGCTTTAATAATAGAAGCCAGAGTAGCAATAGCAGTACCACCACAGATACAAGTTCCTCCACCAACTAAAGTACAAGTATTCCAAGATTGCTTTAATTGTTTTCCAACTAAATATGCTACTGTAAAAGATAAGCAGATATTAAAAATGATTAAGGGAAGTGCTTTAGCGCCATATCCTAAAATTTGAGTAAAGTTAAGGGTTCCCCCTGCAAGGATAATACCTAAGTTAAGGCATTTTTTACCCGCAAAGGTTGTGCCCTTTTTAAAGTCTTTGTCTATGTTTGGCAAGATGTTTACAAGAAGCATACCGATAAATAGACCAATCATTGGTGCACCTATAATATTTTGAAGTTTACCAAGGTAAGTTGCTACAATTGCAATAATAACGCAAGTCCCAATTGCTAAGTATGATTTTTTGTTCATAATTTGTCATGTCCCTTCTGAGATGTTAAATTTTTAACAATGCATTTCTAAATAATAACCGACCAGAGTAAAAGTCTTATCGGTTATTATAAATCCTATATTAACAAGTTGCGCCGCCTGCTAAGTGAAGTTTGGCGTCTAAGATTTCTTGTTTACGGTCTAGCAAATCATTGGAGTATAATTGAGCCTGAACATTTTCAAAACCGATACGGGTAATAGTATCAGATAAACGTTCTCCGGTCTGTCCTTGTTCTCTATAAAGAAGAATTGTTTTTTCAATGATTTCTAAAGCTTCCTCTTTGCTGGTAAATACACGGTCAAGAGAAATTCCGTGGGCTACTTTTTTGCCCCATCTGCCACCTATGTAAATTTTGTATCCATTTACCCCATCTTCGATACAATCAAAGTGACATTTACCCACACAACGGCCACAGTTGTTACATGTATCTTCATCAATGGTAAGAACCCCATCTTCTAAAGCTGCAGCAGCCATAGGACATGATTCTACAACAGAGCATTTTTTACAGCCATTACAGCTATCTTCATCATAGTTAGGAACTAACTGGCCGATAATACCTAAGTCGTTTAAATCCGGTTTTACACAGTTATTAGGGCAGCCACCTACAGCAATTTTAAATTTATGAGGTAATTTTACATTAGCATAACCATTGTAGAAACGTTGGTGAATTTCTTCTGAAAGGGCAAATGTATCAATAAGGCCATATTGACAAGTGGTTCCTTTACAAGATACAACGGGGCGTACTTTTGAACCGGTACCACCAGTAACAAGTCCTTCCTTTGCAATGTAATCGCGGAATTTCTCAATGTTATGGTAATGAATGCCTTGACATTCTATTGTTAATCTTGTTGTCAAAGTAACTATACCGTTACCATAAAGTTCAGCTGCTTCAGACAAGCATTTGTTTTGTGCAGCAGTAATTTTACCATTTACAGTAATAATTCTTCCTGAAAAATTATCAGTTCCTTTGTTTCTAAGAAAACCAAGGGCCTTCACTCTTTTTTCATCTTCTGCTGTAACTATTAATTGTGTCATGTTTAATTTCCTCCGTATAATTTAGTAATCTTTATTTAAATCTTTATTGAATTAAATGTAGAGCCGCCTTCAAGAACCAAAGTATTTTTATATCCAAAATGCTTCAGACGATTTTGCAATAAATAAGCTCTTTTACCTTTGGTACAAACCAGTAATAGTTTATTATCCAATGAATAGTCTGGGACTTTATCGGTTACCTTTGTTAGATCCATGTAAGTAGCACCTGTAATGGATGGGGTAATAGAGGCATCAATTAATGTGTAACCTTCAGCCATGCCGGACATGTAATCTGTAGGAGTGATAGTATTAAATGCACCGCTTATTTTATTTAGAAGAACATTAACCGTATGGGAAAATGGATGAATTGCTGTTGAAAATGGAGGCGCATAGGCTAAATCCATATTCTCAATATCTTCTAAAGCAGCCTTCATTGTGATTGCTGTAACTGCGATATCCACTATTTTATCAACGCTGCCTTTACCTAATATTTGAAGACCTAATAATCGTTTTGTTGCTTTATCAGCAATCATTTTTACTATAAAAGTAGATGCCTGTGGATAGTAGTGTGCTTTATCATCCACTACAGTAACTACACTAACAACATCATAACCAGCCTCAATAGCATCGGCTTCTGTTAGACCGGTTCTCCCTACATTAAGTTCAGGTAATTTGCAAACACCGGTGCCAAGTACACCAGGGTAGGATACGCTGCCTCCGGCTATATTTCTGGCAGCAATACGTCCCTCAATATTAGCGGATGAACCCATAGGGGACCAGGTACTTTCTTTTGTTATTGCATTAGATACACAAGCACAGTCTCCAACTGCGTAAATATCAGGATCGTTTGTCATAAGATATTCGTTTACCTTGATGGTCTGATTATTCATTAATTCTAAACCAGTGTCTTTGGCAAAGAATGTGTTAGCGCGAATACCCATTGCAAGTATTACTGCATCACATTTGATAGCACGTTTTCCAGTCTGAACTTTCTCAACTTTTCCTTCACCAAGAATAGCTTCTAATCTGGTATTCGTCATTGCCATAATTCCATGATCAGCCAAATGATTCTCTACATACTCTGCAAATTCAGGGTCAAAACCAGGCAGGATATGGTCCGCCATATCTATTACAGATACACGTACGCCTTGGTGGCTTAAGTTCTCAGCAACTTCAAGGCCAATAAAACCACCACCAACAACTACTGCACGCTTGATCTTTCCTGCTTCCACTGCTTCCCGAAGTTCAATGGCATCTTCAGGTGTTCTCATGTAATATACACCATCTAAGTTAACACCATCAATGGCTGGCTTAATAGGGCTTGCACCGGAAGCAATCACTAACTTGTCATAGGAATGTGTAGATAGTTCCTTCGTTGTCAGGTTCTTTGCTTCAATAGTTTTTTGATCTCTGTTTATTTTGATTACTTCAGTTTCAGTCAATACTGTAGCACCAGTTAATGCTGAAAAACTAGCTGGTGTGTTGACTATTAATTGCTCCCGTTGTTGGATCAGGTTACCTACATAGTAGGGTAATCCACAACCAGCATAGGAAATATCCTTGCTTTTGGTTAGAATAGTTACGTCATAGTCGCGGTTCTCACGTTTTAATTTTGCTGCAACTTTAGTACCTGCGGCAACGCCGCCAATGATTAAAATCTTCACCAGACACACTTCCTTTGTTTATTTTTTAACATATTTAATATAACACTTGTTTTAACATAAGGAAAGTGATAAAATCTTATCAAAGTCATAGGTAAAACCTATAGTAGGGTGAAATAAAATATAAGTTCTTTTAATAATTATATTTTAAGGGAAGCTAAATATAACGAAAGCAAAGAGGTAATTCCATGACAATACGTCATTTAAAAATTTTTAACGAAGTAGCACAAAGTGGAAAAATGAGCATTGCTGCTGCTAAATTCTATGTATCCCAGCCAACCGTAAGTCAAGCAATTAAGGAGTTAGAAGAGCATTATGGGGTGCTGTTATTTGAGCGGTTATCCAAAAAATTATACATAACAGAAAAGGGACGACAGTTGCTTTCATATTCTAAGCAAGTGGTAGAACAATTTGATTTTTTAGAGAGTAAAATGTTTGAAACAACAGGCTACCAAAAGCTTAAAGTTGGTTCAACGATTACAGTTGGAAGCTGTCTCATAAATGATATACTAAATTCATATCAAGAATTAAATAACGAAGTTGAAGTTTATTCCTATGTAAACAATACCCATAATATTGAAGAGAAGATATTGAATTCTGAGTTAGATATTGGCCTGGTAGAAGGCAGGGTGAAAAGCCCGGATTTAGTGTCAATACCTGCTGTAGACGATTACTTAGTTTTAGTATGTAGTGCAAAACATCCATTTGCTAAGAAAAAGAGCTTTATATCTAAGGATCTGGCCGGAGAAAAGTTTGTTATGCGGGAAGAAGGCAGCGGAACACGAGAGTTATTTGAAAACTATCTAAAAGAGCAGGGCGTATCTATAAATGTCAGCATGGTTGCAAATTGTCCGACAGCAATGATTCGATCCGTTATTGATAATCAGTGTTTGGCGGTACTATCCATTCGACTTGTAAAAGAGCAGATTAAAAATGGTAGTATCGTTGTAATTAAGAACAGAGATACTACATGGAATCGTTCATTTAGTATTGTATATCATAAAAATAAGTTTATCTCAAAGTATATGGAAGAATTCATTGATCTAGTTAAAAAACATAAATATGCAGATATTTTCGATGTTATATTAGAGCAGAGAGATACTTAAAATAACATAGGTAAATCTTATGAATATCTTAGAAGATTCTAATTTGTAACAATTTAAGTGCTGTGTTATCTTAACAGTAGCTAAAATATATAGAGAACTGCCAGGTTCTTTCAAAAGGAATTAATACTTAGGAGTTTCGTATATCTTAAGTGGAATGAAAAAGTGAGGATATAAAAATGAACATCAGCATGGTGGGGATTGACTATAATACCGCAAGTATCGAAGAAAGAGAGCGTTTTTCTCTAACATTTGAAAGTCAGTTAGAAATTGCAAAGGTAATAAAAGAGAAGTATCAAGGGAGCGGTTGTATCATATTATCTACCTGTAATCGAACAGAAATATGGTTTAGTGAATTAGGTACATCGGAAACAGAATGCTTTAGTCAGCTAGTGATAGGTGAAAATGCTGAAAGGGCTATGAGCAGTTTTTGTGTTTCCCGGCAGGGGGAGGAGGCAGTAAAATACTTAATGGAATTAGGTTGTGGCATTCACTCACAGATATTTGGTGAAGATCAGATCCTGACTCAGTTAAAACAAGCATTACAGCAAGCAAGAGATTATCAATATGTAGATTCTGTCCTAGAGTGTTTATTTCGAACTGCTATTACTGCTGCAAAAAAAGTAAAAACCAATATTCAAATAGCAAAGGGCAATGCTTCCCTGCCCCGTGCAATTGTGGAACAACTGGAAAAAGAACATGGTGATTTATCAGGGAAGTCTTGTTTGGTAATTGGCAATGGAGAAATGGGCCGTTTAATGGCTGAAAATTTAATAGAGAAAAAATGTAAGGTATGGATGACCCTTCGTCAATATAAAAAAAGCAGAGCAATTATTCCAGAAGGTAGTGGAGTGGTATTATATGATGAGAGATACGAACATATTGCAGCCATGGATTATATTTTTAGTGCTACCAAAAGCCATCATTTTACCATAATTAAAAGTATGTTTGAGAATAAAAGGCTGAAAGGAAAGCACTACTATCTTATTGATATGGCAATCCCAAGAGATATAGAGCCAAGTGTAGAAGAACTTAATGATGTAAGTGTATACAATATGGATTACTTTAGCCAAGGGGCAAAGTCCAGGGAAAAAGAGTTAGAAGAAACAGCGGAACTGTTAGATGAGTATGTAAGTGAATTTAAACAATGGTATCAATTCCGTAACCTTGCATTAACGGTTGACGGTATTAGTGATATTGTCAGTGAAATTACAGATGCTAAATTAACAAAAGTCTATAAATCAATTGATTTATCCAGAGAACAACAAGAATTATTGCAGTCTAATGTTCAAATGGCGGCTAAAAAAGCAGTATCTAAGATTATTTTTGGACTTCGTGATGTCTTACAGATTGACCAATGTGAAGAAGTAATTCAAGCTTTGGAGCAATCTGCAATGAATTGTGTGGATTGCATTAAGTAATTAAACTTCGCATAAATCTAAGGATAATAGGTTAATTAGATAGGAGGAGAAACTTGAGATTTCCAGTATTTGTAGATTTGCGGGATAAAAAGATTATTGTAATTGGTGGGGGAAACATAGCCTTAAGAAGAATACAAACACTACTTCCATTTGGTGGTGAGATAATAGTTATTGCACCAAATTTGCATGAAAAGTTAGTGGATTTATTCAATAAGGGCCAGATTGGATGGCTGCAAAAGGAATATACAGCAGGTGATTGTAAACCAGGATATATGGTCTTAGCATGTACCAATGATAGAACAGTTAATTATTCAGTTTATCTAGAAACAAAAGAGATAAATTGTTACCGAAATATATGTGATTGTAAAGAAGAGAGTAATTTCTATTTTCCCGGAATTGCAAGTAAGGGAGAGGTTGTAGTTGGAATAACTGCCAGCGGAACGAATCATCTTTTGGCAAAAAATGTGACAAGAAAGATACAACAGGAATTAGAGACTATAGGAGTAGTGTGAAAAACAAGTTTTTTCACAAAATGAATTTTATTTACTTAGCAAATATTGTGCCTGCGACTCTTTGCAGGCCTTGGAAAGGCAAGATTATTATTATGAAAAAGCAAAAAATAGTGGTGGGTAGCAGAGATAGTAAATTAGCTGTAATGCAGACAGAATTAGTGATGCAAGAGATTAGGCGCTACAACCCGGAAATAGAATTAGAGTTAATTACGTTAAAGACTACCGGTGATTTAATATTAGATCAGAGCTTAGATAAGATTGGTGGTAAAGGTCTCTTTGTTAAGGAACTGGACCAAGCATTGCTAGATGGCAGAATTGATATTGCAATTCATAGTTTAAAGGATATGCCAATGGAAGAAAACGAAGAGCTTCCAATTGTAGCGTTACCAAAGCGGGGGGATGCAAGAGATGTATTGGTGCTGCCAGAAGGATGTGAGTACATAGAAAATGAAGAAGCCTTATTCTATCAAAATATCGGTTCTTCCAGTGAAAGAAGAAAGTTACAAATACAAAAGTTAATGCCAGGTGCGGGCACAAGTAGTGTTCGGGGAAATGTTATCACAAGACTTGCTAAATTAGATAGGGGAGAGTATACTTCTTTGATTTTAGCAGCAGCAGGATTACAAAGAGTTGGCTTACCTCATCGTATTAGCCGTTATTTTTCTGTGGAAGAGATGATTCCGGCAGCAGGCCAAGGTATTCTTTCCATTCAGGCTAGAAGAGACTTAAATGTTGATTTCTTACATAAAATCAAGGATGATAATACCACATATGCTGCACTGGCAGAGAGAAGTTTTGTCCGTACTTTAGACGGAGGCTGTTCTTCTCCAATAGCAGCCCATGCAACGGTAGAAGGGGAAGAATTAAAGCTAATAGGTTTGTATTATAATGAGAAAACTACAGAACATAGAGTTGCCACAGTAGCAGACCGTAAGGAAAGAGCAGAAATAGCCGGAGAACAATTGGCATTACGTTTAAGAGGTGAGATTGGATGATG
This sequence comes from Anaerocolumna aminovalerica, assembly GCF_900115365.1. GTDB lineage: Bacteria > Bacillota > Clostridia > Lachnospirales > Lachnospiraceae > Anaerocolumna > Anaerocolumna aminovalerica. Next base: position 69,731 of record NZ_FOWD01000022.1, read on the forward strand.
GTAGGAAAAGTGTGGTTAGTCGGTGCAGGACCATCGGATCCTGGGTTACTTACGGTAAAAGGAAAAGCTGTTTTAGAGGAAGCAGAAGTAGTGGTATATGATCAGCTGGTAGGAGAGGGAATCCTTTATATGATGCCAAAGTCTGCTAAGAAGATAAGTGTTGGAAAATATTCAGGAAATCATACTGTAGCACAAGAGCGTATTAATGAAATCCTGGTAGAAGAGGCTTTAAAGGGAAAAAGAGTGGTAAGGTTAAAAGGCGGAGATCCTTTCCTATTTGGCCGGGGAGGAGAGGAACTTGAGTTACTTTGTGAACATGGTATTCCTTATGAGATCGTACCAGGAATCACATCTGCTATATCTGTACCGGCCTATGCAGGGATACCAGTGACTCATCGTGATTTAACCTCTTCCTTACATATTATTACCGGACATAGAAAGAAAGGATGCCAGGAATCCATAGATTATAAAAGTTTAGTAGCTCTTGGCGAAACAACATTGGTGTTCTTAATGGGTGTTGCTGCATTACCTGATATTTGTAAAGGACTAATAGAGGCAGGAATGGATATAACTACACCGGCAGCAATACTAGAACGTGGAACAACTGCAAAGCAAAGAAAGGTTATTGCAACTGTAGCTACGCTACCTGAGGAGGCTAAAAAGCAGAACATAGGGACACCTGGTATTATTGTAGTAGGTAAAGTGTGCTCACTTTCTCAAACTTTTGCCTGGGCAGAGAAGAGAATACTTGGTGGGGCAAGAGTAGTTGTTACAAGACCTAAGGATAAAGTATCCTCACTGGCAGCTAAACTTTATAATCTTGGAGCAGAGGTAGTAATGCTATCTGGAACTTATACAAAACCAATTGAGGATAATACCCAATTTATAGAGGTACTTACCACGATTAAGGATTATAAATGGATTCTATTTGCAAGTGAGGTGGCTGTAGATGTTTTCTTTGATAGTTTATGGCATCAGCAGATTGATATCCGAAGCCTATGGAATTGTCATTTTGCAGCAGTAGGGCCTGCTACCCGCAAGGCAATAGAGAAAAGAGGTATCCGGGTAGACTATATGCCGGAGAGATACTATGGAATAGAACTGGCAAAAGGAATTGCAGCAGTGGTCCAGCCAGAAGATAAAGTGCTTGTATTAATACCTAAAGAAACAGACAGTGAAGTGGTTAATTATTTATCTGCCGCAAAAATTCATTTGAAGGCTGTTCCGGTGTATGAAATTATTTATGAGATAAACCAACAAGTATGTATTGAGGAAACAGATATTGTAACATTTACAAGTGCTTCTACAGTCCGCAGTTTTGTTAAAACCATGAAGGATATAGATTTTCATAAGGTTCAGGCAGTTTGTATTGGTGAGCTAACGGCGAAAGAAGCAGCTTTATATGGAATGAAAATTACAGTTTCAAAAGAAGCTACCATTGATAGTTTAATTGAGAGTGTTATAGAAATAAACAATAGAGGATATAGTGAAAATGCGCCCAAATTGGGAGGCATTGGAAGCATGGAGGAATAATGTGTTATGGAATTATTAAAACGGCCAAGAAGATTAAGAACAAATCCACTGATTCGTACAATGACAAGGGAAACCAGAATGGATGCCTCTTCCTTGATTTATCCCATCTTTGTGAAAGAAGGAAATCATATTAAGGAAGAAATCCCCTCTATGGAAAATCAATATCGCTATAGTGTAGATATGCTTCCGGAAGCTCTACATGAAGCTGCAGATGCGGGAGTTAAGAGTGTAATGCTCTTTGGAATTCCAGACAGTAAAGATGAATTTGGAAGTGGAGCTTATGCAGAGGATGGAATTATTCAAAGGGCATTAAGAATAGCAAAAAAAGAATGTCCGGAGATGTATCTTATAACAGATGTATGTATGTGTGAATATACTTCTCATGGCCATTGCGGCATTTTAAATGGTGACAGGGTAGATAATGACGCTACTCTGCCCTATTTAGCTAATATTGCTTTGTCACATGTTGTCTCTGGTGCTGATATGGTAGCGCCATCTGATATGATGGATGAAAGAATAAAAGAGATTCGTACCTTATTAGATAAAAAAGGTTATAAAGACACTCCAATTATGTCTTATGCCGTGAAATACAGCTCCGCCTTTTATGGGCCATTTCGGGAGGCTGCCGGTTCTGCGCCGGCATTTGGAGACCGTAAAAGTTATCAAATGGATTATCATAACAGAAAAGAAGCTTTGAAAGAGACTTTACTGGATGTAGAAGAAGGTGCAGATATTATTATGGTGAAACCTGCATTATCCTATCTTGATATTATTCGTGAGGTTGCTAATGAAATTACTTTACCAGTGGCGGCTTACAGTGTAAGTGGAGAATATGCCATGATTAAGGCTGCTGCAAAATGCGGGTATGTAGACGAAGACAGTATAATTTGTGAGACTGCTACAAGTATATATCGTGCCGGAGCAGATATTTTAATTACTTATTATGCAAAAGAACTGGCCAAGTTTATTAAGGATGGGAGAATAGGATAATGACAAAATCAGAACTATTATATAAACGTGCAGTAAAACATCTTCCAGGTGGAGTTAACAGTCCAGTACGGGCATTTTTATCTGTAGGTGGAAGTCCCCGATTTATTGAGTCAGCAGATGGGGCTTATATCTATGATGTAGATGGAAGTAAATATATTGATTATATAAATTCATGGGGGCCCATGATTCTGGGTCATAATCATGAAGTGATTCGTACAGCAGTGATAGAAGCAGCACAAAAAGGTTTAAGTTATGGCGCTGCCACAGAAGCAGAAGTTGAAATGGCAGAACTATTATGTGAAATTGTTCCATGTTTTGAAATGGTACGAATGGTAAACTCCGGAACAGAAGCAGTGATGAGTGCCATTAGGGCTGCAAGGGGATATACAAGAAGAAGTAAAATTATAAAATTTGAGGGCTGCTATCATGGTCATAGTGATGGTTTATTGGTAAAAGCAGGATCTGGAGTTATGGTTGCTGGAATACCGGACAGTTTGGGAGTTCCAAGTAATTGTGTAAAAGACACATTACAAGCAAAGTATAACGATCTGGATAGTGTTATGGAATTATTTGAAGAGAATAGGGATGAAATTGCTGCTATTATTGTAGAACCAGTGGCTGCTAATATGGGAGTTGTTTTACCACAGGAAGGATTTTTGCAAGGTCTGAGAGAATTATGTACAAAACATGGAGCACTTTTGATTTTTGATGAAGTAATTACAGGTTTTCGTCTTTCTTTAAGTGGAGCACAAGGTTATTATAATATCATGCCAGACTTAGCTACATTTGGAAAAATCATAGGTGGCGGTATGCCAGTGGGCTGCTATGGTGGACGACGGGAAGTAATGGAAATGGTGGCACCGGTTGGTCCTGTATACCAAGCAGGAACCTTAAGTGGGAACCCGGTAGCGATGGCAGCAGGAATGGCTCAGCTTAAATACTTGAAAGAGCATCCGGAGGTTTATACAAAAATTAATGAGCTTGGTGAGTACTTCAGGAATAAGGTAAATGTACTATTTGATAAGTACAATATAAAGTATCAAGTGGCTGGAATAGGTTCACTGTCATGTATTTTTTTTGCTAATGGAAAAGTTACGGATTATGAAACCGCAAAGATGGCAGATACGAAGGAATATGCAAGATATTTTAGATTTATGTTAGAACATGGAATATATATAGCACCTGCTCAATTTGAGGCAATGTTCTTCTCATATGCTCATACTTATCAGGATATTGTGGACACTCTACTTGTCATTGAACAGTACTTAAATGATTGAAATAACAAATGTAATAAGTAAATTAAAACGGCGGCTTTGACTGTGATTTCAAAGCCGCCGTGAAGTAAGTATCTCGTATTAGGCACACAGCTATCAGTGGACCCAATTTGCTCATTTCTATTATTGGTTGATTCTTTTTATCTTAGAATTTATCTGCTAATGCAATAGCTTGTTCAATCCCATTTGTCTTTTGAATATCACCAGGTGCAGCAACCGCTGGCACTAAAACCTCACCCACTGATTTCCACTGAAGTAATTCAGTGGTTTGCTTGTAAGAAAAGCGGATTCCGTCAAACATGGGCAGGTCATTATCTTCACAGCAGACAATAAGTGCACATTCCTTCTTTCCAACACCTCTTTTACTAACTAGAAAAGCATAAAACTTATCAATAACAGCTTTAATTTTTGCCGGGAATGTATACCAATACAGCGGTGTTGCAAAAACAACTGCATCCGCTTCTTCAATTGTAGGGGCTATCTTATTAAAATCATCATCAAAACTACAAGCCTTACCTGTCTTAAAACATGTTTCACAAGCGTTACATCCCTTAATAGTCATATCTGCTGCATCATATCGGGTGATACTGTGGCCTTTCCTTTCGGCCTCCTTAGTGAATGCTTCCACCATAGCAAAACTATTGCCGTTTTTTCGTGGACTGCCTGTTATTATAACAATTTTTTTACTCTTTTCCATATAATCTACCTTTCTTCAATGATTGCTGACGAAACGGAACGGTGTTAATTGAAATATAACGTTGACACCAACCCATATGTCTGCTTTAATTATATTATATATTAGCTGCTATTCAAGTACGCACATTAAGGTTCAATACTATAATTAAGGTTTAGTACTTACTTAAAGGAGAGTGTAAAATGAGTTTTTCGTGTATATCAAAAGCCGAAGATCTGGAGAAAACAGGATTTAGTTATACTTTATCTCTGATAAATGGAAAGTATAAAATGGTAATATTATATTGTTTGATGGAGTTTGAAGTGGTCAGATATAATGAAATGAGAAAATATATCAAAACAATATCATTTAAGACATTGAGTACAATGCTGAAAGAATTAGAAGCTGACGGCCTTGTGCATCGAGAGGAATACCCTCAAATTCCTCCAAAGGTCGAATACAGCTTAACCCAGCGGGGCAAGTCCCTGATTCCAATTCTTGACACCATGTGTGAATGGGGCAATGCCAATCGAATGACATAACAAAAATGGTAGGACTTTGATCACCAGTGAAAAAGTGCCCCTTAAAAAGAGGCACTTTTTTCAGATTAGTCAAAATAAAACAATTCTTCAAATTTTTTATCTAATGCAATACATAGTATCAAAGCAAGTTTGGCAGTGGGGTTAAACTGCCCTGTTTCGATTGAACTGATTGTTTGCCGGGATACACCAACCATCTCTGCCAGCTCACCTTGCGATATTTTCTTTTCCGCTCTTGCAACACGCAGTCTGTTTTTTAGAATTAATTCTTCGCCCATATTTATCACCTATTCAAAAAATATAGAATTGTCATACATAAAAAGGCAAAAGCGAATGCAAAAGCGGTGGTTAAATAGATACCCTTTTTAAGTTTCAAATAATTATTGAAGTGCATTCCAGACAAGTATGCAAACATAATTGCAGGAAATTCAAAAAATTTCTCTCCGTTATTTAGAATTTTTGTTGCTGCAAAAAAAAGACATACAACTACCACTGTAATGGCACCTATATGGGATGATTTTTCATTGATGGAGATCTCCATCTCATCTCGTCCTTCAGCTCTGCTTTTTGCTAATATTTCTTCTTTTTCCATAATATCCCTACCTCCTTGGTGGTTGATAAGGATATTATAGCAGAACTAAATAGAAATGTCAAGTTTTATTGTCAAAATTATAATTATACTTGTCATAATGATAAGTTAACTTGTACATTGGCCTGCTTTGCCAACTCCCATAGAGGGGAATTATTTCGCTGCCCAGATTTCGATTTCTAATTTTATCTCTTTTAACCCTAAAGCACTGACATATGCAATAGTCATAGAGGGATAAGGAGTTTTAAAAAAATCTTCATATACTTGATCAAAATAATCCCAGTCAATTTCTTCTGTAGCCCATATATTTATTTTTATTATATTATCTGGTGTTAAATCTATACTTTTTAGCAAATTTGATATATTTAAAAATGTATTATTTACTTGTTGATTAAACTCTACAGGAAAATTACCATCTAAGTCTGCTCCAACTTGTCCGGAGAACGTATAGAATGTTGCATTAGGTTCTATCTTTGTAATGTGTGTATAGTTACCTACTGCTTTACTTACATTTGAAGAATTTAATCTGCTAACTACATTATTATTCATACTATTAATTCCTTTCTGTCTTGGATAAAATAATTTCTACCACTATATATCCTTTAATAATATATAGTCATCCATTGATAGAAATTTATTTATCAAAAACAGAAATAGAATATTTATTGAAAATTAATAATTTATATAAACATTCTTTCATTTTAACACCTCCTATACTACTCATTATATGAATTTAATATTTATTGTCAATTATCAATAGACATCTATATATCCATGAACAAAGTGTATATACTTGTATAAACAGAATCTTCTATGAAATACAAGTCCGGCAACACAACTTACCGGTACTTTTACCGGATAATAATTGCTTTTGATTTTTGAACTGTGTTATTATACAGTTGAAAAGGTAAGTTGTCAAAATGTATGTACAATATATTAGCCCTAGAAAGATAGATAAATTATGTAAGCCAATGATGGAAGACATTTGCAGCTATATCTGTATTTGATAAAGTTATGATAATGAAGTAATCAGCTTAAACTTTATTACCAGCTATGATTAGAAAGGATATAAGAACCATTTTCTTATTGAATAAAAATAAAGGGAGAATAGATTTCATGAAGGTAAGAACAATTAATTTGGAGGATGTAGCACAATTTGAGCAGATCGGAATGGGGGCTGACAATAAGTCGATACTTAATTTAAACAAATGGTTAGATGCGGGTAGAACAAAGTTAGAGTGGTGCTTTGTAATTGAAGAAGAGGGGCAATTTTTAGGAAGAGTCATTTACGGAATTTTTGAAGAACAACCTTATGATTTAAAAATATGGCAAATAAAAATAGATACAGCCTATGATCTTTTGGAAGTTGGAAACAAGCTTCTTACGGATAGTATAATGGCATTAAAACCGAAAGGCTTTAGAACTCTGGAGTACCATCTCTATTCAACAGCATCAGAGGTATTTGAAACCTATCAATACTTATTTAAAAAACAAGGCTTTCATATAGTACAAGAGAAGAAAAGCTATGAGGCTAATCAAGTTCACCATGTTGAGACAGCCAAAAGGCTCTACTATAAAACCATGCAAGAAGTTGGAGAGGAGGCGTTTATTGACGCCATTGAAATGGTTACAGAAGGGACTTTAGACAGGGAAGATTTAGCCAGTATTATGTCATATGGTTCCAAACAGGCTGCAGCTTTGTACTACCAACTGTTAAAGGAGATAGATTTTAATGAGACTTGGTGGCGAATGGCTTATAATTTAACGGGTGAATTTGTAGGATTGGTTGTTCCTCAAAAGTTTAGTGAGACCAGGGGAGCCATTAATTACATAGGTGTTACCCCAGCTCAAAGAGGAAATGGTTACATAAATGATTTGCTATGGGAAGGCTCCCGACTCATGACAGAGGATGGCATTCAAAGCCTGATTGCAGATATCGATGTTCAAAATCATCCATTGGAAAAGGCGCTAGAATTATTGGGATATCAGTATAAACGTTCTCTACTAACATTAAAGTTAGATTTATAGAGATGCTTTTATACACCTTTATTACTCCATCATAGAAAATACATGAATTCGCAAACTGCTGGGAAAGAATATGGCGGTGGGCCAGAATGCAGTATATTGAACATAAGGAAATAGCCAGTTGGAATATCTATTTTCAACTGGCTATTATCTAAAAGTTTTAAACTAAGGAGCTGCCCTATACCGGCAGTAATAAGTGCAAGGCGGCTAAATTAAAGAGACCGTTTCAAAGTCCGTGTAAACTCAAAAAACTGACATAAAATTTTAATAGTTATTTATGGGCAAGGCCATTTTTCTGTGGTTCTTGCCCATGCTTGTATTATAAATCTGTTTTTGGGGTTGTCAAGTAAAACTCCCCTTCGGCAGTCTTAATACCTTAATTTTTCCGTTTTTAGGATAACCGTTCTTCAAAGAATATCTCCAACTGGGAGTGAATCTGTCCCCAGTCCTGACGGTGCCCTGTCCATTTTTTCGTGATGTCCATCGTGGCCAGATACAGCATTTTTAGCAGACTGTCGTCTGTGGGAAATACGGTCTTGCTTTTCGTA
>NZ_FOWD01000005.1:0-3902 GCF_900115365.1 Anaerocolumna aminovalerica
ACTTGATTGGCAAAAATCCATTCTTCTAACGTTTGGATATGACCCTCTTCGTTGTCCTGAGTGTGGTGCTTCTATGTTGGTTCTAGAAGTGTACCATAAAAAAACTGCACTATTTGAACAATATCGAAAGTCTATGGGATATGGATAAATCCACTTTCCATGATTCTTCCTCAAATGTCAGATAGCGCAGTTCGAACCAAAAACAAAAAACTTCATAAAACAAAGTCATGGCGAAGTAGCACCCTTCGCTCTTTTGTTATTCCATTTTTTATTTCTACTCTATTATACACTATTTTTTCGATTTGAGGAATTTCCTAATAATTAAGAAAAGCACTTACCGAAGTAAGTGCCTGTATTTTAAAATAACTTTTTAATTAATGCCTTATATATCTTATCATCAACTTCTATAAGGCTTTTTTTGCCGTCCTTAAACTGTATCGCAATCTGATAAGTTCCCTTGCTTTTGGCCGATAAACCACCTGCTAATAATCCTACTGGACCAAGTAAAGCACCACCAACTAAACCTCTTGTCACCCCACTTGCAGCACTTTTTCGATGTTCATCAGTGATTAATTCATATGATTCAATATTATTTTTGTCTAATTGAACTGGATGCCATCCACTTGCAATATATAAACTTCCAAAGCTATTTGATACGAGAAATCCATTATAATCACCTGCTATTACCTTATTCGCCATAATTCATACCTCCTTATGGTCATTATAATATATGCGGTATATATTGTAAAGGATTTGTCTCATAAAAATACCACCTACCGTCACGATAGATGGCTTTACATACCTGCTATTAATTTGTTTGCTTCCTCTTCGGTTATTTCACTGTAAGAACCATAGTAAGGACTTTCGTCATTGAAATATTTTATCTCACACCACTTTCAACCCATCCCTTATCAGTATATTATCTCTGCTGGCTTCTGCCTTCAGTTCTAACTATTGAAATATGAATCCTTCCCTTTAATTCTATACTTAAGTCCCATTGCATCCATGCCAGTAGTTTTCTCCCACCTTCTTGACCTGAACGGTTATACTGGTTCATTTAATACAGCTTTATTATAATATGTCATTCCCTTAACTTGGGCTTTTAAGATACCGTATTCTGTTTCGTCTGTGTATTTGACATCCTGGAATTTATCAAGAGATTTAGGAAGATTCTCATTACCGAAAATGTATTTTACGATATGATTAGCCAATGATAAAAACCGCCCCGGCTGGAACCAGGACGGATTAAATATCAAAAGAAAGGAATCTTATAAATGGAATCTTGGCCCGATAGATTACTTGATAAATCGAAAGAAGCTTTCTCCATGGCGATTGAAATTTACAATAAACCAACTATAAAATATCGCATTGAAGGATTTTAGCATGTTTATCTGTAATGCCTGGGAGCTTATGCTTAAGGCTCATATGATAAAAAGTATGGGTGAAAAAAGTGTTTATTACGGAGATAACCCCAACAGGACTAAAACACTAGAAAACTGTATCAAGCTTATTTTCACTAATGATAAAGACCCTTTAAGACTAAATCTCGAAAAAATTATTGAGCTAAGAAATACAAGTACTCATTACTTCAAAACTAATACCATAAGCATAAATAAATCCACTGCAACCGTTAAAGGGCAACAGATAACAAAATCTCCAAAAAACAAATCCTCTGTCCGTGAAATTGCTATTCCTGAATTTATAACAGCTTAAGAAATATAAAATAGAACAAATGAAACTTAAAGTAAGTCTTGGCGATCAGTGGCAGGGCTGTGAAGGCAAGAACTGGCAGGAAAATAATGCCACGGTTGAGGATAATTCTTTAAAGCTTCCTAACATACCTCTGCATAGTCTTCGCCATACTTCTGCCACCCTACTGATATCCGATAATATAGATGTAAGAACTGTATCGGCTAGACTTGGACATGCTCAAACCAGCACTACAATGAACATATACGCTCATAGCCTTAAAAAATCAGATGAAAAAGCAGCTTCTTCATTAAATAATCTTTTAATCAAAAAGGCTTAATCTCATTAGAACGCATCTTGTAATATAATGCGTTCTTTTTTTGTACAGCAAACAATGAAAAAGGCACTCATTTCAGAGTGCTTTTACTTTGTCTTTAAACCGCTGTTCCAATTGAATTTATCGTATTTCTTTCAAAAGCTCCCGACGGGACTTGAACCCGAGACCTTTACCTTACCAAGGTAACGCTCTACCGACTGAGCTACGGGGGCAGTTAACTAATATTACAATTTCTTTAGTAACTTGTTTAACTTAGTTTTTATTCGTTGTAATGCATTATCTATGGACTTGGGCTCTTTGTTTAACTTTTCCGCTATTTGTAAATAAGTATAGTCTTGCAAGTATAAATCCAGCACGTCTTTTTCAAATCCACTTAAGTGCCTTACGAGTTCATATTCTAACATACTTGTACTCTCTTTGTCAATAACTAATTCTTCTGGATTAGAACCTTTATGCTCATACATCAAATCTACTAAAGAAGCTTTTTCATCTGTATCTGAATTTTCAACATAAGCAGGCGTATCCAAGGACACGTATGTATTCAGCGGAAGGTTCTTTTTTCGGTTGGAAGCTTTAATTGCGCTAAATATCTGCCTGGATATGCATAAATCAGCAAAGTTAAAGAAGGAATTATCCATATCGGAATCATAGTCCCTGATGGCTTTATAAAGCCCAATCATACCTTCTTGAATAAGATCGTCTTTATCTCCTCCAATAAGATACAAGGCTTTTGCTTTTTTACGTACCAGATTTTTATATCTGTTTAACATGTAATCCATAGCATCCGGATCGTTATTATGGATTAAGGCGATAATATCCTCATCCGATAATAAATCATATTTTTCTTCAAGCATATTACCACCTCCAGATTAATATTGTTATTTGTCTCCCACTTATATATTTCTATTCAAGTATTATTATCCTATAAATCGTTTTCCATGTGGACTTTCTTTTCATTTTCACGAGCCACTTTGGAATACACACATCCACAATAGTCCTGACGATATAGGTTATATTCCTTAGACAATTCTGTGGAACGCTTATAACCATTCTTTTTCTTAAAGTCTGAGAATAAATATGGAGTATCATATTTCTCCCACAGTACTTCTCCTATCTCGTTCAACTTAGCTGCATTTTTTAAAGGACTTATGGACAAAGTGGTGGTAAAATAATCGAAGCCTAGTTCTTTCGCTAACTTAGCAGTTTCTTGCAATCGCAATTCATAACATCTAAAACAACGTTCTCCGCCTTCCGGTTCCTTTTCCAATCCTTTTGCCACCTGATAAAAGCGATCCGGCTCATACTTACCCTGTAGGAAATTAATAGGATTCTTAGCCGGTAATTGACTAATAAGCCGTTGTTGTTCCTCAATCCGCCTTTCATATTCCTCCTTAGAGGTAATGTTGGGATTGTAAAAATATATGGTTACATGAAAGAATTGTGATAAATATTCCAGAACATAGCTACTGCAAGGAGCGCAACAACTATGAAGTAAAAGGGTTGGTGTAACTCCTTCCCTGGTAAAACGTTCTATAAGTACATCCAATTCTTTCTGATAATTTCTTTGATTCATCAAATTTCCTCTCATTCTGTTAAAGAAAAGGTTATAAATTAATTTTTTTATAAATATTATTAGATAAAGACTTGATTTTCTTCAAATAATATTATATTATATTATTGCTGTGAAAATCAACTGATATTTCATTGGCAAATCGAGGCGTGGCTCAGTTTGGCTAGAGCGCTGTCTTAGGGAGGCAGAGGTCGCAAGTTCAAATCTTGTCGCCTCGATTTTTTATATAATAAAGATATTTCTGTCAGGGGCTACATAACAGATTTGAACTCGTTCAAATCTTGTCGCCTCGATTTTTTATAATAA
>NZ_FOWD01000005.1:4047-174864 GCF_900115365.1 Anaerocolumna aminovalerica
GTCAGGGGCTACATAGCAGATTTGAACTCGTTCAAATCTTGTCGCCTCGATTTTTTATAATAAAGATATTTCTGTCAGGGGCTGCATAGCAGATTTGAATTCGTTCAAATCTTGCCATTTCGATTTTTTCACTTGCTGTTTATAAATAGCGAATCTATATTAACAGTAACAGGGCTGTAGATTTCTATCCTTGCGTCTTCTTGACTGCAAGGATTTTTAATTATACATAAAGATATATTAAGATATAAAATAAATTTTTGCAAATCATATATCTCTTTTTTATATTTTTATATTTTTCATATGATTATAATATAGTAATAATAAGAAAATTAATTAAAGTCCGAAATATATTTATCTTTTAAAAGAAGTGCCAATATTAAAAATCAAGTGTCTTTCAAATTATCAATCATGTATTAAATAAGTCATCTTTTATAACAATAAAATCAGCATAGTCAAATTAAACATTCAGAAAATCTTATTCTCATAAAAAGACTCCTGACTTAAAATTTACTATGCTGATTTTACTTTGAAAATGACATATTTATTACAGTCCTTAATTCCTGTCATCCAGCCTCATCTTCTCCAGCAGTTCCGCCATTTCAGGGGACAGATTGTCCATTAAGCGGTTTCTGCTATTATCTTTCTTCTTGTGGTAAGTTTCTTTAATTTCTTTATCAGCTGCTTCAATTTCTCTTTTTAATTCCCTTGCACTCATTCTTGCAGCACCTCCGGCCAGGATAATCATTTGCTCAGTAGCATCAGAAGTGGCTACACGGATTTGAAAATCTTTACCCATTTGCCAGGATACGGCTTCAATGAACTGGTCTGCCGTTTGAGCTTCCTTGGTATATACAATGTCAATATTATTGTAATGAATCACACTGCCTGGATTGCCTTTTGATTTATATCCGTCAAATACCAAAATCACCTCGTTCTTTCGAAATCCTTGGTAATTACATAGAATATCGGCAAGTTTTACTCTTGCCGATTCTAAGTCGTATTTGGATATTTCCCGTAATTCTGGCCATGCAAATATTATATTATAACCGTCTACTAAAAGAAATTCTTTAGCCAATATGAAATCATCCTTTGTTATTTATATTAATTCAATAAACCTTTATTTACTCAGTCTTTGTCTTACTATTTCATAAGATAAAATACCCATGGCAACTGATGCATTCAGGGAATCGATGTTACCGAACATAGGAATCTTTGCAACAAAATCGCATTTTTCTTTAATTAATCTTCCTACCCCTTCCCCTTCACTGCCCACTACAAGGCCAATTGGTCCCCTTAAATCAAGATTATACATGGTTTCACCGTCCATGTCTGCGCACACAAACCATAATCCCTTTTCTTTTAGTTCTTCCATGGTTGCAGCCAGATTAGTTACTTTTGCTACAGGAGTATAATTAATAGCACCTGCAGAGGTTTTAGCTACCGTTGCCGTTAAGCCTACGGCTCTTCTTTTGGGAATGATGATTCCATGAGCACCTGCCTGATTTGCAGTTCGCAGGATGGCTCCTAGATTGTGTGGATCTTCAATGCTGTCCAGCAAGATCAAAAATGGAGGTTCTCCTTTTTCTTCTGCTGCCTTTAACATGTCCTCTACTTCTGCATATTCGTAGGCTGCCGCAAATGCAATAACACCCTGATGTTTACCGGTCTGTGATAATTGATCCAGCCTCTCCTTTTTTACAAAGGTAATAAGGGTATCACCCTTTTTGGCTTCTCTGGTGATGGACTTAATTGGTCCGTCCTGGCATCCATCTAATATAAAAAGCTTGTCTATGGTTTTTCCAGATCGAAAGGCTTCCAGTACTGCATTACGACCTTCTATAGTAAATTCTTCGTATCTCATAAATTTAGTTCCTTTCGCGGCTATTCATCCAGCCCTAGTTTTACCAATTCCAGAATCCTTGGAAATTGATCGGTCAGATATAAATATCCTATCAATGCTTCCAATCCGGTTGCAGTTCTATATTCTGTAATGCTTGCATTCTTAGCAGAGGTAAAGGATTTCGCATTTCTACCTCTTTTATATATTCCCAGTTCTTCCTCTGTCAGCTCTCCCTCAATCTTGTGGAAAAATTCCATTTGGGCAGGAGCCTTTACCAGACTACTGACTTTTTTGTGTAATTTATTTACCGGCGCATTGCCTTTTTCAACAACAATGGTCCGTATAATCAAATCATAAACAACGTCGCCGATAAATGCTAGAGTTAAAGGAGAATAGGTTCTTATATCCGTTTCAGGCAGGTTCATGTAAGATTTGATGAAATTCATCACATTACAGCTATCCTCCGAATTTTCTTTTTGTCCGTTACCGCCTAGCTCCTTCTCCATCTTACCCCTTCTCTTGTATCTTCAAGAACGATACCTTTTTCTATCAAAAGATTTCTTATTTCATCTGCTCTTGCAAAGTTTTTATTTTTTCTGGCATCCTGTCTTTCCTGAATTAATTGATCGATAGTTTCATCTAACAATTCTTCTTCTTTTTTTGCTTTGATTCCTAAAATACCGCATAATTTAACGATATGTTCTAAAACTTTACTAATGAATTCCCTGGAGTTATCAGAAGATGTTTTGGAATTCGCAACTTTTACAATTTCAAATATAGCAGCTATTGCATCTGCTGTATTAAAATCATCCTCCATAGCAGCTTCATATTTCCTCGTTAATTCCTGTATCTCTGCCATAATGGATCGCTCTTCTTCTGTCATTTCTATATCTTTTGCTGATTCTAACAAAAACTCCAGATTATACGTAGCAGTTGTAATACGTTCCAGACTGTTCTTAGCAGCTTCCATTAAGTCTTTACTAAAATTAATAGGACTTCTGTAATGAGCATTTAACATAAAGAAACGTAATACTTGTAATGAGTATTGCTCACTTATTTCTCTGACAGTAAAGAAATTACCGTCAGATTTGGACATTTTCTTATTATCAATATTCAGGAAACCATTATGCATCCAGTACCTGGCAAATTCTTTGTCATTGCAGCATTCGCTTTGTGCAATTTCATTTTCATGATGAGGAAATATTAAATCTTCTCCTCCTGCATGAATGTCGATTTGTTCTCCCAAGTATTTGTTACTCATAACGGAACACTCAATATGCCAGCCTGGTCTTCCGTCACTCCATGGAGAAGGCCAGGAAGGTTCTCCTTCTTTCTTTGGCTTCCATAATACAAAATCCATTGGATCCTCTTTTTCTTCACTTATTGCGATTCTGCTTCCGGCTTCCAGATCATCTATGTTTTTCTTAGATAGCTTGCCATATTCTTTAAAGCTTCTTGTTTTAAAATATACGGTGCCATTTTTCTCATAGGCATGACCTTTTTCAATTAGGGTGGAAATCATGTCTATCATGCTGCTGATTTCTTCTGTTGCCTTAGGATTATAAGTAGCAGGTTTTACATTAAGTCCTTCCGTATCTTTTTTGAATTCCTTAATGTAACGCTCTGATACCTCCTGGGCAGTAACGCCTTCTTCATTTGCTTTCTTAATAATTTTGTCATCTACATCCGTAAAGTTGGATACAAAGTTCACTTCATATCCTTTATATTCAAAGTATCTTCTTACTGTATCAAATACAATAATCGGTCTGGCATTTCCGATATGAATATAATTGTATACAGTAGGACCGCATACATACATACGAACCTTTCCTTCTTCAATAGGTACAAACTCTTCTTTTTTCTTTGTAAGCGTATTGTATATCTTCATAATTTACCTCTTTACAGAAATTCCTATGTTCTGTCCTTTCGTTCTTATTCATGGATATATTTAAAACTATATATTCTCAATTTAATTTTACATAAGACATTACCATTTTGTAAATATATTAACTACTCTTTTGTTCATATATCCATACTTTTTACCCTTAGAGCTGTTTTTCTTTTTAATTTTTTACTATTTACTTACTTGTTTCTCCAACTGTTTTAACTTCTTTGATATTTTCTTCAATTCTTCCATTAACTTAACATTATCAGCCTGTAATTTTGAAATATCATTAAATACAGGATCCGGTAAATGTATATGATCCATATCTTCTCTTGGAATCTTTATATTATCCCGTTTCACTACTCTTCCCGGAACACCAACTACAGTAGAGTTGGGTGGGACTTCAGATAATACTACCGATCCGGCACCTATCTTGGAGTTTTCACCAACAGTAAAGGAGCCTAATATTTTAGCACCTGCACTGACCATAACATTATTTCCTATGGTAGGATGCCGCTTTCCGCTCTCTTTTCCGGTACCGCCTAAAGTTACACCCTGATATAAGGTTACATTATCACCAATTATTGTAGTTTCTCCAATAATTACCCCAATGCCATGATCTATAAATAATCCCTTGCCGATGGTAGCACCAGGATGAATCTCAATTCCGGTTTTTCTTGCCGTTCTTTGAGAATACCATCTTGCTAAAAAATAGTGCTTTTTTAAATATAGTTTATGGGCAATGCGATATCTTATAATAGCTTTAAAACTTGGATACAAAAATACTTCTAAAGGAGTTTTTATTGCCGGATCACGTTCTTTTATGATTTGCATTTCTTCTTTAATATATCTTATAAAACCCATTATTTCAACCTCCATTACATATTTCATACAAATTTCATATCCATTTTTAACAGACTCATACATATGATATGAATATTAACAGTAAAAAAAACTTCGTCTCAAATAAGAGACGAAGTTTATCCGCGGTTCCACTCTATTTTATACAGAACAAATTGTTCTGTATAATCTTTCCACAGGTAACGGCTGCCCCGGATCAAGCTACTTGGTTCACTTAATCAGCTCCCAGATGCACTTCATTTATATTCCGGTTAAGAATGCTTTCAGCCGATGACATTCTCTCTCTGTTGCCTTCCTATAAACTACTCTTCTGCTCAACGCTTTTTTATATAATATTTTATTTCATATTGTATGCAAAATATCTCCATTTGTCAACACATCTACATTGCTTTTATCCAAGTGCTGTATCATCCTGAAACAGTTTTTCGGTATTTATATAGTATATTATACAACATCATTGATAAATACTTTGGAATAGCTATTTATTTTATCTAATTTATCAAGAACTTCTTCCCTGCGAACAGCCGTTCCTATGTTACCTGAATTTATAAATTTATCCCTTTGGAATCTGCCAAAGAATAGTTCTGCTGCCTCTGCTATATCCAAGGTTATATCCGGTTCTTGTGTGGTTTCTGAAATATGGCATCCTTTTTGTGTAAACTTTAATTGATAGATACCGTTATTCTCATCCAAAATAGTATCCGTCACTTTCATAACTATTCCTATCTCTTCTGTTGCAGAAATATCTTTAACAAAGGCTTTAAAATCTACTATTCTCGCCATAATGGCTGTAGTTTTTTGCTCCTTATTTTCATACATCCCTTTATGGATATTCTCATTAAAATACACTGCAAATGCTTCTAAAACTTCTTTATCCTTTGGATTAGTTATCATTTCCGTAATATAAATTGCATCTTCTGCCATATAAGAAAGACAGCCCAGGATTTGATCTTCCCTATAACAAACCAAAACTTCACCATAGCCGCTTTTCATTTCCTGGATCAGTCTTTCATAATAATAAGGTGTCCGATGTACATATATGTCATAGTTTTTTGAAAGCTGATCATTGCAAAAGGCAGTTAGATTTTTAACGCTGTCTTTTTCTTCCGGATCTAAAGGTTTCACAGTTATATTTTTATAACCTGTTCTATTCTTCTCTTTTACATCCTGTGTCACTGCTTTCATAATTTCATTCCAAGGTTCCTGTTCATATACCACGCGAAAATCATAGGGTGAATAAATAGTCTCTGCTGCAGGCATTAGATAGGTAAATGGCATTTTCTCCAGATACATGTCATGAAGGGCTTTTTCTAAAAGGATTTTCATAAGTCCCTGTCTGCGTTCTTCTTTTTTGGTAGCAACTCCAACTATATAGTTAGCAGGAATCTGCCCACCTCTTAAGGAAAGCAGATAAGGATTTAAATGCAGCATAGAGCAAAGGGTTTCTTCTTTATAAATGGTTAAAATACGATTATCTTTTACTTTCCACTTAAAGTAAAAGTCCGTATACTCCTTAGAATCCCCAAAACACTCCTGCCAAAGACCATAAATTTCTTCTTTGGCACGATCCTTTTTTTCATCTCCATGTATCTCATTTATATTATCATATAAAGTAATATTCATAAGTATACTAATCCTTTCTCAATCTCGTATACAAGAGTCATAATTCTTATTAAATTATTATGATTCTCAAAGGCCGTAAATACTCCTCTGTCCAGTAATTAATAACTTATTTTTTAGGACATCCCGTGCAGCCTGAACAGGAGCTGCAATTTCTTGCCCCGCCGGTTTCCTCACCAGAATCGTAATAGCTGAAATTCTCTACCGATATTAATAAGCATACTGACTTCGCTGAAATTCCCATTTCTTCGCCGGTAAAACCAAGCCCTTCTTCTGTGGTAGCCTTTACATTAATTTGATTTTCCTTAATATTTAATGCTTGGGCTATATTAGAAACCATCTCCGGTATATACGGCGCCATCTTAGGTTTCTGGGCTACTATGGTAGCATCAATATTTTCTATAAAATAAAAATGGTCTTCCAATAACTTACCAACTCTCTTTAATAGTTCCATACTGGAGATTCCTTTGTATTCTTCCTCAGTATCGGGAAAGTGTCTTCCTATATCCCCCAAAGCTGCTGCTCCTAATAAGCTGTCCATAATTGCATGTAACAGAACATCTGCATCAGAATGTCCTAATAAACCTTTCTCATATGAAATATTAACGCCTCCCACTATCAATGGACGGCCTTCAACCAAACGGTGTACATCGTATCCCTGTCCAATTCTCATATCTATACCCATTGCATATCATAACTGTTTGCAGTTATGATACTACGACATCCTTTCTTTCTATATTTTCTGTACTTCCCAGTATATTTAAAATTAAACCGTAAAGATAATTAATGTATTTGTTCTTAATCGAGTACCCGTTAAACATGGACTCTTAACTATTATATAACATAATAACCTATATATGATAGTAAAATTTATCATTAACTAATATTTTACATTATTCCATATTAAAACTTATACAATTATTTAACATTTGTTTTTTCCATAAAAAAAAGATTGTCCTAAGACAATCTGTAAAGTAGCGAAGAACGGATTTGAACCGCCGACACTGCGGGTATGAACCGCATGCTCTAGCCAACTGAGCTACTTCGCCATATTTAAATATATTTTGTTTAAATGGGACCTACAGGGCTCGAACCTGTGACCCTCTGCTTGTAAGGCAGATGCTCTCCCAGCTGAGCTAAGATCCCATACACACTGTACTTAACAGGTACTTAATCATTATATTTATGAAGCTTATTTTTGTCAAGCCTTTTTCTTATTTTTTTCATTTTTGTTTAATAATTCATAAACCATTCAAAAAGCCCATTGAAATAATATTTATAGTTGGTATACTAGTTTGTGTGCCCTTTTTTAGAGGTGGTACCAATTCTAAGGTTCTTTTTCTAAGATATTACTATTACATAAGGATGAAGGTTATAAAAATGACAAAACAATTAACTAACATATTTTCAGTAAAAAGTATGTTAAAACCGGAGCAAATTGTTGGCTCCATTCCCCAAAGTAAAACTGTTTACAAAAATTTCATTAAGGTTGCATGGCCATCTGCCTTAGAAGCTTTATTGGTAGCCTTGGTAAGTTCCGTAGATACTATCATGGTTGGTGGCTTGGGAGATGGCGCTATTGCCGCAGTTGGCATAACCAATCAGCCAAAATTCATCTTGTTATCCATGGTCTTTTCATTGAATGTTGGTATTACAGCAATTGTTGCCCGCAGAAAAGGCCAGAAGGACAGAGAAGGAGCTAATCATACTCTGCGGATTGGTATTATATTAAGTTCTTGTATTTCTCTTATTATGTCTTTGCTGGGATACATATATGCAAAACCCATACTGGAATTTGCCGGTGCAGAAGCTTCCTATATGTCCGATGCATTGGATTATCATAGAGTTATTATGGTAAGCATATTCTTTACCGCCTTAAACCTCACCATTAATGCAGCCCAAAGGGGTAGCGGTAAAACACAAATCTCCATGAGAACAAATGTTGTTGCAAATGTAATTAATATTATATTTAATTACCTGCTGATTAATGGTAAATTCGGATTTCCAAGACTGGAAGTAAAAGGTGCTGCTATAGCTACCCTGTTGGGTACCATTGCAGCCTGTCTTATCTCTATATTTACCCTGTTTAGTAAAGATGCTTTCTTAAGTCTTCGGTATAAAGCCAGCTGGAAGATTACCAATACAATCATCACCCCAATAGTCCGGGTAAGCGGCAGTGCTTTTGTGGAACAGGTTTTTATGAGAATTGGATTCATGGCTTATTCGGTTATTGTTGCAAGGCTTGGTCAAATGCCATATGCCACCCATCTTATCTGTATGAATATCCTGAATTTATCCTTCTGTTTCGGTGATGGATTTGCAATTGCGGCTTCCTCATTAGTAGGACAGAATTTAGGGGCCAACCGTCCGGATTTATCAATAGTTTATGGAAAGACAGGTCAACGCCTGGCCTTTATTGTTTCTTCCATTCTTTTTGCAGTCTTTATATTTGGAAGATTCTTTTTAGTTTCCTTATACAGTGATACTCCTGAAGTACTTGCACTTGGTTCTACTATTTTAATCATTATTGCTTTTACCACCCACTTCCAAACTTCACAGGTTATATTTTCAGGCTGCCTAAGAGGTGCTGGAGATACTGTTTTTGTAGCAATTGTTTCATTGATCAGCATTATGATAATTCGCCCAACCCTTACATGGTTTTTAGCTTTTCCTGTGGGCTTAGGATTACAAGGGGCCTGGATTGCTTTATTTATAGACCAGGCATTTCGGTTTACTGCGAATTTTATTCGTTTCTCCAGAGGAAATTGGACGAAGATTACTTTATAAAAATGTCTAAAATTAGTAAATATTATCCTTTTTATTGTTACAATTTCTAAAACACTTGAAATCATACTATTCCCTATGGTATTATATTGTATAGAAGTATTACCGGCGGATAAAATCCTCCGCTGACAACGTAATATATAAGGAGGCTCTTATGAAAATATCAACAAAGGGACGTTATGCACTGCGTTTAATGTTAGATTTAGCTGTAAACAATACAGGTGAATATATTACTATTAAGAGTATTGCAGCCAGACAAGAAATATCAGATAAGTATTTAGAGCAGATTATTACCCAGCTTAGTAAAGCAGGTTATGTTAAAAGTACCCGTGGTGCCCAAGGGGGTTACCGATTGGCTATGGCACCGGAAGAATATACAGTGGGAATGATTCTTCGATTAATCGAAGGTAACCTTACTCCTGTCAGCTGTCTGGATGATTCTCCAAACCAATGTAACCGTGCCAATCAATGTGCCACCCTTATGGTTTGGGAAAAGCTTAATGATGCAATTGATCAGGTAATAGATAATATCACGCTCGCAGATTTGGTGGACCATCATAATAGCTTATTAGGCAATGATTACATTATATAAAAACCAATGCCTGTCATGTAAGCTGAAAGGATGTAAAAATCTTTATAAACATTTGCAGTACTCTCTTTTGAAACAACTATACACCATTAGATTATTCGTTATCAATCTAATGGTGTTTTATTTTTACTCTTTGTTTCCATTTGGTTTTTTAATATTTGGTTTCTATTTTGGCTTTTTAATTTAATTATTGACTTTTTTATATTTATAGATTATACTTCCTATAATTTACCTAAATCATAGTATTACAATATGAATGCAGTATATATACTGTGTATTTTGAAAGGAGTATTTATTTATGGCGGAAAAAAGAAATCTTAAGTTCGAAACACTTCAGCTTCATGCCGGTCAGGAAAAACCGGACTCTGCAACAGATGCCCGTTGTGTACCTATTTATCAAACTTCCTCTTATGTTTTTGCAAATTCAGCTCAGGCAGAAGGCCGTTTTGGTTTAACAGAAGGCGGTAATATCTATACTCGTCTTATGAATCCTACTTCCGATGTGTTTGAGCAAAGAATAGCCGCATTGGAAGGAGGTATTGCTGCTCTTGCTACTTCCTCCGGGGCAGCAGCCGTTACATATGCAATACAAAATATTGCTCATGCCGGGGATCATATTGTTTCTGCAAATACAATTTATGGAGGGACTTACAATCTGTTTGCCCATACCTTCACTGATTTTGGGATTACTACTACCTTTGTAAATCCGGATGAAGAAGGAAGTTTTGAAAGGGCAATACAGCCCAATACAAAAGCTATCTTTATAGAAAGCCTTGGAAATCCCAATTCAAGTATAATTGATATGGAAACAGTTGCAGAAATTGCTCATAAAAACAGAATACCACTTATAGTTGATAACACCTTTGCTACTCCATATTTACTTCGTCCTTTTGAACACGGTGCTGACATTGTTGTTCACTCTGCCACAAAGTTCATAGGGGGACATGGCACCTCAATCGGTGGGGTTATTATTGATTCCGGTAAATTTGACTGGGCTGCATCCGGTAAATTCCCATCTCTCACAGAACCTAATCCAAGTTATCACGGTATTAGTTTTACAGAAGCATTAGGTGCAGCCGCTTATATTGTAAAAATCCGCGTAACGTTAATGAGAGACACCGGTTCCACTATAAGTCCCTTTAATTCCTTCCTTTTTTTACAGGGATTAGAGACTCTTTCATTACGTGTTGAACGACATGTGGAAAATGCTCTAAAAGTCGTAGAGTATTTAAACAATCATCCTCAGGTAGAAAAAGTGAATCATCCATCTCTACCGGATAATCCATACCACCAGTTATATAACCGGTATTTCCCTAAAGGGGGTGGTTCTATTTTCACCTTTGAAATCAAGGGCGGTGCTAAGGAGGCAAAAGAATTCATCGATAAACTGGAGATATTCTCTTTACTGGCTAATGTAGCGGATGTTAAGTCTTTAGTCATTCATCCTGCAAGTACTACACATTCTCAAATGTCAGAAGAAGAATTATTTACTTCTGGAATCAAACCCAATACTATCCGTCTTTCTATCGGTACGGAACATATTGATGATATTATCAATGATCTGAATCAAGCTTTTTAGAAAAAATAGATATATTTCAGACATTCAACACTTTAAATAATGTTATAAGGGCTGCTGCAAAATGAATTTTTCTTTACGGATATAAAATCGCCTAATCCTTATATCCGGTATCTCCATTACTTTTTGCAACAGCCCTTATTTTATTTGATTTCTACAAAATCGTCACTTAAACTATCAAATTGAAACATTGCGCTTCCATCTACAGCTACATAATACACACCCATATTTACTCTTTTATTGTCTTTTACTTCAGCAAATGCATTAATTCCATAGCATTCAACTCCATTTACCATGGTTGTCCAATCATCATAAATAATGGTATATTGGGATAAAGCCACCGGTAGATTAAGTATTTCTGCAGGAACTTCACTTAATTTGGCAAGAGCATCTTCCTTGGTAAATTTTTGATTTGTCTCATCAGGAGCCTTAGTTGGCTGGGCGAATAAAGGATGTTCATCAAAAGGATTTACCGTTCCATCCTTATAATAACAAAATATCTCACCCTTTACTTTATCAACAATAACATCTGGATCTATAACGGCTGAACTATCACTTATCTGGAATTTATAATATTGCTTCCCTTCTACCATTAAGTTATCCTCCAATAATTCAATGGTATAACCCCGCTCACCGATTATATTTTGGATATTCTTAATGGCGTCTGCTTCACTAATATAATCCGGTTCTTCCGGTGTAGGCGTAATAGTTGGTGTTACAGTTGGTGTGGGGGTAAGGGTTGGTGTAGGTGTAGGACTGGGTGTGTTCGTTAACTCCCCTGTATTATCCCCTTCTCTCTTCCTTCCGCATGCTGCCAAAGCAACACAAGCTGTTATTATACATATAAATAATATCGTATATTTTCTTTTCTTCATATGAATCACTCCATTCTCTATGTTACCAGTAGAATCTTACATAATCGAGAGCCAGACTTCCAACCTATTCATAGGGCATACAAACTGATTAGATTTAACACCATTATATATGAATATAATAAGTTAGACAAGGATTATTTCCCAATAAGAAATCCGCTGTAATAATACGTTTCCACTATTTTGATGATATATGATTAATATTTTTAATAAGGACAGAAATAGTTCCATCCGGATTATTAATGAATTCAACACTGTTATCGTTGTATTGCTCCATAGGTATATTAATCTCAATTCCTGTATCTGTTTTTAAAAATTGTTTTTCAAACTTTTTAGTGGTTTGTTTATTCTGAGGTTTCACTTCTTCTGTATGCAAATTGTACTTTTCTAATTTCTCTGTAAATTCTTCTTTTAATTCTATCTGATCCTGAAAGAGTTTCTCACTGATACTTTCCACGTTAATAGATCCCTGATCCACGTATTCCTGATAAATGGCAGCTTTGGTTTCCATCTGTCTGTCTAAATCTTCCTCAAAATACTTTTGATTGATTTGGTCTACCGCTTTGGTAATAATATTTAGTTTAGCCTTTTGGGATAATTTAGTTTGACATTGCAAAAAAACTTGGGATAAATAATTGGTTTTCACTCCATTCACTTCATATTTCTTTTCCACCAACTGAATGGAATAATCACTTAGATTAATTAGAACTGCTTCCGTCAGTTTTGCAGATTCATTTGGCAGGGTCACCTTTTGTTTAATAATATCGTTATAGTTACCACTTTCCACTGTTTGGGCATAATGAATATAGGTTTCTTTGTAATTCATTTTTAGCAGAGCTAAATGGATGGTACTATTGACCTGATAAGTTACAACCAATAAATCCGCAGGGGTTATATCTATATTTTGATTCATAATGGTGTATAAGTATTGTGCAATTTCCTGGCTGATTGGTATCAAGTTATCTTCTGAAAAATTCTCAATACATTTATATACATAGGACTCTTCTTTATTAAAATTACAGTTTTTCATATCATCGCTGACAGCAATCCGGTAAATATGGCCTCGTAAAAATTCATTTAAATCCGGGCCCATTTCCAGTAAATAATCGGACAATACCGGCATTCCTAAAGTAGAATCCAATATATGTACGATAGCATTTCGAATTATAATTTCATCACGTTCCATTTTTGACTTATTCCTTCCCTGGTCTAAATATTTAAGACATTATGTTATTTTAAATGAAATCTTTCTTTCTGTCTAGATATTAACACCAAGGGCTTTTAATTCTTCCACTGCTTTATCAAACTCTGTAAAATGAATGGTATGGAATCCAAAGGTTTTTGCCCCCTCAAGATTTGCCAGGGAATCATCAAGGAAAACCGCTTCCTTGGGATCAAATTGATATTTATCAATAAGCGCCCTGTATATCTCGGGTTCCGGCTTAATGTGATTTACTTCATAAGAAATTACTCCCCCATCTACATAGGGTATGAATTTAAAATGTGATCTGGCATAGGCAAAATTGGTCTTTCCATAATTGGATAACAGATATACATTATAACCATTTGCCTTAAGTTTTTTTACAAAGTCTGCAGAATAATCATATTCCATCACAAGCTTTTCAGGGCTTCCTTTTAATTTTCTGATTTCCTCAGCAACACCTGGATCATTGGCAATAAATGCGGCGATAAGTTCCTCATCACTTAAGATCCCTCTATCCTCTTCACCCCACTCTTTACTTAATACCGTCGCTTTACTTACCCTTTTTATAGTTTCCTCATCATACCCGCAATCTGTTAAGTATTCTTTCCAACGAAAATGTGCCATAACTTGTCCAATATCTAAAATAATTGTATTTATCATTAATAAATGCTCCTTTCATAGGTTGAAATTATAAAATTCTTACAACCTTCAAACATAATTTCGCTTTACTAGATCCTTAATAAAATAATAAACTGCCATTCTGAGAGTTCAAATTCAGCTTTGCTGAATTCTCCCGAACAATCTCACATTCTCAGTGAAATTCTTCGCCTAAACGGCTCAAAATGACAGTTTTACAACAACCTATTATACTTATTTAAATTGATGATTTCCTATTGTAAGAGTATGACCCTTTAATCTTCCGCTGAAAAATAAATACTTACTAAAATCTTTTTCCTTACCATCTAAGGTAATGGTTGTTTTTCCGCTTAATACTTCTTTAGCAGCCTGTATGCATTCTTTTTCATCTTCTGATGTAAATCTGCCCTTATCGTATTGATCTAACGCTCTATCCAGTGAACCATTTCTTACAGGGCTGAATTGATAGCTTTGATATACAACTCCCTTAACTGTATCAGGAAATGAACCAGATTTTACACGATTCATAATTACAATACCAACTGCTACTTTTCCTTTATAGGATTCACTTCCTGCTTCGCAATATATGATAGCGGATAATAATCTAAGATCTGCTTCAGAATATTTTTTCTTTTTCTCTTCTTTTTTCTCCGCCTTTTTTTCTTTTGCTTTAACTTCTGCTTTTTTATCAGAATCTTCTGCTTTGGCTTTTTTTACTTCCTTAGCTTCTTTGTCTTCTGATTTTTTTTCTATATTATTTGTTTCTTTATTATCTTCTTCTGTTTGTTCCTGAGCAGCCTCTTCTGTTTTTGATGCATCTTCTTCTGTTACGGGTGCAACAACATTTGCTGCTTCAATTACTTTTGCTGCTTCTGTTGTATCTATTACCTCTGTCTCAGTCGCTTCTACTTGTTCTGTATTAACGGTTACTTCTTCTGTTGCATATGTGCTGATACTAGGAAATGCACATAATAAAATTCCTACACCCATACACAATACTAACTTTCTGAATCTCATATTAATCTCCTTTTAAAGCCTGATAAAGATAGTCATATCCTAAAATTATATTTCATATAATTAATAATTTAGGATAAAATATTTAAATCAAGTAATAATTATTTAATAATTATGTAATAATTATAACACCTTTTTGTAAAAAATCAAGTTATTTTTGGTATTTTAATTTTTTGGCGCTAGTATTGCATAAATACTGTGTTTGTATAATTATGTGTCAACCTCTTCAAGAACATGAAAACATAAAAATGGCGAAGAATCATTTATTCAAAATTCTTCGCCATATTTTCGTTTATAAAATTATTACCTGCATACATTTATTTGGGATTTTTAGCTACTTATACATTTCTGCATAGTACTTTTGATAATCTCCGCTTGTTACATGAGCCATCCATTCTTGATTCTCAAGATACCATTGTATAGTTAAGCGGATACCTTCTGCAAACATTGTTTCCGGTTCCCAGCCAATTTCAGCTTTTATTTTGTCAGGAGCAATGGCATATCGTCTGTCATGGCCTTTACGGTCTTCTACATACTGAATCAGATTCTGATTCAGATGTTCCCTACGGGAATCATTCTCCGGTAAAAGTTCAGACAATGTTTGAATAATCAAATGAACAATCTCAATATTCTGCTTTTCATTATGTCCGCCTACATTATAGACTTCACCTGGTTTTCCTTGTTCCATTACCATATCAATTGCCTTAGCATGGTCTTTCACATATAACCAATCCCTTACATTTTTACCGTCACCATAGACAGGAAGTTTCTTTCCAAGCAATGCATTGTTAATTATTAAAGGAATTAATTTTTCAGGAAATTGATAAGCCCCATAATTGTTACTGCATCTCGTTATATTAGCAGGAAAATGGAATGTGTCTATGTAAGACTTTACCAGCATATCTGCAGATGCTTTGCTTGCGGAATAAGGACTGTGGGGATCTAGTGGTGTTGTCTCATAAAAATACCCGCCTTCATCATCCAGAGAACCATATACTTCATCTGTGGAAACCTGAAGATATTTTTTATCTTCCTTATATCCCTCTTCTGTTTCCCAGGCACATTTAGCTGCATCTAAAAGATTTAAAGTGCCCATTACATTGGTACTAACAAATACCTGTGGATTACGTATGCTGCGGTCTACGTGGCTTTCAGCCGCAAAATGAACAACTCTGTCAATATCATACTTTTGAAAGATTTCATGAATAGCATCTTTGTTACAAATGTCTTCTTTTATAAATGTATAATTAGATCTGTTCTCTATAGCAGTCAGATTTTCAGGATTTCCTGCATAGGTAAGGCAATCCACATTTATAATGTGAATGTTATTCTGATATTTTTCAAACATGTAATGAATGTAGTTGGAACCTATAAACCCGGAGCCTCCGGTTACTAAATATGTTTTCACAATTGTCCTCCTGTTGTTTTATTCTTTATCCAAAAGGTCAAAGGTTACAAGCTTGTAAACTTTCCCTTCCTTTCTATTATATCTTATCTTTCATGTACTCTTGTAAAGCATCCTTCCAGGGTTTCATGTAGTAATCCAGTTCCTTTAATTTTTTATTCTCAAGAACTGAGTACTTTGGCCTTTTTGCCGGTGTTGGATATTCTTCCGTGGTAAGGGATTTTACTTTCACTGCTTTACCTGCTAACCGGTATATCTCTGTAGCAAATTCATACCAGGTTGCAATACCTTCACAAGTTCCATGATAAAGCCCATAATTTTCTGTGTTCATTAAGAATACTATGGCTTTGGCTAATTCCTGTGCACTGGTTGGAGTTCCGAACTGGTCTCTCACTACACCAACTTCCACTTTATCCTCTGCCAATCGAAGCATGGTATTTACAAAGTTCTTTCCTTCACCATATAACCAGGCAGTACGTATAATGAAGAACTTTTCGCAGTGATTTTGTACCAACCTTTCCCCCTCTAATTTAGTTTGGCCATACACCGTTTGGGGATTGGTCTCATCTTCTTCTGTATATGGAGTCTTCTTTTCGCCATTAAATACATAATCTGTTGAGATATGGATGAATTTTGCATCAATGGCATGAGCAGCAACAGCCAGATTCTTTGGCCCTAAAGCATTCATTTCATATGCCTTTTCCTTCTCGCTTTCGCATAAATCTACTGCTGTATGAGCAGCACAATTCACGATAATATCCGGGTTTAAATCTTGTACTATATTGGTAACTGCTAGTGGATTGGTGATATCCAGAAGTACGGGACAATAAGCTGTGGGCTCTCTACTGCTGGTGTTAAGGATTATAGTGTCTGAATCTAACTGTTCTTTTAATACGGAATTCAGTGCCCGTCCTAACTGTCCGTTGGCACCGGTTATTAAAATACTTTTCTTCATTGTAACTATCTCCTTATATGATCTCCCTAAAGTTTTTTTGTCTTAAGTCCTTCTCTGATATTATGATATCCATATCCTTTATAGGCCAGTCTATATTTAAGTCTTTATCATTCCAGATAATACCTCCCTCATCCTCCGGGTGATAAAAATCTGTACATTTGTAGGCGAATTCAGCTTCTTCCGACAGTACCAAAAAGCCATGTGCAAAGCCTTCCGGAACGTAGAATTGTCTTTTGTTTTCCTCAGATAAATATTCGCCGTGCCACTTCCCAAAGGTTTTCGAACCGGGTCTAATATCTACTACCACATCAAATACTTCACCTTTTAGCACGCGAACCAATTTACCCTGCGGATGCTTTATTTGATAATGCAGTCCCCTAAGAACGCCTTTTTTAGATAACGACTGATTATCCTGTACAAACACCTGAGAAAGCCCTGCATTCTTAAAATCCTCATAATTATAGGTTTCCATAAAGTAACCCCGATTGTCCCCAATACATTTCGGTTCTATTACATACAGCCCTTCTATATCCAGTTTAATAAAATTAAATTGTCCCATTTTATATCTCCTATAAATCCATTTCTTCTATGATGTGATTTATCCAAGCTATAAGCCTTTGGATACATCAACTAAATATTTACCATAATCTGTTTGTAAAAGTGGCTCTGCCAACTTAAGCAATTGCTCCTTGCTGATATAGCCTTTCTTATATGCAATTTCTTCAATACAGGAAATATACAGTCCCTGTCTTTTCTGAATGGAAGCTACATAATTAGCTGCATCCAATAAGGAATCATGATTACCTGTATCCAGCCAAGCCATACCGCGTCCCAAAGTCTCCACCTTTAAATCACCTGATTCTAAATAAGCGTTATTCACAGTGGTTATTTCAATTTCACCTCTTGCAGACGGTTTCACATCTTTTGCAATCCCAATAACTCGATTATCATAAAAATAAAGACCGGGAACTGCAAAATTGGACTTGGGATTCTTTGGCTTTTCTTCAATGGATATTGCTTTACCCTCTTTATCAAACTCTACCACACCGTACGCTCTCGGATCTCTTACGTAATATCCGAATATAGTCGCACCTGTTTCTCTTGCAACTGCTCTTTCCAAAGTAGCAGTAAAACTTCGTCCATAGAATATATTATCTCCCAGAATTAATGCCACCCTGTCATTTCCAATAAATTGTTCCCCAATAATAAATGCTTCTGCAAGACCTCTTGGCTCATTTTGCACAGCATAGGAAAATGACATGCCAATATTGCCGCCGTCTCCCAATAATTGTTCAAAAACCGGCAAATCTCTTGGAGTGGAGATTATCAACACCTCTCTGATACCCGCTAGCATTAATACGGATAATGGATAGTATATCATTGGTTTATCATAAATTGGCAGTATTTGTTTTGACACTGCTTTGGTAATCGGATAAAGTCTTGTGCCGGAACCACCTGCCAGAATAATTCCTTTCATAATAGCCTCCTGTGTTGTTCTTACTTTATTGTATATATTGTAATAACATTGTACTCACATTGTACTAGCATTCTAGCTTATTTTACCACACATTCATATAAATGTCTTTTCTTTTTTACAAATATAAAAATATGTAAAAAGCTAACCTTGCATAGAATGTTTCTTAGCAATGGTTAGCTTTTGGGGTTTATATATGTTTCTTATTTTATACAATTATCTATTTGGTTTTCATTCTGCCCAAATAAATGGATACGCAAACAGCAATGATCAATAAAATACTGTTTAATATTATATTTTGAATTAAAAACATAGACAGAATAATTCCTGCCCACAGAGTTATTATAGCTTTTATTTTAACCTCTTTCGGAATACCAGTATTATTCTCGTAGTTTTCTATGTAACTACCAAAGAATTTACTTTTCTTTAGCCATGCCGAAAGCCTGGGGCTGCTTATGGAAAAACAGCCGCCGGCTAACAGCACGAAAGGTGTGGTAGGTAAAACAGGAACGAATACACCGATTGCTCCAAGTATAACTGAAATCAGCCCTATTATTAATAAAATGGTATTTTTCATACTTACCCCCATTGCATATAATATCTCTTGCAGTTGTGATTTTTCTTGCAGTTTAGTATACTTAATTTCTTTAAACCTTTTCCTATTTACTCCATAACCTTTATTCAGATAATAATCTTTTCTCTCCGGTTATCTCCTGTATTGGTTTTATATCTTGTGTTACTTCCAACACTCCCAGATATTCTCCTTCCGGACTGCGCACTGCAAAATAGCGGATGTATATATATTTCTCCCCTGCATTAATCCAGAAATCTTCATGGTTTTTCTTACCTGACTTAAAATCTTCCACGATTTTCTCAACAATATGAACACTTGAAGGGGGATGACAGTTGGAGACATTTCGTCCGATGATTGCCTTTGTACGGGGGAATATTCTCTCTGAACTTTGTGAAAAGTATTTTACCACATCATTTTTATCCACAAAGGTTATGTCAAAAGGAAGTGTATTTAACATACATGTTAATTCTTCTACCTTTAGAACTCCTGAGGGCAAGTTAATTGCTCCCGGTTCTTTGGCCTCTTCCTTTATTTCTTCTTTAGCTTCTTTTGCAGGATTCCATATAGGTACTTTATCTACTAGATATTCGATTTCATCTCCATCCTTTGCTATGGATTTCCATTCATCCTGGGTTAACTTTTCAAGAAGCATTGGAAGAAGAATATTTTCTTCTTTAAAAATCATCTCATTTATTTTATCAATTAGTGTATTTATCTTATCTTTTATAACATTGGTATCATCTGGTGTTTCCACCAATAAACCTTTTATTTCTTTAATCTGTTCGCGAATCTCATCATCCACTCCCCACATAACTTTTGGAGGGGCGGTAATTCCGTACTTTTCTAAGAAAGGAAAGAATAAGTTTTCTTTTCTTTGATAATGAAGGTTAATCTTTGATAAACTTTCAATACCTTTGATTAATTCTTTTAAATTTTTATCCTTTAAATCATGATAATATGGTTTTATTTCTTTTTCAAGAATTTTTTCAATGACTCTGTTCTCCCGGATCAGAGTATTGGCAGGATGTCCCGGTATCTGCTTCTGGTCTGTGGGCTGATGAATTTCTTCAATAGAGCCTTTAAATACTGCTGCATGAACATCACATAATCTTTGGACCTCTGTAACCGGCAGCCCTTCCGCAATTAAAGCACCTTCTGCTTCGGATATTTCAGAAGCAGACACTCCTGAAAATGCTTCTTCAAATTGCTGTTTTACTTCTTCAACAGTTTTTCCTTCATGTAATTGCTTAATAACCTCTTTAATTACATTTTTCCGGTATTCTCTGTTATTAATACTTTCGCTCATAGGCAATCCTCCTATTCTTTTATTTCATATCCATGATTTATAAAACTTTCCTTAATGGTTTCCATAGGAATCTTTTTCATAACAGAACCTTTTGGTATGGTCATAAACCGGCCTGCAGTGTTTAACATTCCCGGGTTAGTTATGTCCTTGAACCCAAGTTCTTTTAAAATATCAGATATCTCATAATTATTATTACACAATTCATAAACTGTTTTATTTAGATCAATTACTTTTTCACCCATAAGCACCAAGCCTTTCTAGGTTAGTATATCTAATTATCTGTCAGAATATTGAATCAATAAGATATTATTTTCCAAATGGATGTGCTGATGTAAATCCTGTTCCAATTCTTCCAGCTTTTCATATGCTTTCTCAAAGGTTTTACAAGCGTCTTCCGGTAATTGATAATCTTTCGTTATACTTCTAAGTTCTCTAAGGACTTCTCCGGCAGCTTCATGCTCCGTAATAATTTCATGAGTAAGATCTTTTATTTCCTTTAAATTCTCCTCTGCCTCTCCTACAATAGGGAAGACCAAAGTTTCTTCTTTTAGTAAATGCTGTTCAAGATCTGCTTTTAATTGACCGAATAAACGATAAACATCGAATAGTTCCTTATGATTTTTGCCATGTGCTCTTAAAACAATACTAAGGAGCTCTGCTATTTCCGGTAATGCCTTACGAAGATAACTGTGGTGGGTATCTTCAATATAAGCGGATAATACTTCCGGGCTCATTTCTTTAAAATTATTTCCTTCACCGGAATAAAGATTCCTCCGTTCTTCTTCTGCCTGCTGTAATTTATCATATACTTCATCTTCGTATATATTTTGTTCTTTTAACACATCAGCAAGCAAACGATGTCCTCCACAGCAGTAATCAATTCCATATTCTTTAAAAATTTCCGTTGCCTTTGGTAACTCAGCTACTACTGCTCCAATTGTGTTATTTCTATCTTTTATATTCATAAGAATCCTCCTTTTGAGTTATAGCTGTTTTTACAGCGTCTTTATTAATTTCTGACCTAAGTATAACCTGAAAACAGATGGATTTCTGTGATTCTAATCATATTTATAAAGATATTAAAATTAATAATTATTTCATTCATAACATTTCAGAGGCTTTATTTTTATGTGCTGACAAAAGAAAAATAGCCGGCTATATTTCGATGTTCATCTCTATAACCGGTCATTCCTTCTATTTCACTATTCTTTATTAATATTATTGATTTTATTATTTTATTTAATTTACTCTTCTGGTAATTTAGATATCTCCCGCTATTTCCTTTATTACATCTTCCTCTTTCAGCAATATAGATTTATTACTTACCGATTGAATATATCCTTCACTTTCAAACTGCCCAAGCTTACGGCTGACAGTTTCTCTTGCAAGTCCCAGATAATTAGCCATTCCTTCACGGCTAAGAGGCAAACGAATGAGAATTCCTTCTGGAACTTTCTTACCGTACTTTTTAGAGAAATCCAGCAATAAAGAACTGACACGGGCATCCACACTCTTTGCACCAATATTTTGAATGGTATTTAGAAGCTGGGTTACTCTTTCCCCTAATTCTTCGATAATTTGCATGGCTATATTAGGATAATTGAGAATCAGCTGTGTAAAGTTCTCTTTTGAAAACATACAAACCTTAACTTTTTCTAACGCTTCTACTGTAAAGGTTGCGATTTGATCACGAAGTAAATATTGCTCTCCGAAAAAATCTCCTTCTGAGAACACATATAAGATTTGTTCTCTTCCGTCTGCTGTATATTTTAATGCTTTTGCACTTCCTTCATTAATAATAACAATAGAGTCTAATTTATCACCTTCTTTATAGATACAATCTCCCTTGCGGTATTCTCTATGGTGAATTAATGTTTCTACTTTCATGATATCTTCATGAGTAAGCGATGAAAAAATAGGTACTTTATGTATGCACAGTCGATTTTGGCAATGTGTGCAGTTTTTACTTATGGTGTTCATATTTTCGCCTCCTTTTTTTAAATTATAGCTTAAAAACTGTCACTTTGTAAAGCAAAGTGACAGTTTACGAAGAGTATATTATATTTCAATTCTTCTTTGATCAATTACTATATATAAAATTTACCGGTAAATGAATCTTAGCCTATTGTGAACAGGTGTTATTGTATAGCCTTTACAAAGTCCTTCCCGTATTCCTTTAGTACTTCTATTTCAGCATTATCAGGTACCCACAGGGATTTATGTCCATCGTTTACTATCTTAAATCCGCATTTATCTAATTCTTCCGTTAATAACTTTACAGCTTTTCCGCTCCAGCCATAACTTCCGAAGGCAGCTGCACTTTTTTCCTTAAATTTCAGCCCCTTTATCATCTCCAGAAGTCCGCCAATGGAATGTAAATATCCACCGTTTATTTCCGGTGAGCCTATAAGGATTGCTTTGGATTTAAACACCTCAGATAAAATATCATTTTTATCTTCTATAGCAGAGTTAAATAATTTAACGGTAACTGCAGGATCAGCTTCTTGTATGCCTTCTGCAATGGCTTCCGCCATTTTTCTGGTAGAGTTCCACATAGTATCGTAGATTAATGTAATCTGATTTTCCTGATAATTGTCTGCCCATTTTAAATAATGTTCAATGATTTGAGCAGGGTTCTCTTTCCATATAACTCCGTGGCTGGTGCAAATGTAATCCACCGGTAAATTAAGGGCTAAAACTTCTTTTATCTTCTTTATTACCAATGAACTGAATGGAGTAAGAATATTAGCATAATATTTTAATGCTTCCGCATAAAGTTCTTCCTTATCAACCCGGTCATTATACATGGTTTCTGTGGCATAGTGCTGTCCAAATGCATCGTTACTAAAAAGTATATTTTCACCGGTCATATACGTAAACATACTGTCCGGCCAGTGAAGCATAGGAGCTTCCACAAATACCAGCTTACTTTCACCAATATCAAGGGAATCACCGGTTTTAACCGTTACAAAATTCCAGTCTTCATGATAATGGCCTTTTAGAATCTTGGCACCATTGGCAGTACAATAAATTGGTGTGTTTGGAATTTCTCTCATAAGTTCCGGAAGTGCACCGCTATGATCAATTTCTCCATGATTTGCGACGATATAATCAATTTCTTTTAAATCAATCTCTTTCTTTAATCTTGATACAAACTCCTTATCATATGGCTGCCATACCGTATCAATTAATACTGTCTTTTTATCTCTGATTAAATACGAATTATATGATGAACCTTTTTTTGTAGAAAGTTCCTGTCCATGAAAATTTTTTAACTCCCAATCTACTTTACCAACCCAGGTTACTTTGTCTGTTATTCTCTTTCCCATCTTTATTACCTCCAATCTTTATGACAATAATATAACAATATATTGTTCTCTAAACTATGATTCAAATCACACTTTTTTAATATTATGATTCTATCTAATTTGAGTAATGGAAATTCAATCATAAAAAGAGAAAGCTGCAAAATAAAAACTGTCATTCATATAGCATCTTGTTACCAATCTGTCTGGTGAAGAAATTAAGATGTTTTTAATTTTTCTCTTAATACCATCTGCAGGATTCCACCATGCCGGTAATATTCCTTTTCCACTTCAGAATCAAACCGCAAAATAGCAGAAAAGCTTTTCTTATGCTCATGGGTTCCCATTGCTTCTACCATTATTTTATCATGTGGTTTTACATTTTCATCAATTGTTACAGAGATTGTTTCTTCCCCTGTTAATCCTAAGCTGTCAGCTGATTCACCGGGTAAGAACTGCAGGGGCAGGATTCCCATCATAACCAGATTAGAGCGGTGAATACGCTCATAACTTTCTGCTATAACGGTTTTTACTCCCAGAAGGCTTGGCCCTTTGGCTGCCCAGTCTCTGGAAGAGCCCATACCGTAATCTTTTCCTGCAAGAATCACTAATCCTATGTTTTCCTTTTTATATTTCATAGCTGCATCATAGATAGACATTATCTCATTGGTTGGCCAATAGGTGGTAAAACTTCCTTCTGTACCAGGAGCCAGTTGATTGCGTATACGGATATTAGCAAAGGTTCCTCGCATCATTACTTCATGATTGCCCCTTCTTGCCCCGTAAGTGTTAAAGTCTTCCTGTTCTACCCCATGTTCCAGTAAATATTTTGCAGCAGGAGTATTCTTACCGATAGCACCGGCGGGAGATATATGGTCTGTCGTAATGGAGTCACCAAATTTTCCCAATACCCTCATATTTATAAGTGGTTTTAAAGCACCCGGCTCTTTGGATAGATTGGTGAAATAATCGGGATTTTGAATATAGGTTGAATTCTCATCAAACTTATATAATGGACTATCTCCTGCTTTCATATGATTCCATACTTCATTATTCTCATAAACTGTCTCATACTCTTTGCTGAATAATTCCGGTTTTACACATTGGATCAATACTTTTTGAATTTCTGTTTCTTCCGGCCAAATATCTTTTAAGAATACAGGATTATCATCTTGGTCTTTGCCTAAAGGTTCTTTTTGAAGATCTATATTAACGGTTCCAGCTAAGGCATAAGCCACCACCAATATAGGTGAAGCCAAATAGTTTGCTTTTACCAGTTGGTGAATACGCCCTTCAAAGTTACGGTTTCCGGACAATACAGAAGCTACTAATAAATCATTCTTAATAATCACATCATCAATTTCCGGCAATAAAGGTCCTGAGTTGCCGATGCAGGTGGCACAGCCATAACCAACGGTATAAAATCCAAGCCTGTCTAAATATTTCTGTAAACCTGCTTCCTCCAAATAATCGGTTACAACCTTAGAACCCGGCGCTAAAGAGGTTTTTACGTGAGCAGGTACAGAAAGACCTTTCTCCACTGCCTTCTTAGCAAGGAGCCCGGCTCCCAGCAATACATATGGGTTAGAGGTATTTGTACAGGAAGTAATAGAAGCAATAACAATACTTCCGGTTTCCATAGTACTCTTTCTTCCATCTTTTAATACAACTTCCGGTTTTTTATTAAATTCCTCATCACTTAGTCCATGTCCTTTATTCCCCAAAGGTGCAGTAACAGACTTGTGAAATTCTTCCTTCATATGGTTTAGAAGTATTCTATCCTGAGGACGTTTTGGCCCTGCCAGTGACGGTTCAATCTTTGATAAGTCTACCTCTATTACCTCTGTATAGATGGGTTCCTCTTTTTCCTCAAAGAACATTCCATTTTCCTGTAAATATCTTCTTACTAATGTAATATGTTCTTCTTCTCGTCCTGTTAGTTTAAGATAAGCCAAGGTTTCTTCGTCCACCGGAAAATATCCGCAGGTAGCACCGTACTCAGGAGCCATGTTGGCAACGGTTGCCCGGTCTGCCAAAGGAAGGTTACTTACTCCTTCTCCAAAGTACTCCACAAATTTACTGACTACGCCTTTCTCACGCAATATCTTAGTCATGTATAGGGCAAGATCTGTAGCTGTTGCACCTGCCGGTAAATTTCCTGTCAAACGAACTCCAATAACTTCCGGAACAGGAAAATAAGAAGGCTGCCCTAACATTCCTGCTTCTGCTTCGATTCCACCAACACCCCATCCAAGTACTCCAAGACCATTAATCATTGTAGTATGGGAATCCGTTCCAACCAAGGTATCTGGAAATACCACAGTTTTATCATCCTCTATTTTAGTACTGACTACTTTAGCCAGAAACTCCAAATTGACCTGATGGATAATTCCTGTAGCAGGAGGAACTACACTGAAATTATTAAATACTTTCTTTGCCCAGTTTAAGAATTCGTATCTTTCTTTATTACGTTCAAATTCTAATTTCATATTTTCATTAA
This sequence comes from Anaerocolumna aminovalerica, assembly GCF_900115365.1. Classification (GTDB taxonomy): domain Bacteria; phylum Bacillota; class Clostridia; order Lachnospirales; family Lachnospiraceae; genus Anaerocolumna; species Anaerocolumna aminovalerica. The sequence continues at coordinate 30,448 of NZ_FOWD01000005.1, forward strand.
GAGACTCTCTTGTACCATAGCAATCTACTTGAACAGAATGATCAATTACTAAATCTACCGGAACTTCCGGATTAATTTTATGAATCAAATCCTTAGAACCGCCTATACTTGCCATGGCATCCCGCATAGAGGCCAAATCTACAACTGCGGGAACACCAGTAAAGTCTTGTAAGATAACCCGTGATGGTTTAAAAGGGATTTCCCCTTGTTTCTTATGTTCCCTTGCCCAATCTGCCAGATTACGTATGTGCTCTTCCCGAACTCCAAATCCATCACATTGTCTTAAGAGGGATTCTAACAAAATTTTTATTGAGTATGGCAAATGATTGATGTCATAGCCTTCCTCTTTCAAAACAGCCAGACTATAGTAATGATAGGTTTTCCCCTGTAGTTGAAATTGCTTTTGTGCTTTCTCTTTTAAGTTTTGATTCATAAATATACCTCCTTAGATCCGAATTTACGTCCTCTCTTTTGTCCCTTTTAGGATAACCAATATAATATGATTATACCATAAATGTGTAAAAACTTACTATTAGGTAAAAAAATATGAGCTTATAATTCAGAATGACTGAACTTAAGCTCAAGATATTGTTATTAGGAATTCTTCATGATAACCGACTCGATTACATCGGACACTTCTTCACATGCGTCACAGCATTTTTCCAGGTGATCATAAATCTCAGTCCAAACTAATAATTCCACCGGATCTTTAGATTCACGGTAAAGTCTGGCAACGGTCTTGTAGTATAAACGATCTCCTTCTTCTTCTAAATCATTTACTTCAATCAGTTTTGCTTTTAATGAAGTTGATTTCTTATAATTATGGAATTCTTCTAAAGCTGTCTTAAGAGCAAGGCAGCATCTGGAAACTAATTTCGTAAACTGAAATATATCGGACTTCATAGTCTGCACATTGTATATATGAATTTTAATTAATACGTCCTCTACGGTATCGGTAATATCATCAATCTTTTGAGACAGGCTTACAATATCTTCTCTTTCAAGGGGTGCAATAAATTCTACAGCTAATTGATGCATTAATTCATGTTTTGCCAAGTCGGCAGTATGTTCAATTTTGTGAAGTTCTTCCAGTTTATTTTCAATAGTTTTTGTATTAAAATTCTCTAAGGTATCTTCTAAGATTTTAGAGGACTGACAGGAGTAATCTATTAATTCTACAAATTTCTTAAAATAATTATAATCTTTATTTTTAGCCATTGTTTTTTATATCCTTTCTTATATAGAAATCAAACCGATTCAGTTTTCCTTTACAAACCTTTTACATAATGTTTACCAAAATTTCATATTATTATAATATCAATCCGTTAAAATAACCGCATAAATAAAAGTGCCATTAGATAACCAATAATGCCACAACCCGGGAAAGTGAGTACCCATGCTAAAACCATTTCTTTTACGGTTCCCCAGTTGACAGAAGAGAGCCTTTTAGATGCGCCAACTCCCATGATGGCGGTAGTTTTTGTGTGGGTTGTACTAACCGGAATACCTCTGACGGAAGATATTAGTAATACGAAAGAAGCTGCAATATCTGCTGCAAAACCTTGGTATTTTTCTAACTTAACCATTCCCATTCCAACTGATTTTATAATCTTATATCCTCCAATGGAAGTTCCTAAAGCCATAACTACAGAGCATAAGATCATTAGCCAAACAGGAATTGTAAAATTTGTAACGTTTCCCTGTCCATTTGCTAAAAATACACCTAACAAGAATACACCCATGAACTTTTGTCCGTCTTGTGCTCCATGCATAAATGCCATAGAAGCAGCACCTGCAATTTGTGCACCGCTGAAAAATTCATTGGTCTTTCTGCGATCCATACCTTTACATATCACTTCAACTATTTTAGTAACAAAATAGCCTGCTGCAAATCCAGCTACCGTGGAAAAGATCAAACCAATTATTACTTTGATCCACTCGCCACCATTAATACCACCTAAGCCGCCTTGAAGAGCAATAGCAGAACCAGAAACTCCTGCAATAAGTGCATGACTCTCACTTGTTGGAATACCAAATGCCCAGGCAGCAGTTGCCCATAAAACAATTGCAAACAATGCAGCACAAAGTGCAACTAATGCATCCTTTGTATTACCTCCGAAATCTACCATATTATAAATGGTTTCTGCAACTGTAGCATTAACAATGGTCATAAATAATACTCCAAAGAAATTGAAAACAGCAGCTAATAAAATAGCCTTTTCTGGTCTTAAGCATCTGGTAGAAACGCAGGTTGCAATTGCATTGGGAGCATCTGTCCAACCATTCACCAGAATAACACCAAGTGTAAGAATAACTGTAATCAACAACGGCAAATTAGATGCCAGCTGATCCAGAAATTCAAACAAAGAAATTGTCATTTTTTAATACCTCCATAATGTATATGAATTTCAATGTGCCTCAATTATAATACCATGAAACTTACAACAATAAAAGAATTTTTTAAAATTACTGTTTTGGTAATAATTTAAAACCTTATAAAGTAAATGCAAAGCTATTATACCTTTTATTTTAGAATGACATTGTTTTTAAAACTTATGAATTTAAATAATATGCTCAATTATAATAGTTCTATACACTTAGTATTAAAATGTTAATATTCTATTTTGTCTAATATGCCTGTTAAATAAGCGATTACTACACCATAGTTTGTCATAGGAACTTTTTGGGTTTGTGCCTGTTCAATACGGTTCAATACATACTTTCGGTTAAACATACAGGCACCACACTGGATAATTAAATCATATGGGGACAGATCCGCCGGGAAATCTGAACCGCTTACTATATCAACAGTTAATCCCTCTCCAACCTTTTTTCTAAGCATATGTGGAATCTTTTCTCTTCCTATGTCTTCCGTCAAAGGTGCATGGGTACAGGCTTCTGCAATTAATACCTTCGAATTCTCAGTTAATTGTTCAATGGCTGCCGCACTTTCGGCATAGTAGTGAATGTCTCCTTTGTAGTTGGCAAATAGTACTGAAAAGGAAGTGAGCATGCTTTCTTTTGGCTTTTTATCATAGACAATTCTAAACACTTGGGAATCCGTAATGATCAATTTTGGGGGCTTCACAAAATTAGCCAGTGCCTGGTCTAATTTATCTGTGGTACAGCTTGAAACAATACACTTTTTATCCAGCAACTCCCTCAATGTTTGTACCTGCGGCAGTATTAGCCGTCCTTTTGGTGCCTGAATATCCTGAGGCATGACCAGTAATATGGTATCATTTTCTCCAGCAAGATTCCCTGTAATACTGGCAGCATCATAGTCCTCAGGAAGTTTTCTCATAATTTCTTCCCGGATATTTTCAATCCCAGTTTTATTCTTTGCACTGATGATTAAAGGCCTTTCTTTACATGATTCCTCAAATATCCGGGCAATATATTCTGCATTGATAATTTGATCAGCTTTATTAATTATGATTACAAAAGGGGTTTTTCTCTTCTTAAATAAATCAATCCAATATAATTCTTCCCTAATGTCCTCATCACAACAGACAATAAGTGCAATATCCGTTTTTTCCATTGCAAGTCTGGTCTTTTCTACACGCATAAGCCCTAAATGGCCTTCATCATCAAATCCTGGGGTGTCAATCAATACACAAGGCCCAATTCCGCAGATCTCCATGGTTTTATACACCGGATCTGTGGTTGTTCCTGCTACGTCGGAAACCAATGCCGTATTATGTCCCGTAATGGCATTAATTAATGTAGATTTTCCGCTGTTTCTCTTTCCAAATATTCCAATATGAAGGCGGTTCGCCCTTGGTGTATCATTTAGACTCATACTTGCATCTACCTTTCTCGAGTTATATTTTTAGAAACGGAAGTCCCTCTTTCCTTCATGTACCTGTACAAGATAATCTTTAGCAATGTCCTTTACTTTTTGATTGGTGATATGTTCTAGCTCTTTTTCAATAACCCCTTCTCCCTTAACTTTGGTATCCGGGTCTGCGTAATCTTCCAGATATTCTTTTAAAGTCATTAATGCATTTGGCTGACAGCAATTTACGATTTGTCCGGATTTTAAAAGACTCATAAAACGGTCTCCTGTTCTTCCTTCACGGTAACATGCTGTACAGAAACTTGGAATATAACCTAAGGTTAACAGCCAGTTGACTACCTGATTCAGAGGACGCTTATCATCTACATCAAATTGAGCTGAATTTTCTTCCTCTAATTCCGGTTCTGCATATCCACCTACGCTGGTCTTAGAGCCGCCGCTAATCTGGGTGATTCCAAGTTCCAATACCCTTTCTCTTGTTTTCTTGGATTCACGGGTTGAAACGATCATTCCGGTATAAGGAACCGCGATTCGAAGTACTGCTACAATTTTCTCAAATATTTCATCAGAGATACCGTCTTTAAAGTCTTCCGGATTAATGTCGTCTGCAGGACGAATTCTTGGAACACTTATGGTATGAGGGCCTACTCCCATAGCCGCCTCTAAATGCTCTGCGTGCATAAGCAAACCTACAAAATCATAACGGTACATATTTAATCCAAATAATACACCTAATCCTACATCATCAATTCCACCCTCCATTGCACGGTCCATTGCTTCTGTATGGAAAGCGTAGTTATGCTTTGGCCCTGTTGGATGAAGGTTTTCATAATTCTCTTTATGATAAGTTTCCTGGAATAATATATAAGTTCCTATTCCTGCTTCTTTCAGCTTTCTATAATTATCAATTGTTGTTGCCGCAATATTTACATTAACCCGGCGAATGGCTCCATTTTTATGTTTGATGGAATAAATGGTCTTAATACTTTCCAAAACATATTCAATGGGACTGTTTATCGGATCTTCTCCGGTTTCTAATGCAAGACGCTTATGTCCCATATCCTGTAATGCAATTACTTCTTCACGAATCTCATCCTGAGTCAGTTTCTTTCTTGTAATATGCTTATTTTTATAATGATAAGGACAGTAAACACAGCCATTCACACAATAATTGGATAAGTAAAGGGGTGCAAACATAACAATACGGTTCCCATAGAATCTTAGTTTAATTTCCTTAGCAAGTGTATAAATCTTCTGAATCTCATCTTCTAAATCACACTCCAATAAAACTGCGGCTTCCCGGTGGGAAATTCCATTCATTAATTTAGCCTTTTCAATAATGCTTTCAATTAACGGACGGTTACTCTTGTTTTCTTTTGCATATTCTATAGTTTCCAGTATCTCTTCATGGCTAATAAATTCCTCAGCCTTTTTTGATTTTACATCATACATAATCTGCATCTCCTTACTATACTTTCGTTAACATTGCTTAAATCTATATTTAAAAATTCATATTTATAACCGTTTTCAAACTTATAAGTATCCTTATAATAATTATACTGATTTTATTATAGAGGCTTCATATCTCCCCGTTCTGCTACTATTTCATATCCGATCCGGTTCATGCGGTTTTGCAGGCAGAATTTACATTCAGCAGCTTCGTCACCGGTACATATTTTATTATCATAAAGTTCATATTGTTTACGGACAGAAACCGGAGATAAGTTTGGCATAACTACATTGGCTCCGGATAATATGCCATTCTCTCTTCCTAAAGGATTAATGGTTCCCAATGCGGTAGTTGCCGGTATTAATGCGTTTGGAGCGATCAATCGTAATATACTTAATAATACCAGCGTGAGCTCATAAGAACCCGCTTTTTCCTTTGCAAAGGGCGTTTCATGATGAGGTAAAAATGGCCCAATTCCAATCATGGAAGGGGATAATTCTTTTACAAAAAGTAAATCTTCTGCCAGATTCTCCATAGTTTGATAAGGGGAACCTACCATGAACCCACAGCCAACTTGAAAACCTAAGGACTTTAGATTTCTTAAGCATTCCTTTCTATTCTGTAAGGTTTGATTAGCCGGATGGAGCTTCCCAAAGTGTTCTTCGTTGGCAGTTTCATGCCGTAACAAATAACGGTCTGCCCCCGCTTCACGAAATCTTTTATACGATTCATAACTTCTTTCTCCAAGGGATAAGGTCAGGGCACAATCAGGGTAACCTTTTTTAATAGCTGTAATGATGTCAACCAGCATATCATCTGTAAAATGTCCATCCTCTCCGCCTTGCAGCACAAAAGTACGAAAACCCAAATCATATCCTTGCTCACAGCAGCTTAGTATATCTTCTTTGGTCAGGCGGTAACGGACTACATTCCTGTTGCTTCGCCGTATACCGCAATAATAACAGTCATTTTTACAGTAATTTGTAAATTCAATTAAACCTCTGGTATAGATTTTATTATCATAATATTTATTTGCAATTTTACGGGCCTTTTCTTTGAGATACTCTGCATCTTCTTTCGAGTAATTAGACAGCAATTCTATATATTCTTCTCTGGATAAACAGCCTTGTGCTTCTAAAGTATCAATCAATGCTTTTATATTTGCCATAGTCAGCTCGCTTTCTTAAAATTGGTAGTAGTATGAATCAGAAACCGTCAAAGGGGATATTCGTGATCCGCTTCGCTGCTTGCTTTATAACCTCATTGCCACTACGTGGCATTTCAGCAGGAGCTTAAACTCCTGCTGAAACAGGCAAGTCCTTACCTGATGAGGTTAAATAAAAAAATCCTCGGCCGGGGTGGCACAAGGATTGGGTATCATAGATATAATAGCCTTACCTGTAGTAAATATAAAAATTTGTTACAGGGGCTATTCCTATATATACTCTCGCCTTTTCACTCGGAAAGTATCCTTGTGCTCAGCACGATAACTTTTTTAATTCAATCTAGCTTTACTCATTCACATTAACGTGGTTCGTTCTTAGAAAACTCTGTTATTTTCTTAACAACTCACCACGTTTATTATACACTGAATTCACCCCATTGTAAATACAAATTAAATAATAACAGCGGTTTACAGTCCTGATGTTTTAATGATTGAGGGACTATGATAACTAGCCCCTCCTATTTAAACATTATTATTAGAAACTGATTTCTCTGTTTCACACTTCCAAACATGATGTGGCTTTGGCAACTCAAATAATAGATGAAGAAGTTCAACATGAGAATTCCAATGGATTCACATGTTGGAATTCTTCAGAATGGTAGATATGGTCTTCCATCTGAGAAGATGGTTTTCCTTTACACTTTATATAAGTTTGCCTCATAAGGTCTTAAATCTTTTGCCGGCTCACTGTAATTGGATAAAATCAATTCATATCCTGATGCTAAGGTATTCCTTTTTATAGTATTACTGCTTAAATTACATTCTACATAAAACTCTTCCTTTTCTCCTCTTCTATAGTAAGTGAAACTATCTTTCCTCTTCTTATTGACGGCTTCAAAACTTCCATAAATAAGTGCCTTATGCTCTTTTCGAAACTGTATTAATTGTCTGTAAAAGTTTAAAACGGAATCCTCATTTTCCAGCTGTTTTTCCACATTCCATTGTTTATAGTCTTCATCGGTTACTATCCAAGGGATTCCCTCAGTGAAACCGGCATTCTTTTTATCACTCCATTGCATCGGTGTTCTTGCATGGTCTCTGCTGCCACTTAATACTTCCCGGAAAGCATCTTCGGCACTTGATTTTTCTATTAATTCCTTATACAAATTAATACTTTCCACATCTCTTAAGTCTGTGGCGGATTGAAATGCCTTATTTACAGAACCAATTTCCTGACCTTGAAAGATAAACGGAGTTCCTTTTAAAGTTAATTGTATCATTGCCAGCAGTTTTGCCAATGGCTTGCGATAAGCCGGATTCTTGTTTACTTTGGATATCATTCTGGGATTATCATGATTTTCATAGAATAAGGACATCCAGCAGGCATCTCCATAATCCTCCATCCAATGAATGAAATATTCTTTTAAATAATTTAGATCGTACTCATAGTCATTAAAACGGACATGTCCCGGTGTTTCCAGATGGTCAAAAGAGAATACCATATCCAATTCCTGTCTGTAGTCAGCCGTAAGCAGCTTGCTCATTTCCATTCCAACTCCCGGTGTCTCTCCTACACTAAAAGCTTTAAAAGGTTCAAAGGCTTCTGACCTGATTTCCTTTAAATACTTATGTAGATTTGGTCCATAATAGTAGTTTTCAATTCCGTAGTACCCCATTAATTCTCCAACCGTTTTATTCCCCCATGGCAGGCCTTCCCTTTTTGAAATGTAATTAATTACATCCAAACGGAAGCCATCCACTCCTTTTGATAGCCACCAGCTAATCATCTGTTGAATATCTTTTCTTACATTTTCATTATCCCAATTTAAATCCATTTGCTTCTTAGAGAACAAATGAAGGGCCCATTCATCCAATTCCTTATAGTAATTCCATGCAGGGCCGCTAAAAAAGGAAGTCCAGTTGTTAGGAGGATTTTTATCCTTTGATTTTTGAAATAAATAATACTCTTTATATTTTGATCCCGGATTCTTAATAGCTTCCTGAAACCAAGGATGTTCATCTGAGGTGTGATTAACCACCAGGTCCATGATTAGTTTCATACCCCTATTATGTACCTCCTCCAAAAGACGGTCAAAATCCTCCATAGTGCCAAACTCACCCATAATGGCATAATAGTCTCTAATGTCATAACCATTATCATCATTTGGAGAATCGTAAATAGGTGAAAGCCAGATAGCATCCACTCCCAGTTCTTTTAAATAATCCAGCTTCGAAATAATTCCTTTTAGATCTCCGATACCATCACCATTGGAATCCATAAAGCTTCTGGGATATATCTGATAAAAAACTACCTCCTTCCACCATTTTGGTTCAATACCTTTTTGCAGGGTATAAGGATGCTCCGATTCAATGTTTAATAGCTCCAGCAGAACATCAAAAAAATCTTTTCCCAGGGATTTCTTTGTAAGAGCTACTACTGTTTTTAAGGGAAGATTTTTTATGATAGGATTCCTAATTAACTTTTCACTTTTATTTAATTGCAGCAGTAATTTATAAAGTACGTCATGACCAATGGGGTTAGCGTAAATATCTTTTATTTTGCTGTTGTAATTAAGCTTATTCTGTTTCATATAGAAAGAATCCTCAGTCATTTGAGAAACCAATTCTTCTGCCCTTTCCTTTATGGTACTTAGATTTTCCGGTTTTATATACTCCCGGTGCTCTTTTGCAGGAAGATTTTCTTTATCAGACATTGCCGTCCCTCCTCTTATTATGTTCCAACATTTCTTCTACTTTTTTCTCATCCAGTTTATAGATTCCCATAATTATAATCATAATGGCATATCCTGCAATAGGCATCAGGCTCAAAATTATCCATATGCCGTGTAAACTTTTTGCAGACTGCGTTGCTGCCTGTTCTGCATACCCAAATACGCTGAGTAAAGCAAGGCACAAAGTCTGGCATACGGCGGCGGAAAGCTTTGTTATAAAGGTTTGTAAAGAGAAAGCAATACCTTCCGTTCTTTCTCCATTAATATAAGCACCGTATTCAATACAATCTGCTGTAAACATTCCGTATAACATCAGGGGAGTCTGCATAAATACCACACGGATAGCTGAAAGAATCAAAAAGACAATTAGATTATCATATCCTGCAGCATATTGAATTACACACATAATAATGGTAGCAACGGAACAAAACACAGTAATCTTTTTCTTACCAAACTTATTAATAAGCTTTGGTAAAAATGGAGCAATGATAATAATAGGCAGAATGGAAACACCCATGATAACCGTTACCATGGTATCGCTTCCAAGATTTGAATTGGCAAAGATGGCCGCCATAATTTGAAGAGAGTTGGTGGAGCCAATTGCCATATAACCAAGATAATAGATTAATAAATATTTATTTTTAAAAAGATATTTGAATATTTCTCTAAATGTAATGTCCTTATTCCGAGAATATTCCACACGTTCTTTTGCTTTAAATTGTAAGGGGAACATAAATAGAAATGCCACAAAGTAGTAAATTACCACCGTTAATGTCCAGTCCGCTTTTTCTTTGATACTCATAAAGACAGCGCTGAGTATTGCAGCAACTGCCGCTGCAAATCTGCCATAAGACATAAGTATATCCCTTTCATAAGGCAGACTGCTCATAACTGTAGACAAAGAGAACAAAGGTGAATCCGATATGGTATAAATCATATCAAATAATATGTAAGTGGCATAAGCATAGAATAATTTTATAGTGTAGGATGTATCGGGATTTATAAACATGAGAACTAAAGATAAAGGTAATAAATAGGTCACAACCTTAAGCCAGGGAAGATATTTGCCCTTTTTGAAATTACACTTGTCAACGATGGCACCCATAATAGGATCATTTACAGCATCCCATACTTTTGCTATCAGAAGCATAAAGGTAACATCTTCTAACTTCAATCCTACATATTCCAGATAAAAATAAGCTAAAAATTGAAATGGTATTACATAAATAATATTCTGCCCCAAGAAAAATCCCCCATAGGACAACCTTTCAAATCTGCTGGTTTGAAACTTACCCTTCTCCATTACATTATCCAATCCTTTCAGCTATTTTAGTATTATCTTTCATTGAAAATACCTACTTATATTATATATCCAAAATTTACTAATAACAATAAAATTATCCGAATTGATAACTTTAATTGCAAAAAAAGAAGACCAATTTAATCGGTCCTCTTTCATACTTTACATCAGTATATTATCTGATATATCCCTTCTAAATCCGGTTCTTTTTTTCCTTTACAGGTATCCATATCTCAGAAACATAATCTTCCTTCGTGTTATCTCCCTCGGTATAATACTCAATATCATAATCTGAAATAAGTTCATAATCAGCCTGGGGAAGCCACTCACTATAAACTCTTTCCCACATATTCTGAATCCCATCAGGCATAGGTCCCACACAGGTAAAGATTGCCCATGTATAGGCAGGAATCTCCAGTATTTCAAAATCTTCCGGTATCTCCTTTACATATTTCTCCTCACAGCCGATACCATAGCTCCAAGTCCTTGCATCATTCTTAGACTGTAAACAAATTCCCATCATACCACACACTTTATTAGCCAAACCGGTATTATAATATTCACTCCAAAACTTTGGTATTTCTGTCTGAGAAGTCTCATTAGAAAATAATCTTGTTTTTGCTACTAACTTAAAGGAATCTTTCTTAACAATTCTGTAATCCATTGTACTACCACCTTCTAATTTAATTTTTATAACAAGGGGATTGAATGATTTTAAAACGGAGCCTTCCTTTTTGGCCTGATTTGGTGTTATTCCATGAAATCTGCTAAATGCTTTCGAGAAACTTTCCGGCGTTTCATAACAATATTTTAATGCAACGTCAATTACCTTATTATTACCCTTTAGCAAATCCTGTCCTGCCAATGATAACCGTCTGTTTCTAAGATACTCACCAATCGTTAATCCGGTCAGTAAATTAAAGGTTCTTTGAAAATGAAAGCTTGAAATATAAATGTGTTCAGCTACATCTTCACAGGTAATATTATCTGTTAAATGTTCCTCCATAAAGTCAATTGCACGATTTAATGATTGTAACCATTCCATCTTTTATATCATCTCCTTGTGGTAATAGCATAGCAATATTTTAATCTGTAATCTTGTCATCAAGTGCTTTCATTTGTCTGAAAACTGTCTGTCCATACTTCTTCCTGACAGGAATATTCTTTTTTACAGCCATATCCAATGTACCCACCAAAAATAGTGGATTAATATCTTAAATATGGCTTGCCATAGGTATCTTTTAATCAATCTATCTTATACTCTCAATACAAATATACTCCTGGGACATCTTTTTAAATTTTATTATAGCTTTTTCCAAATACTTATTCAATGCTATTAATGTTGTATACATCTATTGCTTTTTACCGGTACTGATATAGAAACAATTAAAATAATATTGTTAAAATCCTATATTCACAAATGTATACATATATGATATTATAAAATTTCAATATAACTTAATTTAAAAAATTAATTGAAATCAAAAAGGCATTATAGCGCCAGAATTGAGGATAAAGTGAAAGTAAGTTTAAAGCAGCAGGCTTATCAAACCATTCGTACCAAAATATTAAACTGTGAATATGCTCCTAATTCTTATTTAAATGAGGAGCAGTTATGCAAGGAGATAAATGTCAGCAGAACTCCTGTTAGGGATGCCTTAAGCAGATTAGAGCAGGAAAACCTGATTAAGATCCTTCCCAAAAAGGGAGTTGTTGTTGCACCTTTAAATATAAATGAAATTAACATGATCTATGAGACAAGAGTTCTTTTAGAACCTTATATTCTTGCAACTTATGGCAATCGAATAGATGATGATCATTTTAATAAACTAAAAAATATAATTTCAGAAAGCGATTCCCTAATTAAGTTGGTTACCACTTCCAGTTCCGCCGATCTGACTAGGATTCACGAGTTAGACGATGCCTTCCATAAATTAATTGTCTGTTCAAGTGAGAACCCATATTTTATACAGTGTTATAAAAATATGAGTGCACAAAATACAAGGCTTAGAATCTTAAGCGGTAGTTTGAATAAAGATCGTTTAGAAAAAACCCAGATAGAACATATTGAAATTGCTAATGAGATTATAAAAAGAAATTATAAGAAAGCTGCTGACACTTTGGAAGCACATCTGATGGCAAGTAAAGATGCCGCCTTTAATGTTATACTGTCCGGTGGGTTTGAATTATAATTTTATTATTTTCTAAATTATAATAATAAGTATTTTCCCGCAAGCAGTCTTTTGACAAGTATTATTTAGATAAGTTCTGTTAAGTGTTATTCTTAGCTGAAAGTTAAGAAATATTATTTAATTCTTCCCTTTCAGCTAAGAATAACACTTTTTCTACAAATTTATATTTTTTTGCATTTTGTTGTATACAACAATGTATACATGGTGTATAATCAACATTATAATACAGGTAATCATAATTTCATATAGGAGGATCTTAGAAATGAAACAAATTAACGAAACAACAGAAAAGGTATATGGTAATTATCCTGAAAAAATTCTTCAATTCGGTGAAGGAAACTTCTTACGTTCCTTTGCTGACTGGATGATTGATAAAGCCAACAGAGATGGTATATATCAGGGAAGCATTGTCCTTTGTCAGCCAATCGGAAATGGTCTGTGTGATATTATCAATAGCCAGGATGGAATTTATACCCTTGCCATGAGAGGTATTGAGAATGGTAAACCTGTTGAAAGAATCGAGCAAATCACTTCTGTTTCCAGATGCATCAGCCCTTACAACGATTATGAAGACTTTTTAGCACTTGCCAGAAGCAAAGACCTTGAAGTTGTTATATCCAATACTACGGAAGCAGGTATTGCCTATAAGCCGGAAGATAAACTAACGGATACTCCCCCTTCTTCTTTCCCCGGAAAAGTTACTGTATTTCTTTACGAAAGATTCAAAGCATTTAATGGGGATATGGAAAGAGGTTTATTATTCCTTCCGGTGGAATTAATCGACTATAACGGAGATGAATTAAAACGTATTGTTCTGCAATATGCAAAGGATTGGAACTTAGGTGAAGCATTCATGAACTGGGTTGAGAATGCCAACAAGTTTACCAATACTTTGGTAGACCGTATAGTTACCGGATATCCAAAGGATCAAATCGACTATTTCGAAGAGAAATTAGGATACCAGGATAAGATTATAACTACCAGTGAAGTATTTAACCTATGGGTAATTGAAGGTAAAAAAGAATGGGCTGACATTCTTCCAATTCATAAAACAGATGCCAATGTACTTTGGACTGAAGATGTTACCCCTTACAAAATGAGAAAAGTCCGTATATTAAACGGTGCTCATACTTCTACTGTTTTGGCAGCTTACCTTTCCGGACATAATTTCGTTGGGGACTTTATGAATGACGAAGTATTTGAAGCTTATTTAAATGAAGTCATTTTTAATGAGGTAATTCCAACTTTGGATCTTCCTAAAGAAGAATTGGTATCCTTTGCAAATGAAGTAGGGGCCCGTTTTGCTAATCCATATATTAAACATAAGCTCCTTGATATTTCATTAAACTCCTGCTCCAAATTTAACGCCAGATGTCTTCCAACTATCTTGGAATATGTTGAACGTAAATCCCAATTACCGGAAGCGTTATGCTTCTCTCTGGCTGCATTTATTAAATTCTATAAGGGAGAAAAACGCGGTATGGAATATTGGGGCAAGAGAGCGGATGGTACTGAATATCAAATAAAAGATGATGGTGAAGTAATTGATTTCTTCTATGATATCTGGACCAAGAAGGACGTAAAAGACATACCGGAAGCTGTACTTTCTAATACTGCTTTCTGGAGCGGAAAAGATTTAACTAAGATTACCGGTCTTACAGAGAAAGTTACTGATTATTTAGTGAAAATCGAAAATGGAAACATTCGTGACATAGTAAAAGAAATTGTTTCAAAATAATTTTGATTATTTCAACGTTACAAGAACTATCCAAAAGTTTTTAAAAGCAGTATTGAACATAAAAACGAGTAAATTAAGAAACAGCAAAAAGAATGAGGAATAGGAGAATGAATATGGCACAATCTGAGAATGCATTAATTTTAATATCAGATACAGATAGTGTAGCTGTAGCTGTAAAAGATTTAAAAGCCGGCGAAACTTATACCCTTGGTTCTATTACCATAGCCTTAAGTACAGATATACCTTTTGGACATAAAGTTGCCTTAAAGGATATAAAAGCAGGAGAACATGTTATTAAATATGGTCAATCCATCGGTCATGCCACTGCCGATATAACAAAAGGGGAACATGTTCATACCCACAATGTCAAAACCAATTTAAGTGATTTGCTGGAATACGAATATCATCCTAATAAAGAAATATTCAAACAATTTTCTGAAATAAAGAAGGACAAGTATTTTAATGGTTACGTACGTCCCGATGGAAGTGTAGGAATACGTAATGAGGTTTGGATCATACCGACAGTTGGCTGCGTTAATAACACTGCCAAACTGTTAGCGGATGAAGGAAATCTTATATATGGCGGAAAGACCGATGGTATCTTTGCTTATACACATAATATGGGTTGCAGCCAGTTAGGAGATGACCTTAAAACTACCCAGGAGCTTTTAAAGGGTATTATCAATAACCCCAATGCAGGGGCTGTTCTAGTATTAAGCCTTGGCTGTGAGAATAATGATTTAGACAATTTTAAACCAGTCTTAGGAGACTATGATACCAACCGGGTAAAATTCTTAGTTACCCAAGAGGTTGAGGATGAATACGAGGAAGGATTAAGATTACTGGAAGAACTTACGGACTATGCTTCTAAAATGAAACGCGAAAAAGTATCCGCAGATAAATTAGTTCTTGGTTTTAAATGCGGGGGATCCGATGGATTCTCTGGAATTACTGCCAATGCTCTTTGCGGTAAAATTAATGATATCCTGGTAAAGCAAGGGGGTTCTACCATCCTCACTGAGGTTCCTGAAATGTTTGGTGCAGAGACTTTATTAATGGAACGGGCAGTATCCCAGGAAGTTTTTGAAGACGTAGTTCATTTGATAAATAACTATAAGAACTACTTTAAAAAATATAATCAGACCATTTATGAAAACCCTTCACCAGGGAACAAAAAAGGCGGCATAACCACTTTAGAAGATAAGTCCTTAGGCTGTATTCAAAAAGGCGGAAACGCACCGGTAGTAGGTGTTCTAAATTATGGCGAGCCCAAAAAGGAAAATGGGCTTAACCTTCTTACCGGCTCCGGTAATGATCAGGTATCCTGTACCAATTTAGTTGCAAGCGGCGCTCAAATGATTTTATTTACAACCGGACGTGGAAATCCCTTCGGTTCCCCTGTCCCGACTGTAAAGATATCCTCTAACTCCAAACTTTTTGAGAAAAAGCAGCACTGGATTGATTATAATGCAGGTAAGCTTGTAGAAGGGAAGAATTTTGATGAAGTATCCGAAGACTTTTTTGATTATTTACTAAAAGTGGCTTCCGGAGAAAAAACAAAGAATGAAATTTATGGTTATAAAGATATATCCATATTCAGAGATGGTGTAATATTGTAGTATTAAACTTATCGCAGTAGGACGCTTTGCCTGGTAGGTTGTAAAGAACTCAGAAAGTGCTAATTGGGTTTTTGTAATGACTAAATTTATATTTTGTAGGATAACGTGGTGAATATAATAAATTTTGCTACCTTTCCCTCGTACGGCATGTCCTTGGTAGAGCCTCAATGGCAAGTATCGCAGAAAGCGATACTTGCCATTGAGGCTCTAGTCGTCCATGAACAGCCTTCTCGGTCGGATGACGCAAAATTTATTATATTCACCAAGTTATCCTAATTTATTTTATAGAAAGTCATTACAAAAACCATATTGGGATGCCTTTCAAATATCAAGTGCGAACTTTTCCCTATATTATACTGTACTTTGGAAGTATACAAAATGGATAAGAATACCTCCTATGCGATTTTTGTGTGGTTGGCAAACCTACACCCAGTATAACATAGGAGGTTTTTATACTTGAGGCTAACTCTATTTGGGGACACTCCTGCATAACAGGTAGTTAATTTTAGCGTGACACAACTATAAAAACTCCCCTAGAAATTCGGATAAATATCAATTGTTTGTCCACCTACTCCAATGAAATTGTTTCCGCTTGACCAGGTGGTATCATTAATTAATGGCTTGAACTCAAAGACCTCCCCTGCAGCGTAACGCTCAATTTCATAAACCCAAACATCCGAAGAAATATTAAGCATCGACCTGCCCTTATCCCACCAAAGCGGATAACTGCCTCCTCTAAGGTACATAGTATTGCCAAGCCCCACATCATAATGCACACGGATGGTCGTAATTGTTTTTGCCGGCGGTGTATAAGGTGATACATTGTCTATAGTAAACACATAAGCTGTTTTTGCCGGGATGGTCAATGAAATCTGTTTTCCGGTAACAGAGCCGCTTATGACATTTGTTGTGACAGCAGTATCCAACAAGTTGGTAAGCTTTGTTCCGATGGAAATAGAGCTTTCTGCCCGAATCGGAATGTTTCTTGTCTCATTGCTTGTCCCATTATTTATTACAGTAATGATTTCCTGTCCTGTACTATCATCCCTTCTGGAATATGCATAAATATTATCTTCCACCCACATTTCCCTTTGGGTTCCGTTGCTTAAGCAGGCATAGTCCTTCCTGATGCTGGTGAGCTTCTGGATATACTTGAAAATTTCTCCATCCTCTGAAAATCCTGGCATGATCTCCCTGTTTTCCTTATTTGCGATTCCAGCCCATTCCGTTGGCTTTCCTCCACCGTAGCACTCTTGCTCCGTGCCATAGTATACATCCGGAATTCCTCTTGTGGTGAACAAAAAGGTCAGGGCCAGACGAAGCTTTTGGTAATTATCATTTGCAAGGCATAAAAAACGGTCCCTGTCATGATTATCAATAAATGTTACTAAACGATTCACATTATTATATTTGTAATCCTGGTCTAGAATAGACTTCACATTATAAAAGCTTGCATCATTTGCAAATACTTCCCGTGCCTGGAAAAACAGTGGAAAGTCAAGTACACCCCATTCATAATTTTGATAATCGCTGACATAGTCAACATCTCCCACGAAGATTTCTCCGAAGCTTGGAACCCCAAGATATTCCTCAAACTCCCTCAGGAAGTTTTTGTCCACCGATCTTGCCGCATCTACTCTGACGCCATCCACTCCTGTATCGTCAACCCACATCTTATACACATCTTTAATTGCCGCCCGTGCAGCCGGATTCGAATGGTCGATGTCATCAAGTCCACCCAAATCACAGTTCTGTACCTGCCACTCATCGTTCCAATCTAAGATATCTCCGTTTTGATGGAACCAGGATGGATTATTAAAGGGCGCCGCAGGCTGATAGCTGGGAGATGAATAGGAAGAAGCATAAGGTTCCAGATAATCTGCCATATGGTTTGGTACCACATCCAAAATCACCTTAAGACCTAAATTATGTGCCTCATCTACCAGGTCAATCAGATCCTGTTTAGTTCCGTAATGAGGATCCGGGCTGTAATAGTCCTTTGTAAAATATCCATGGTAACCGGATTCGCTTCCATCCCGGCTTAACAGCTCATTTTCAGATGGCGGTGAAATCCAGATTGCCGTCACACCAAGATTTTTGATGTAGTTAAGCTTTGATTTTAATCCTACCCAGTCCCCTCCCTGAGTATATTTTAACTCACCCGGGCGGTATTCTGCATTCAGTGTTCCATTGTTGGCTGGGTTCCCATCATAAAAACGGTCTGTTAAAACCATGTAAACAATATCTGTCTCATTTAAAGCACTTCTGTCGGTAACTCCTAAGGTCTGTGCGGATACAGCCGCGCCTCCCGCTACTGCATTGATTGGTGAAGGATTGATAAGCAAGGACGACAATGAAAGTACCGCTACCATTAAAGCGGCTAATATTCTTTTCCTTAAGTTCATAAAAGCTCCTTTCCACCCAAATATGGGATTTTTCTCTGGCCCGCATATTTTCTGCGGGATTATACGTTACCCTTTTACACTGCCGGTTGTAAGACCGGCTACAAAAAACTTTTGACAAAAGATAAAAACCATTAAAATTGGAATTAAGCTAAGAACAGAAAGAGCAAAAACAAATCCCCACTGGGTAAATTGATGCTGCCCAAAGAAGCCTGCAATTGCAATAGGCAATGTCCGCTTTGCATTGTCATTGATTACCGTATTTGCCCAGGGGAACTCCTCCCAGGCTGTTAAAAAGTTGAAGATGGAAACGGAAGCAATCCCCGGCTTTGTCAAAGGCAGTATGATCCGGAAGAACACTGTAAAAACCGATCCTCCATCAATATAAACTGCTTCATCCAGCTCCCTCGGTACGGTTTCAACAAATCCTTTAATCATAAATGTGGAATATGGGATCACCCATGCAATATAAAAGGGAATCAGCCCCGTAAGCTTACCTATTGCCTTAAGCCATACCGCCAATTCGTATTGGGGAACAATCAGCGTCATACCAGGGATTATCATAGTCAGCATGATGAATACGAACAACAAGTTCTTTCCTAAAAAATTAAACCGGGCAATGCAAAATCCAAAGGCTGCTGCTATTAAAGCTGCCGCTGCCACCGTCGTGATTGAAACAACAATGCTGTTGACGAAATTTATGTAGAATTTTCCTTCTCCGATAATATACTGATAATTTTCTACGGTTACCTCCTTAATTCTCGGGAAAAACCGCGGAGGAAATTCATATAAGGCTCCATTTGGCTTTAAAGAGGTACTTACCATATATACCATCGGCATCACAACGATAAGGAGTCCCGCAGTAAGAAAAAGGAAGAGGATGATATCTTTTACTATTTTTCGTTTTAACTTTCTTTTCATTTCTTCCTACCCCTCTTCCCTGTTCTTCATTAACCGGAACTGAACTGCCGCTAAAATAGCCAGGCAAACCGCAACAATGAAGGAAAGCGCCGCCGAATAGCCAAACTTACCTGTGCTGAAAGCCTTGTAATACATCCAGGTGAGTATGGTGTCGGTCTGATGCCCCGGTTGGCCCCCTGTTATCATCTTAATGGAGGTAAACACGTTAAAACCTCCGATAGTCAGCATGACCAGGGCAAACAGTATGGTTCCCCGGATGCTTGGAATGGTCACATGAAAAAATTTTTTAACAGCTCCTGCGCCATCAATTCCTGCAACCTCATAAAGTTCCGTGGGAACGGTCTGTAAGGCTGCCAGAAAAACCACCATATTCCAACCGATTCCTTTCCATGTCCCAAGCAGCATGGCAACACTTAACCCTCCCCATCTGCTGTCCAGCCACCGGATATTATGCTCCGTAAGATGCAGGACATTAAATAGGATATAGTTAAGCATGCCTTCGGTGTTGAAAATATACTTAAATACCAGGGATGCAATTACCCAGGAGGTAATTACCGGCAAATAGTAAAGAACCCGGAAGGTCACCTTTAGATGGGTAATGCTGTTGATACAAAGTGCTACTAAAAGACCAAGTGCCATCTGTGCCGGTACAGTTACAAGGGTATATACCAGCGTATTCACAAAGGAAATGCGAAAATAGGAATCCGATATAACCTCTTTATAATTTTGCACCCCGATAAATTGCTGCTCCAGCATAGAACCGAAGTCCCATTTAAAAAAACTCATGATAAAAAGCTTTATGAGGGGGTATGCTGTAAACACCCCAAAAACCAATAACCCGGGAAGGAGCAGCATTCCAATCTGCCACTGCTTCCCCTTCGCTGTCTTATTCATATTTTTTCTTTCTCCATTTCTTATGCATCAGTTTTACTTGCTGCCCTGTTCTGTCTGTTGCATCTGTTCTGCCTCTTTCATTTAGTCTATCTATGTTTATTACTCCTTCTATTTTACACTTCTGTTCCCTTCTCTGCCCATTATGTTTGTTCCAATTCACATTGACTTGAGGTTTTTATCATAGTATAATGAAATGAGAAAACTCATGTTCATTCAGCTGCAAGCAATGCATCCACCTTTACAGCAAGTTCATCCATTGCTTCTTTTGCGGTTTTCTCTCCGTTCATAACGGCTGTGACTGTGACAGACAATTCATTGTCGATTTCAGACCAGCTTGCAACGGTAGGACGTGATTTTGCATTTTTAATGGCTTCCAGGAACGGAGCAAAATCGGCCTGTTTTACCATATCGTTTTCCAATGCCTTTTTGTTGACAGGAATCTGTCCGCATTTTGCCATCGCTATCTGAGCATATTCATCCGTCATAAATTGCATGAATTTCCATGCAGCTTCCTTGTTGGCCGAATTAAACATAGCAATATCCTCACCTCCGAGTACCGAGTGTGAACCCCCATCGCCGGCCGGCATATCAACAGTTCCATACTCCATATCCGGATATGCTCCTGCCAGCTCTGCGATTTTCCACGGGCCTTCCAGCATCATCATATACCGGCCGGTGCCAAACCCATCGGTCATTGGGATATCCCCGCTGTTCCATCCGGTAATTGCCCCTGCTTTATAAAGGTCGGCAAGCATCTGGATTGCTGCTACGGTTTTATCACTGTTGATATATCCGTTGGCCTTTGTTTGTTCCGGGTTGGTCAACTCACCGCCGAAGCTCCAGATAAAGGGGCAGAGATTCCAGCCTGCAAGTGCTGGTTCATTATAACCCCATACTGTCTGCCCATTTTCGTTGGTGCCTGATAATGTCTTTATGGTATTCATAAAGTCTTCCATAGTTCCGGGCGCATCCAGCCCCGCCTTTCGGAAGGCTTCTGTATTATAAAATAATATTTTTGTATTTGTATTTAACGCCAGCCCATATGCATGTCCGCCTATGGTTGCTGTAGCCATGGCACTTTCCAATAATCCATCTGCCACGGATGAATAGTCGCTCATTTCTTCATCCAACGGTACAAGGATTCCCATTTTCTGGAATTCCGGAATCCATGCGCTGTCAAGCCTTGCAACATCCGGCAATGTATTTGATTTTGCACTGATTAATATTTTTTCATGCAGATCAGCCCATTCATGAGATACCGGGTTTACCTTTATCCCTGGGTTCTCCTCTTCAAACTTGGGAATTAAAACCGTCTCAAGAGTTGCATTTTCAGCTGATTGGGCACTATAATGATGCCAGAAGTTAATTGTAACTTCTTTTTGTCCTGATTTTTTTGTTTCCGCTGATTCCTTGGTCGTCTGGCCAGTTTCAGATATTACTGGTGATTTTTTGCAACCTGTGAGTGCCGCCAAGCTTATTACAGTTGTCATTATAATTGCCAGTATTTTTTTCCCTTTTTTCATATTACCTACCTCCATTAATTTTTTTTATGATCTTAACAGCATATGGTTCCAGACATATTCCTATCTTTCCCTCATACACCATAACATCCCCATTGTAGAAATGCTCTCCCTTAAGGATTTC
Source organism: Anaerocolumna aminovalerica (assembly GCF_900115365.1). GTDB lineage: Bacteria > Bacillota > Clostridia > Lachnospirales > Lachnospiraceae > Anaerocolumna > Anaerocolumna aminovalerica. Next base: position 52,304 of record NZ_FOWD01000005.1, read on the forward strand.
CTCAGATACAACCTCCTGGCCGGTAACCAGTTCCTGGTAACCCCCCATCTCCCTGACAGGAATATAGCTCCGGTTTTCTTCTTCACTGCGATTAAAAACAACATAAATGCAGTCTTTTACATCAAAACGGATGAACCCGAACACTCCCTCTTTTTCTCCGCACAGGTTCGTCACATAATTTCCTTCCCGAATGCACTTCTCTTTCATCCTAAGTGCTGCCATCCAGCGGTACCAGCCATAAAGCTCCCTATCCTGCTCTTCTTGCTCCCATTTCATTGCCTTCCGGCAATCAGGATCATTTTCCCCTGTCATGCCGATTTCATCTCCATAATAAATGGCCGGAGCTCCCGGAAATAAAAATTGGAACGCGGCGGCAAGCTTCAATCTCCGCTTATCTCCCTTACTCATAGTCAAAAAACGTTCCGTGTCATGGCTGTCCAGCAGATTATACAGCCCATGCTTTGCTTCCCCAAAATAAGATGAGAGCATCTGGTTTATCCTGTGGTCAAGCTCCCTTGCATCAATGGCTTCATATGCAAAAAAATCCCTGGTAAAGTCACGGAACACATAGTTCATCACGCTGTCCATCTGATCTCCTTGCATCATATTCAGTCCATATCCCCAAGTTTCTCCCAGTAGAAGACAATCAGGGTATTTCGCTTTTAAGCAGGCCCTTGCTCTTTGCCATACCCTCTTATCCACCTCATCAGCTACATCCAGACGCCATCCGTCAATATGATACTCCCGGATCCAGTACTCCATCACTTTTAATATGTATTCCGCCACCTCCAGGTTTGAGGTATTTAGCTTGGGCATCCATTTATAAGCTCCCACACACTCATAATTGTGGTGGGAAATACTGACCGGGTATTCCGTGATATAAAACCACTCTTTATACCTGGAGGCCTCCTGATGCTTTAAAATATCTTGAAAGGGCTCAAAATGAATCCCTGTATGGTTAAAAACCCCATCCAATATTACTTTGATTTTTCTTTCATGGCAGGCTGCTACCAGCTCCCGGAATTCTTCCTCCGTTCCAAACATGGGATCAATCTTATAATAATCCGTGGTAGCATATTTATGGTTAAAGTCACCCTGGAATATGGGATTGAAATAAATGCACCCAACTCCCAGTTCCTTTAGATAGTCCAAATGCTGGTGGATTCCGGCAATATCTCCTCCCATGTAATTTTCCCTGGTTGGAGTGCTGCCCCAGGGCACACAGCCCTCCGGGTCATTCTCTTTCCTGCCATTGGCAAAGCGTTCCGGAAATATCTGATAGAAAACCTGCCCCTTTGCCCAACCTGGAATCTCATAAATATCTCCTTCATTGGCATAAAGGAACTCAAACACTCCATCCTCCGGTTCCGTGGCGGTAAAGCCATTCACTCCCAGGTACTCCACTTTACCCCTTCTGTCTTTAAGGCAGAAATAATATTTTTGGTACCTTGCAACCTTCTTAAAACAAACCTCCGCCTCATAGTAATCAAACCACCGGTCCCGGTACTTCCAAACCATATCTACCCGTTTTTTTTCATCCGGATTGGTTCTCGAAAAATATATGAGCTGACATCGTTTCATATCCTGCCTTCCTACCCGGATACGAAAATTTAGGCACTCTCTTGATTTTGCATGTACAAAGCGTATGGTATTATCATGAAAAATTGCTTCTTTTAACATGTCCTATCCTTTCTTTACATCCTTATTTTTTCCTTTTCGTGGATTCTCTAAAGATTAATTCGGTTGCAATCATGGTTTGCTTATTTTCATAATTTGCATTTTGAATCTTTTTTATCAAATCCGTAGCAGCCTGTTCACCCAGGCGGAATGTGTCTACATCCACCACAGAAAGAGGGGGATCCATATATTCCGCAAAGGGATAATTATCAAAGGACATAACTGCCATATCCTCAGGCACCGAAATTAAGCTATCCCGGAGTGCACGTAATACCTGGTAAGCAATCACATTATTTGCGCATAAAACCGCATCCGGTTTCTCCTGTAAGGACATCAATTCCCTGACTGCCCCATAGGCTGCCTCGCAATTTCCTTTGCAGTCAATGATATAGTCCGTATGCACCTTACAGCCATTCTCATCCAGGGCTTTCCTATACCCCTGCACACGGTTCCTGGCAAATATGGTAGCCTGATTCTCCAGTATAAAGGCAATGGACCCATATCCCTGATCCAGCAGATGTTTTGCTGCCATTTCGCCTCCCAGCAGATTGTCTACATCAACCCAGCTGGTTTCATCCTTTTCAATCTCTGGTTCTCCCAGGATAATGAAGGGAAAGTCATTTTTCTGAAGCAAATTAATGAGCTTTTGTGTCACGCTGGAGCTTGGCAAAATAACTCCGTCCACTCTTTTTTCCAAAATTAACTTTTCTACCGGAGAACAATTTTTGTCCTCCCTATCATTGGTAATTAACAGGTTATACCCATTTTGCTGCAGAACTGTTTCTATTGCATATACACTTCTATTAAAAAAAGCATTTGAAAATGTATTATCATCCTGTGCGTCAATCACCAGTCCTATTGTATGAGTACTGCCGTTGGCTAAATTCCTTGCGAGGCTGTTTGGATGATAGTCCATCTCCTTCATCGCCGCAAAAATCTTATCCCTCGTTTCTTTTGATATCAGGGTGTTTCCATTTACCACTCGTGATACCGTGGAAGGGGAAACTCCCACTTTCTTTGCAATATCTTTAATTGTAACTGCCATTTTATCCTCCGTCTCCTTATGCAACCGTTTGCATAAACTTATTTTACCCTTTTTTTCTATTTCTGTCAAGAGCTCTACTAAATTTTCTCATGCTTTACAATATTTCCTTCATACTCAAAAAAAATTCCCTCAAAATGCAAAGGATGTGCTCCTCACAATTCTTGGGAAATGTAGTTTAATTAATTTTGGCTTTTCTTATTTTATAACATAAGTCACTCCCGTCCGAAATATACATAGAAAGACATTGACAGGAACGAAACATGAAAAGAAATTCCAAAGAACCCAAACAGTGTCTAAGAATTTCTAAGGTTTCTACCGGAAGAACATAAAAACAGCGCTCTTCTCACTGATTTTCAGTGCTGCCTATGGAAGTATGACATAAAGGTTAAAAAATAATTTCTACTTGTTAAAGGTATCTATGTTTCTAATCGCTATACAAATCTACACCTGCAATTACAATTAGCCCTGCCATGTAATCATTCCATACCATTTTAAGAATAAATATTTTGACTAGTAGAACAGCAACAAGATAGAACATCAAATATATATGTGTCACTTTTGTATTTTTCACCTATAGGCGATAATTCTCAATAGATTTTTTCACTTGCCGTCCTATAACAAATGCCAACACTATAGATATTACATCTTTTATGAAATATGGAATAGAAACCAGTAAGGCTGATTTCCAAAAGGATATATTGCTTAAAAAAGCGTAGTGGTTTATCCCTAATAAATGACATCCAAGAAGTCCAATTATCCCAATTAGTATCCCCACTAGTATATTTTTTCTTTTTGCACCTATTCCGCAAAGTATTACCATTAAAATAAATCCATAAATGAATCCGCCTGTAGGACCCACAATAGCCTGTAATCCTGCTTTAAAATTCGCAAACACCGGCAGTCCGGCAATGCCTAACAAAATATAAATTAAAGTTGATACAAGACCAAACTTCCATCCTAATATGACACCGGTAATAGCTACTGCAAAGGTTTGTAATGTAATGGGTACACCAGTAGGCGATGGAATGGATAACTGTGACAGTACAATTAACAAAGCAGAAAACATGCCTGTCATAACTAAGTTTAATGTAACATTTCGGTTTCTATTACTGCTTTTCTTATTATTCGTAAGACCTCTGTTCTTTTTCTCTATATGTTCCATTTTACAGCTCCAATTCTATGTTCTTTCTCAATTTCCAATATTGCTATTTTGTTTCTTAAGGTTTCTGTTTTGTATGAATATTGCTTGTTATGAACTTTTACATTTCCTTTTCAATTTGTTTACATCTTTGATATAATATTTTTTATAAGATTCTATCTTCTAAATCTTCTATGAATGTTTTGAATTTCCCAAGATCTGACCGCTGCCTATACTAACTTCACCGGATTGTATAATATAGGTTTCTCCCTGTTCATTTTCTACAACCAGATTGCCCTGATTATTTATATCAATGGCTTTAGCTGTATAAATCTCTCCATTTTTATTATAACTGATTATTTTCCCAAGCACTAAGGAATACTTTTTATACTCTTCTATTAAGGTTTTAACTTCAAGGTTTTCCGATAGCTTCATGATTTCATTGATAATCTCTGCTGCTATCTGATTGCGGGTTATTCCTTCCGAAAATAGTGATCCGGCTATTTCTCGCAATTCTTCCGGGAATTGATTCTCATTGGTCTTAACATTTATTCCTATTCCCAATATAACACTTTCCACCATGCCAATTTCAAAATTACTGACTGCTTCCGTAAGAATTCCGCATATTTTTTTATTATCAAGAAATATATCATTAACCCACTTTATTTGAGGTTTTTTATCAGTCAACTTCTTTATTACCCTGCACACTCCTACCGCTGCTGCCACTGTGATCAATAAAAAATCATTAAGAGATTTTTGCGGTTTTAGAATAATACTCATATAAATTCCAGTTTGGGCAGGAGAATAAAAGCTTCTTCCAAGCCTGCCTCTTCCTTCTGTCTGCTCTTCTGCCAATATAACGGTTCCGTGCCTTGTACCAACAGCAGCTATTTTTTTCCCTTCCAGGTTGGTTGAATCAATCTGTTTGTACACAATAACCGGATTATTTTGATACTCCGGCTGCAAATAAGTTTTGATCCCTTCCCCTGATAATATATCGTTGTTATCCATTAAAAGATAACCCTTATTGGTTGTAGCTTCAATCTGATAGCCTTCTTCTTTTAAGGAACGAATCGCTTTCCAAATAGCTGCTCTGGATACCGACAAGTAGTCTGCCAGTTCTTGTCCCGATATAGCTTTGGAACGATTCTTCTCCATTATCTCTAACACTCTGCTCTTTACTGACATCATTTTTTCCTCCAATGAGCAAATTATAGCACTAAAAAAATTAATTGTAAACTGTTTTTTTATTTTGGTTTACAATACATTCTTACCTTTTTAGTCTCTGGAAAAATAATCAAAAAGTATTCCTTTTTTCCACTCACGGCAGTCCTTTTTTAGGGAAATATCACAACAAATTAAAGAAAGAATTAGAAAATAATCATATAGAAATTATTGGTGAATTCTCTTGTAAAGGATATGATCTTATGGGACTTTACAAAATAGTCGGCGGCGCTCATAAAGGACGTTCTAATGAAAAAGACCTGGAGAAAGCAGTTCGGTTTATTGCCCGGTTTATTAGCGTAGTCAGGCTTTAGCAGTATATGAAGAATATAATGTTAATTTATAATGGCCCATGGTAATCTTGACCGAATCACGCCGAAGTTCAAGGAACTGGATGGTTCGGGACTCCATGAAGTTCTTAGTACTGATTGTTCTTATTACATGATTTTTCAGAATTACATTAAATTTTGTAATCAGAATTACGTTAAATTTTGTAATTATATTGACTTCATAATTATTCTTTGCTAAAATGGCTATAATAATATATAAAATGATTGGAGATGAAAAGATGGAGAATACTTCTTGCAAATAATGAATGAAATATAGGAGCATATATGACTTAGCAGACTGAATACGCTGCTTATCCTTTTATGCTTATTGCAAGAAACTGTCTTCTAATCTTTTCATAAATAAATATATTTTTTACAATATATAGTTTTGTAATTTACATGGATTAATGATTTATTTTATATTGCTCCATGTAAATCACTTTATGAAACCTTAACGTGGATTTAACCCTATTAGGATGCAGATTCTTCTTGCATCCTATTTTTTATTCTAATAATCATCAGAATAAAATAAAAGGTGTTAAGCACCAGAATCGAGGTTATAATGTCACAGATTAATGTAAGCAATTTAACTTTCTGCTATGAAGGCAGTTATGATAATATTTTTGAAAATGTTTCTTTTCAGATAGATACGGAATGGAAACTTGGATTTATCGGACGTAACGGAAGAGGTAAAACTACCTTTTTAAACTTACTTTTAGGTAAATATGAATACAATGGCCATATTAGTGCCAGTGTGACTTTTGATTATTTTCCTTTTGTTATACCGGAAGAAAATAAGAATCATAATACCATAGATATTATAGAAGAACTTTATCCCGATTATGAATTATGGAAAGTGTGCAGGGAGCTGACACTGATTGAAGTAGATGCTGAGGTTTTATACCGCCCCTTTTCTACACTAAGTAATGGGGAACAAACAAAGGTAATGCTGGCTGTTTTATTTTCCAGAGAAAATCAATTTTTGCTGATAGATGAACCAACCAACCACTTGGATATGCCCACAAGAGATGTGGTAAAAGACTATCTGAACAGTAAGCAGGGTTTTATCCTGGTATCTCATGACCGGCATTTCTTAGATTCCTGTATTAATCATGTATTGGTTATTAATAAAGAAAATATAACAGTGGAACAAGGTAATTTTAGCAGCTGGTGGGAGAATAAAAAAAGACAGGATGAGTTTGAACTGTCTGAAAATGAAAAATTAAAGAAGGAAATCAAACGCTTGAATCAATCTGCCAAAACTTCCGGTGATTGGGCAGATAAAGTAGAATCTACCAAGATAGGACGGGATCCTAACTCAGAAAAAAATATTGGTTTTCGCAGCTATATTGGAGAAAAATCAAGACGAATGCAGCAAAGGCGAAAGAACTTGGAACGGAGACAGGACCAGGCAATAGAAGAAAAATCTAAGTTATTAAAAAACATTGAAACCGTTGATGATTTAAAGATTATTCCATTAAGTCATCACAAAGATGTGTTGGTAATGGCAAAAGACCTTGCAATTTATTATGATGACAAAAAGATAACCAAAGATTTGGATTTTTCCATTGGTAATGGTGACCGTGTTATTTTGCAAGGCCGGAACGGCTGCGGTAAATCCAGTATTATTAAGAAGATTTTAGGTCAGAACATTGAGACCACCGGTACTTTAGAGATAGCAAGGGGCCTCAAAATTTCCTATGTATCTCAGGATACCTCCCACTTAAAAGGCTCTTTAGATGATTTCATCTATAACAATGGATTAGATGAAACCTTGTTTAAGGCTCTTCTTAGAAAACTGGATTTTGAGCGCGTACAGTTTGAGAAAACCATGGAAAACTACAGCGGCGGCCAAAAGAAAAAAGTCTTAATTGCAAAAAGCCTTTGTGAGCAGGCACATTTGTATATATGGGATGAGCCTTTAAACTTTATAGACATTTTCTCACGTATGCAAATTGAGCGGCTAATCAATGAATTTCAGCCAACTATGCTGTTAGTGGAACATGATAAAGTCTTTACAGAGAATATTGGAACGAAATTCGTTGAATTTTAAAAAATCCTGAAATTTTAAAACCTAAAAATATTATTTACTCTCACGTCACGTGATAGTGTACTATATGAATTGGGATAGAGAACCACTAGAAGACTGAAAGCCGGCAAAGTCTTTTATGGAACTTTTCTGGAGATATTCTGTACCAAAAGGAAAGGATATCTCCTGAAATATTCCTTAAAAATACATATATTAAGAACTATGATACAAATAATTAAAAAATCAAATCTATTATATTTCTATTTTACATAAAATAGGTCTGTTTATAGTTTCGTGTAAATTCATTTTACAGAACATCTCATCTGGGGCTCAATGATGACACAGAATTTGAAACGGTCCCTATAAAATAATAATTTTTATGAGCATTCGTACAATTTCGTTTTTGTGAATTATATTAAATTTATTTTATATTAGTTTATGAATGATCTTGGGAAGTACTATGACAAATTGAGCTCCTTCTCCCAACCTACTTTCAGCATATATGTTACCTTCATGAGCTTCAATAATAGTTTTAGTAATTGTTAGACCTATACCTACACCTCCGGTCTCTCTGCTTCTTGATTTATCTGACCGATAGAAACGTTCAAATATATGGGGAAGATCCTCTTCCCTAATCCCCATTCCTGTATTTTTTACTCTAATTTCAATTTTCTCAGGATAATCTGAAATATGGATATGAATTTTACCGCCTTTATCAGAATACTTGATTGCGTTGGATATCAGATTACTGAATACCTGGCTGATTTTATCCTGATCTCCATAAAGGAATACAGATTGCCGGTCATAATCCACTCTTATATCCTTGGAAGTCAACTCCCTTTCAAAATTATTTAACAGTCTTATGATTAAATGTGATATGTCAAAATTCTCTTTTTGCAGAAGTACATTTTCATTTTCCATTTTGGATAAGTCTTCAATACTTCCTATTAACCGTTTGATTCGCATGATTTCATCATAACAGCTTGCCAATCTTTCTTTATCCATTGCCCATATTCCATCTAGCATAGCTTCCATGGTACCCTGTACAGAAGTAAGAGGAGTCCGTAGTTCATGGGCAACATCCTGAGTAAGCTGTTTTCGTAACTGCTCTTTATGTTCCAAGGCATCGGACAGATTATTAATGGTATCCATTAAAATATATATTTCTTTCGTATTGGATGCATCCGTCAGCCTTTCCTTGTATTTACCTTCTGCTAATAATACAGCTTTATTGGCGGCTTTCTTAAGAGGCCTGCTAATCCGATAGGACATAAGTATTCCTAAGCAAAAGGCTAATGCCAAAGAGCCTATTCCAATTCCTATGAAGAGACGATTCAATGCTTCGATAAAAATTAATTCTTCATCGGTAAAATAATAAGGTCCTACAAATCCCGTAGTTAGGGTACCAATACGTTCTCCTTTACTGATGATCGGATAGGTGTTCTCCTGGTACCTGCCTTCCCATTTACCAGAATATTGGTTCATATTACTCCACATATTGGTTATCATATCTTGACACAAGCCATGATTATGTTCATTGGCTGACCAAATGCTCCTATTATTCTCGTCCTCGATTTTAATAATCAGACCGTTTTGCAATGCATTCATTCCCACAACCCCAATGTTATTGGTGTCCCAGCCCAAAGTATCTTCATAGCTTAGAGAAATCAGATCCAGAATCTCCTGTGTCTGCTTTTTCTGTTTGTGTATTACAAAATCCTGAAATTTATTCTGTACGCTGATATTGGCCATTAAGCTTATAAGACCCACAACTGTAACCACAATAAACATATAGGATATTGTTAACTTACTTCTTAATGAGAAACCCAGTTTATTCACCTCCAAATTTATAACCAATACCTCGTACAGTTAATATATACCTGCATTCTTTTGAGTTATCTTCTATTTTGGCACGTAAATTCTTAATGTGAGAGTCTATGGTTCTGTCGTATCCCAGATAATCATCCTCAAAAGCAATATGAATCAACTCGTCTCTGGTAAATACTTTATTGGGACGGTTAGCCAAGGTATAAAGAATCTTAAACTCACTGGGTGTAAGGCTGACATTTTCTCCTGATTTTTTAACTGTATAATCAGAATGATTGATAATTAAATTATCTTTATGAAAGGCTATAATACCTTCCCTTTGGTCTGGAGGGGTTTCTACTTTAACTCTTCGAAGCAAAGCATTAACTCTTGCAACCATCTGCCTTGGACTAAAGGGCTTGGTCATATAATCGTCCGCACCAATATCCAGCCCATGAATAATATTTTCATCACCGGATTTTGCTGTTAGCATAATAATAGGCACTTTGGAAGTCTTTCTAATTTCATTACAAATTTGTTCCCCACTAATATCCGGCAGCATTAAATCTAATAATACAAGATCAATTCTTTGGGTCTGAAATATGGCAAGAGCCTCCTTGCCTGTGTATGCCTTATAGACTTCATAACCGCTGTTTATAAGATAAACTTCCGTAAACTCAACAATTTTAACTTCGTCATCTACAATTAATACTTTCTTGGAACCGGTACCCATAGGATTATCCCTTCTTGGATTTATTTAATTTGCAGCAATCCATTCTTTCTTTTCCATAAAGCTTTTCATTTTCCCTTGCCATATCTTGAAGATATTTGTTGATTGCCTGTTTTATTCTTTTAAACATTGTTTTCCCTTTCTTTGGATATTAAAAACACTGTCTTGCCATTCTGAACATATTTCGGAAAGCAGAATCCGGAAGAATCAAACTATTATAATTTTCTAAGATTCTTTTCCAATTCACTTTGAGAAATTTTGCTCAGAATGACAAAACAGTAAGAAATAACGCTAGGGCAACAGCCCCTTATGCTGGTATTATAAATTTTCTATATTCACTACTTCATATCCTGCATCGTCTACTGCAAATTTAATGTCTTCGTCCTTTACTTCCCCAGATGCTTCTAAAACAGCAGATTTTCCTTCTAAATTAACCTCTACACTTGTAACTCCATTCAGTTCGCTTAATGCTTCCTTTACGTGGCTGACGCAATGTTGACAGCTCATTCCTTCAATTGCAATTTTCTTTTTCATTGTGATGTCCTCCTGATCTTAAATATCTATTACATCTATAGTGAACCCTTATACCAATCCCGGTTATAAAACTTCCAAAAAATCGAAGAGAAAGGGAAGTGTGTTTATACTTAGATATATGGTTTTTGCTCTGATTTTCTGAAAAAGTTTTATAAGAGATTAGTATTTACAAGGGGAATTATTTTATCGGTTTAAACTTCTTTAATCTTAAAGCGTTGGTGAGTACGGATACAGAACTAAGACTCATAGCTGCTGCTGCAATCATAGGATTTAATAATGGTCCTCCAAATACATGAAGAATACCCATAGCAACCGGAATGCCTAATGTATTATATCCAAATGCCCAGAATAGATTCTGCTTGATATTACGTATAGTACTCTTAGAAAGCTGTATGGCAGTTGGAACATCCATTAAATCACTTCTCATTAATACAATATCCGCGGACTCCATAGCAACGTCCGTTCCGGAACCGATAGCGATACCAATATCTGCCTGTGCTAAAGCAGGAGCATCATTGATACCATCACCAACCATAGCAACCTTCTTGCCTTCTGCCTGAAGTTTTTTCACTTCATTTGCCTTATCCTGAGGTAATACTTCCGCTAAGATTCTGTCAATGCCTACTTGCTTTGCAATTGCTTCTGCGGTTCTTCTGTTGTCGCCGGTAATCATGGCAACTTCAATGCCCATCTGATGAAGTTTGTCAATTGCTTTTTTACTGTTTTCTTTTACCGTATCTGCTACTGCTACTATTCCTGCTATTTTTTCATCAATGGCAATATACATAGGAGTTTTACCTTCTGACGCAAGTTTATCAGAGATTTCTTCCAGGTTTTCCAAAGAAATATTTCTCTCTTGCATCAATTTTATATTGCCGAGGAGAAGCTTTTTATTTTCTACCGTAACTTCAATTCCAAATCCCGGAATTGCTTTAAAAGCATCTAATTTCTTAAATGAAAGACCTTTCTCTTCCGCCCCTTTTACAATGGCTTCACCTAATGGATGTTCAGAACCTTTTTCAGCAGAAGCTGCTAATTGTAATAAATCATCTTCTGTAATGCCATTTGTCACCACTACATCCGTAACTTTTGGTTTACCTTCTGTTATGGTACCTGTTTTGTCGAATACGATGGTCTGCACCTTGTGTGCGGTTTCTAAGGCTACACCACTTTTAATCAGTACTCCGTGTTCTGCACCTTTACCGGTTCCAACCATAATGGCAGTTGGTGTTGCAAGGCCTAACGCACATGGGCAGGCAATAACAAGAACAGATATAAATATAGTAATTGCAAATATGGCAGATTCGCCCCCTAAGAAATACCAAGCCAATCCGGAAATTACTGCTAAGGTAATAACTATTGGCACAAAGTATCCGGATATAATATCGGCCATTTTAGCAATAGGAGCTTTGGAGCCCTGAGCATCTTCCACCAATTTAATAATTTGTGCCAGTGCGGTGTCTTTACCAACTTTGGTTGCTTTATATTTGATGGAACCATTTTTATTAATACTTGCACCGATGATTTTATCTCCCACATGTTTTTCAACTGGAATACTTTCACCGGTTAACATGGATTCATCAACGGAAGTCATACCCTCTATTACTTCACCGTCCACCGGCATCTTTTCACCCGGTTTTACAACGATAATATCTCCAGCTTCCACTTCATCTATAGGTGTCTCAACTTCTGCTCCATTTCTGATGATAATGGCTGTTTTAGGCTGAAGTCCCATAAGCTTCTTAATAGCTTCTGAGGTTTTGCCTTTTGACACTGCCTCCAAATATTTTCCCAGGGTAATTAAAGTAATAATAACACCTGCAGATTCAAAGTATAGATCCATTGCATAGTGGCTTTCTCCGCCCAGTATTTTATAAGTAGCAAATATACCATAAAGAATGGCGGCGGAAGTACCGATTGCAATCAGGGAGTCCATATTAGGACTTCCTCTGAATAAGGATTTAAATCCAACTCTGTAATATTTATTGCCGGCAATTACAACGGGAATCGTTAATACTAATTGCACCAGGGCAAAGGTTACCGGATGCATATCCGGATGAAGAATACCCGGAAGGGGAAGACCTATCATATGACCCATTGCTATATAAAGCAATGGCACGGTAAATATGGCAGATACAATAAATTTCTTCCATAATGTCTTTATTTCTTTTTCTTTTCTTTCCTTATCTGTATCTACTGAAGTTTCTTCTTCTATCAACTTATAACCGGCTTTCTCAACAGCCTTTTTTATATCTGACATTCTGACTTTAGAAGAATCATAACTGATGGTTAGTTTTTCTGTGGCGTAGTTGACATTGGCTTCTTCTACACCCTCCAGTTTTCTTGTGACTCTTTCAATATTCTTAGCACAGGACGCGCAAGTCATTCCCTGTACTTTTAAAGTCTTGGCGGCACTATCCTTTAATGCCTTATAACCTGCTTTATCTATAGCTCCTTGAATGTCTTCAACAGTAACTTTAGATTCATCAAAACTGATGTTTAACTTTTCTGTAGCTAAATTAACACTTGACTCTGTAACACCTTGCAGTTTTTTGGTTGCTCTTTCAACTGCTTTTGCACAAGCGGCGCAGGTCATTCCTTCTATTTTTAAAGTTTTACTGGCCAACTCTTTTCCCTCCTTTATAGTTTTTATCAGGCTAATAAATGCCTGCAATTATTAAAATGCCTAACCTTATATTATTTACCCATTACTTTTGATAATAGGTCTATTACCTCGTCTATCTTCTCACTTCCTTTGTCATGCTCAAAAGCTTCCATAACACAGTGATTCATATGCTGCTTTATAATCAATAAATTGGCTTTCTTTAAAAGTGACTGGGTAGCTATAATCTGATTGGATACATCTACACAGTAGCGTTCATCTTCAAGCATCTTTATAGTTGCTTCAATCTGACCCTTTGCGATCTTTAAAGACTTTAATGCATTCTCTTTCTCGCCGTTCATTTTTTCACCTCATCCCATACCCCCTGGGTGGGGGTGTCTTTGATGATTTCATATTACACCTATTGTTTTTGTATGTCAAGTGCTTTTATTAATAAATTTTATCAATTTCTTTTTTATAAGATCTCTTATTGCCTGTTAAACATATTTACCGCTCTTAGAGATAATTTTCAAAAGAATTGTCCCCTTAAGAATGCCACTTTGGCAGTAACACTAACTTAATATTCATGAAGTGGGAACTCCATTCCATGGGAAATGCTCACTTGACGTAAACATAAGTCCACTTCAAGTGAGCCAATTAAAATATGACTCTATTCTACTACTGTTATGGAGCTGCGTATCATTCCCATCCAACAGCTATAGCCAATCTGACCTGCCTCTGTAGGTGTAAATTCAATTACGTTCTCTCCTTCATGAAGTTCTATTTCAAGGCCATACTTTGGTATAATAAGTTCATTATTACATCCATTAATTTTGCCTTTTTCTGCTTGAATTATCCATTTGACCGGAATACCTTTTTTTACGGTTATCTGAGGATATGTACCAAAATCAAGAGGTGTGATTATGGTTTGAATTCCGCCTTCTATTTGTGCAGTCATTGACTGCCCGCTGCTATTTTGAAAGGGCAATGCCACGCCGGATAGTGCCAATCCGTTGCTTAACATTCCAATTCCCAAAACAACAACTAAAACAGCACAAATTGACATCATTTTATCTGTGAATTTCTTATTCAGTTTACTGCTTAAGGCTCCTAGTCCAAACATAAGAGGTACGGTTCCTAAACTGAACAGGAACATGGATAATGCACCGTAGAAAAAACTTCCGGTGGATAATGCAAATAGCTGCATACTTTGCAATGGTCCGCAGGGCATAAGTCCATTTAAAAGCCCTATATAAAAAGAGGAATGACTTTCTGTCTTCTTCTTACCTATTTTTCTTCCAAGGAATTTTGGCATTTTAATAGTAAATCTTCTTAAAGCAGGAAATACATTCATCATGTTAAGTCCCATTATCATCATAAATACACCTGCAAAGATTGCTACTGCGCCGCGAAATCCGCCTCCAAGACTGATAACGGAGCCTAATGCCCCTACAATACCACCTATTAATGTATAAGATATGACACGCCCCAGATTATATAGGAGATTAGGGTATATGGCAGATGCACCTTTTTTAGAAGCATTTGCACTCTGGGCTAAGTTAATGCCGCCGCACATGGCTACACAATGCAAAGAGGTCAGCAGACCTATAACAAACATCATGCCATAGCCCATGTTACTTTGTATTCTTGGAAAAAAGTTTGTAAAGTTTAATAATCCTAAGCGTTTTAAAATTATGTACCCGCCAATAAGGATAATCAGTATATAAAGAGATTGTGAATTACCGGTTAGTTCTTCTACATTACTTTCTTTTGCATCTTTATTTCCTCCAGGTATTTTATTGGTTTCCTCTACCACCTTGTAACCCAGCTTATTGATTGTGTTCTTAATTTCATCCAAACCTACAACTTTATTATCATAGGTAAAAAATACTTTCCCTTTACCATAACTGGCATTTATATTCCCTATACCATTTAACTTTGATAACCCGTTCTCAA
Organism: Anaerocolumna aminovalerica; assembly: GCF_900115365.1. GTDB lineage: Bacteria > Bacillota > Clostridia > Lachnospirales > Lachnospiraceae > Anaerocolumna > Anaerocolumna aminovalerica. Next base: position 67,374 of record NZ_FOWD01000005.1, read on the forward strand.
TTGTCAGCTCACAGTGGGCACAGCTCATACCCAAAATAGTTAAACTTTTATTTTCTTTCATTAAAATTTCTTCCAGTTCTCAAATCTATCCGCATTTTCTTTTATCAGTTTTAAAGGTATGGTGATTTCTGTGTCTGTCTCTTTTTTTTCATCTGCCATAATTGGAACTGGATTACATCCTCCCCGTTCTTGCTCAATCATGTCCCCACTATAGATGTTACCGCAGTTCTGGCATTGGAATTTGTCTCCTTGCTGAATGAAAAAAGCGTAAGGGCTTCCATTACATATCTGGCAGGTATCGAATGCGGTACGTATGGTTCCATCCGAAGCCTTTAAAGCAAACAGGCCAACCGTGGTTCCTTCTACATCCATGGTATAAAAGGTTGCTGTTTCTGATATGTCTGCTGTTTGGATGACTACATCACCCTCTTCGTTAAAAACTGCCGGAATGGCATCCTCACTGGAAACAATGGAGGAATCTGTTGAATCGGAACTGTTAGCTGAATTATTGGCTGAATCGGATGTATCTGTTGAATTCGAGGTATCTGATGAATCAGGTATATTACCGGGAAGTTTGGTTCCCTTTCCTTCAGGAACCAAAAATACTATTGCAATAGCCAACACGCCTACCGCAATTGCCGTTATTAACAGCGGATTCGTATTTTTTTTCTTAGAATGATTGGTTTTCTTATTATTGGACATGGTAAGTTCCTTTCTATTAATTCGTATATTTTAATAGAAGTATATATTTGTTTTATGGAGATTTTATGGAGATTATTTTGTAGGTTGGATTTTATAAAGAATGTTTTTCTATGAATATTTATATTAGAGTTTTTCCTGCTTCCAATTTTGTGGATAAAAAAGAAACAAAGCCTATTCTTACTGTTAAGTAAAGCAGATAGGCTTTGTTTAAGATTAAGAAAATTATATTTTGCTTCATTGTTAAAAATAAAATTCTCAGGAACAAGTATAATATTTATCTTTTAATATCTTTAATTTGCTTCTATAATTTTCTTGTATTCTTCCTGAGTATTAATATTTGTTATAATTTGTTTTGTATATCCCAAACTCTCAATATCTATATATCTGGTATATACCCGTTCATAAAGCATCCTAAGCTTATGTTCTTCCTGCTCCCTCATTTCTTTCAGGAAAGGCAAAGTCGTTCTGGAATATAAACTGCATAAAGGCTCCAGCATATTATCAGCCCGTAAGACAATGCAGCCCGGCATCTCTCCCTGGTCATTTCTTAACAGGACAGGGTTATCCAAACAGCTACAGAACTTGTTTAAGAAGTTTTTATTAATATAAGGCATATCCGCAGCCAGTATTAGAGCAAACTTCGTATCCGCTTTTTTTAGGATCTGATAAACCCCCTCCAATGGCCCAAATCCACTTTTTTCATCCTGCACTAATTCATAACCTATATTTTTATAGGTTTCTAAATCATTCACTGACAGAATAATTTTAGAGAAATCTTCACATTCTTCTGCAATAGTTTCTATAAATGATGTTTCTCTAAATGGGAGAAATGCTTTGTTTATTCCCATACGGGTACTTTTTCCACCTGCAAGAATTCCTACCGTTATCTCCATATTATTACCTCTAACCTTATTAATGTCTTTCTGAGGAATAGTAAGAACAGAATTATTCTTAACATCTACGCCTTCTCAATTTTTATTGCACATACCTTATACTCCGGTATGCGGGCATATTCATCCAGGGCAGCATTGGTTAACCAGTTTGCATTGCCATCTTGAAAATGGAATGGCATCCAGCTTTCTCCCTGTGATACTTTTACACCAACTCTTGCTGTGGATTCTATTACGCCCCTGCGGGAGGATACTTTTACCCTGTCTCCGTTGACAATACCCAGTTTTAAGGCATCCTTCTCATTCATTTCAATGAAAGACCTTCCTTCTATTTCATTTAGTCCGGGAGTTCTGCCGGTCATGGCTCTTGCATTATAGTGTGCTAAAATACGTCCTGTCATCATAATAATTGGATATTCTTCATCTGGTAATTCTGCAGAAGGCCTGTATTCTGCCGGGAAGAACCAGCCCAAACCTCTTGTGAATTTGCCCACATGCATAATAGGAGTCCCGTTATGACTTTTTCCGGTGCAAGGCCACTGTAAACTTTCTCCTGCATCCAGTCTTTCATAACTGATACCTGCAAAACTTGGTGTTACAGAAGCAATTTCCTCCATGATTTCGGAAGCTGTTAAATAAGGCTGAGAATATCCCATTCGGTTCATTAAATCCATAAATATATCCGCATCTGAACGCATCTCACCTTCTATGGTTACTGCTTTGCGAACCCTTTGTACTCTTCTTTCCGTATTGGTAAAGGTTCCTTCTTTTTCTGCGTAGCTGACACCGGGAAGTACCACGTCTGCATACCTGGCAGTTTCCGTCATAAATAATTCCTGTACTACTAAGAAGTCAAGACTTTCCAACGCTTTTATTACATGATGGGTATCAGGATCGGAAACAACCGGGTCTTCACCAAAAATATAAAGTCCCTTGATTCTTCCTTCTGTTGCTGCCGGAAATACATCCGTTGCATGGGTTCCTTGCTTATGATTTAAAGGAACTCCCCAGGCTTTTTCGAATTTTTCTATTACTTCCGGATTCCTGACCTTTTGATATCCCGGAAAATCTCCCGGCATGGCACCCATATCACAGGCACCCTGTACGTTGTTCTGTCCACGTAAGGGATTAACTCCACAGCCCGGTTTTCCCAGTTTACCTACCGCCATAGCTAAGTTGGAGATGGACATAACTCCTTCGGTTCCTGTGGAGTGTTCCGTTACTCCCAAACAATATATAATTGGTGCTTTCTTTGCTGCAGCGTACATTCTTGCTGCTTCTCTTAATTGATCCGGATGGATATGGCAGATTTCTGCCACCTTCTCCGGTGTGTAATCCTTTACGATTTCAGCAAGAACCTCATAACCTTCCGTACGTTCTTTAATGAATTCCTTGTCTTCTAATCCCTCCGACAAAATTACATTTAACATACCATTTGCAAAAGCCACATTGGTTCCCGGCTTTAATTTCAGATGTATATCTGCTTGTTTGGACAATCCAATATCCCGGGGATCTACTACGATTAGTCTGGCACCCTCACCAACTGCCTTACGAATCTGCATACCTACAACTGGATGAGCTTCCTCCGGATTGGAGCCAATAAGTAAGATGCAATCCACATCATGATGTGTAATATCATAAATAGGGTTAGTCATAGCACCGGAGCCTAAGGTCATGGCAAGACCGGCTACTGACGCAGAATGGCATACACGGGCACAATTATCCACGTTATTGGTACCAAAGCAGGTTCTTACCATCTTTTGCATCATGTAAATATCTTCATTAGGGGAACGTGAACATGCAAAGCCTGCTAAAGAATCCGGGCCGTATTCTTTCTTTAATTCCAGGAATTTGGAAGCAACCAAGTCCATGGCTTCTTCCCAGGTTGCCTTTTCAAATTCACCGGTCTTTTTATTCTTTATTAACGGATATTTTAATCTCTCTTTGGAGTGTATGAAATCAAAGGAGCCGGAACGTCCTTTCACACATAACCGTCCTTTGTTGGAGGGGCCTTCGGCACTTACCACATCAACAATTTTATTGCCTCTTACCACAAGATATAATTGACATCCTGTACCGCAGTGAGGACAGGTTGTTAAAACCTTTCTTACTTCCCAAGGCTGATATTTTTTTCTTCGACCTTCTGTTAATGCTCCGGTTGGACAGGCCTGTGCACAATTACCGCAGGATTCACAGATAGTATTCTTCCAGTCCTCACCAAAGGGTGCATCAATAACAGTAAATATTCCATTTTTTCCAGAGGTTATGGCTTTTCTTCCTACTGTTTTGGAACAGGTATTAATACACCTTTGACAATGGATGCAAAGACTTGGATCGTAGGATAAAAAGGGATGGGAATGAAGGATTTCCTTTTTGATTTTACTTCTGCTGCCTTCGTAAGAAGATTTTTCTATTCCATATTCTTTACAGTAACTTTGCAGACCACAATCTCCATTCTTAGGACAGGAAAAACAATTTGTACTATGGTTGGATAAAATCAAATCCAAGGTCATTTTTCTTGACTTTATTACTTTTTCACTTCTTGAACGGACTACCATACCTTCTTTCACAGGGGTATTACAGGAAGTAACTAATTGTTCCATTCCCTCTACTTCTACTACACAAAGTCTACAGGCGCCTATAGTGCTGACTTCTTTTAGATAACATAAAGTAGGTATCTTAATTCCTCCAGAAACAGCAGATTCCAAAAGAGTGCTTCCTTCCTTTGCCTGAATATTTTTACCGTCTATTATTATATTCACCATATCAGTCCCTGCCTCCTTCCAATACACCGCATCCATAATGGTCACATCGCAAACATCTGGATACTTCCTGCATAGCTTCTTCATAAGACATTTCATTCTCTATATGAAGAAAATCTTGCTTACGGATACTTGGCTTTCTTTCCGTTAGATTTACACGTCCCGTTGGAATACGGTTATTGGGATTTGCATCCGGTATCTTAATTCCAGCATTTACTTTGTGGTGATAACCCAAGTATTCGTCAATGCTAAAGGCTGCAACTTTACCGGCTGCAACTGCCTTTATAACAGTAGAAGGCCCTGTAACGCAGTCTCCTCCTGAGAATACTCCTTCTAATTCTTTAACAGCACATTCCGATGTAGTGACAAAACAATTACCATCTGTCGGCATTCCAAATTCTTCAAAAGGGCCCTTTATAATATCCTGACCAACTGCTATTAAAATAATATTACAAGGAATTCGTTCCGGTTCTTTCCTTGCATCTACGGGACGGGGACGTCCTTCACTGTCATATGCACCAATCCTTTGAGGCTGTGTCCAAAGGGCCGTACAATTTCCGCTTTTATCCGTTTCTATGTTAAGAGGTGCCTGTAAGGTCATTAATTCAACTCCTTCCATAACAGCCCCTTCTATTTCACTGGCTAGAGCAGTCATATCCTCCTGCCGCCTTCGATATACTATGGTAACTTCCTCTGCTTTACACCGAAGGGCGCTTCTGGCACAGTCCATTGCCACATTACCCCCTCCAATTACCACTACCTTTTTGTTGGAGTAATCCGGATAATTTCCGTAACCAATTTCCCGAAGCATATCCACAGCTGATGTTACATTACCACAATTGGCTCCTTCTATTCTTAAGCCCTTTCCCCTTTGAGCCCCGATAGCAACGTATAGGGCATGGTATTCTTTATGGATATTTTCTATAGGAATGTCTTTTCCTACACTGCTATTATAGATTACATCAATATTACCGGTAGAAAGTATGGCTTTTATATCTTCTTCCAAACGGTCTTTGGGAAATCTATAATTTGGTATTCCATATCTTAGCATTCCTCCAAGCTTATCATTTTCTTCATATATCACCACTTTATGCCCCATAAGTGATAGGAAGTAGGCTGCGGTCAATCCGCTTGGCCCCCCTCCCACAACAGCGATCTTTTTACCTGTTGTTACATTACTTTGGGGCAAAGGTACGGTATCTGCCGACACCTGGTCTACGGCAAATTTCTTTAGACCCCTTATATTTAGAGGACTATCAATCAGGCTGCGTCTGCAGCGCTCTTCGCAGGGATGTTCACAAATCATGGCGCAGGCAGTAGGGAAAGGATTATCTTTACGAATTAAATTGATAGCTCCTGCATAATCCTTTTCACCAATCAAAGAAATGTAACCTGGTATATCCACATGTGCCGGACATAGGGCTACACAAGGCAGCTTCTGCTCTGTTCCTTTTTGACAGCTATTATTCTCAATATGACTTATGTACTCGTCATAAAAGACTTCCATGCCCTCCAACATATCCCCTGCAGTTTCGTAACCAATGGCACAATCTGAATTATCCCGTATATATTCAGCTAAGTGCTTTATCTCCTCTAAAGTATCTTTTGTTGCTTCTCCGTCTAAAACAAGTTGTAATAATTCTTCCAACTGGGGTAATCCATCACGGCAGGGAACACATTTACCGCAGGTCTGGTTTTTTGATGTATGTAGTAAAGACATTTGTACAATCAAAGGGCAAACTCCCATTGGATATGCATCTAACTTGCGTCTAAACTTTTTTAAAACTTCATCGATTTGCTTTTTGGAATTACTTTGTTCCAATGTGCATTTAGCCAATTTTGCACCCATTCACACTTTCCTCCTACAATTACAGATACATTTGTTTTTATTATACAAACAGGATTAAGAGATTGCAATGAATGATATTTTTTTGACAAATTCGGTGGCAAAAAAGACAACTTTATTGTGAATAATGAATATATTTAAATTTTCAATAATTATAGCTCATTTAATTAACCCAGCTTACATTACGTATTTTTGTTAAAATTATGCTAATACTATAATTGTTTTAAAAATTCTGAAAAATGCCCAATCTTAACAGCTACCCTGCCTTAAGGATATAACCCGGAATGGAGTGAATCAATTTTGAATAAAATAAAATTTATAGCCAGTAAAGTACTTATCCCTTTTATCGTGATTTTAGCGGAAATATTCCTATTTATTATAATGGTTATTAAATACCACCAATACTTTGTTTTATATTATATAGTAAAGTTTATTATTAGCTTTATTGCTATGCTTTGGATTATTAATAAGCGTATGAATCCCACATTTGTAGTAACCTGGTTATTCACTATTTTTCTTTTTCCTGTTTTTGGAGTATTGGTTTATATCCTTTACGGTGGAAAACTAACCGGTAAAAAAAATGCAGGCAGAACTAAATTCCATATATTCCAAAATACAATCAGATTTCTCCCTTGGAAGCGATGCCATTCTTTCGGAACTGAAAGAGATTGATATTCATGCCTACCGCCAGGCAAATTATATTAAGGGCAAGTCTCTTTGTCCCATATATAAAAATAGTTCCTGCACCTATTTTCCATCTGGAGAAGCTTCTTATAATGATATTATGAATGCTTTAAAATCAGCAAAAGAGTTTATTTTTTTAGAATTTTTTATTATAAAAGAAGGTGTATTCTGGGACGGTGTACTTGATATTCTTACTAAAAAGGTGAAAGAGGGTGTGGATGTAAGAATTATTTATGATGAAGTAGGCTCTCTATTTACTCTGCCGGCTCATTATGATAAAAAATTAATATCCTTAGGAATAAAATGTCATGTTTTTAGACCCTATAGTTGGATTTTTTCAACGGTAAGTACCAATCTGGACCACCGTAAAATATTATTAGTTGACGGTAAAGCCGCTTTTACCGGAGGATTTAACCTGTCTGATGAATATATTAATGTTATTAATAAACATGGTTATTGGAAGGATTCCGTAATTCGTGTAAAAGGTGATGCCGTACAGAATTTTACTGCTATGTTCTTATCTACTTGGGATTATTTAGATGGCTCAACCGAAGATACTTCCCCATTCCATAAAGTTATTACTCTTTCTGAAGAAGATAATCCTTCCGGATTCGTTCAGCCCTATAACGATACTCCGCTGGATTATGAAGGAGTGGGTGAAACCGTATATCTTAATTTAATTAATAAAGCCACAGATTATGTCTATATTACAGCTCCTTATCTTATAATAGACAGTGAAATGGTAACAGCCCTGTGTAATGCCGCCAAAAGCGGTGTAGATGTTCGAATCATTACTCCCTATATTCCGGATAAAAAGATAGTTTTTATGATGTCTTGTTCCTTCTATCCTGTGTTAATGGAATCCGGCGTCAAAATTTATGAATTTACACCTGGATTTATTCATTCCAAAAATATTATAGTGGATGACCTTTATGGTGTAGTGGGTTCTATTAATTTAGATTACCGCAGTTTATATTTTCATTTTGAATGCGGCGTATGGATGTATAAGTCAGAATGCATTATGGATATGAAGAAAGACTTTCTCAGTACGATTGAAGAAAGCAAACTTATCTATTATGAAAAAAGTAAATATAAGAATTGTTTTAAGCGCTTTGCAAGTTCTATTTTAAGAATATTTGCACCGCTTTTTTAACGAAAACGGCGGTTTTATAAACATCAAAACCGCCGTAGCTATTATATATTGTATTTAGTTTTTTGCTACCTGTTTCCCCGTCACCAACCATTTTTATGGAGTTCTCACGCTTTTTTGTGGCAACGCTCTTTATTAGGGCCTTTTTTATTTTCTGAACTTTCCAAAATAGTATTACGGTATTCATTTGCGGATATACCCATCTTTTTCTTAAATATTCTTGAAAAATGGGCTAAATCCACAAAACCTACTTTTTCAGATATATCACCTATTCTAAGAGACGGATCCCGCAACAACTCAATTGCTTCCCGAATTCTAATATTATTTAGAATTTCAGAGAAATTTTGTCCCAGGTTCCGATTCAAAAGTTTACTTAAATGCCATTGGCTGACGTATGTTTTTTCAGCCACTTCAGATAAGGTAATCTTATGAGCATAATTCTGTTCTATGTATTTCATTGCATTATTGACAATAAAATTATTTGCTTCACTGTCTAATTTGGTATTTTGTGTACCATCAGTTTCCTCTATATCCGGCAAGATATTATGAGATTTTAGATTATTTACCATAGTTTTAATTGCTTCTTCAATCTCCTCCATGGAGGAAGGTTTTAACAAAAACCTGGTCACACCCAGATTAATTGCCTGTCTTGCATATTCAAACTTGCGGTATCCCGTGAGAATGCTTATCTCTATATTATCAAATTCGGATTTCAGGCCTGCTATCATAGTTAAGCCATCCAAATCCGGCATAGCAATATCCGTGATAACAATGTGAGGCTTATACTTTCTAATAACTTCCCCGCCCTCATTGCCATCATTGGCCGTTGCCACAACCGTACAATCATACTGGTCCCATGAGATCATACGAGATATTCCTTCCACGATAATCGGTTCATCATCAATAATTACAACTTTATACATACACCATCCCTCAATTATTTACAACTGTTACTTTTATCTTATCCTTTTACTGCTCCTGCTGTCAAACCTTTTATAATGTTTTTTTGAAGACATATATATACAATCAAAACAGGAATTATGATAATTGTTATGGAAGATGCCATCAATCCATAATCAATTCCATATTTTGAACTGATTTCGTTTAACAATGCACAGATAGGGAATTTTGTTCTCCTTCGAATCATGATCAATTGAGTGAATAAATCATTATAAGACCATAGAAAGCAAAAAATTCCTACTGTTGCCAGCGACGGTTTACATAAAGGTACAATAATCCGTGTAAATACCTGTCTAATGTTGGCTCCCTCCATATAAGCAGCTTCCTCCATTTCAATAGGGAGTCCTCTTAAATAACCCATCATAATCACAGATGCAAAACTTAAATTACCTGCAATCTGAGGAATAATAACACTTAAAGGATTACTAATTAAGTTTGCCTGAGACATCATTTTAAAGACAGGAATAATGGTAGAAAACACAGGGAACATCAAACTTGCTATAATAAGTGAGTGAATGAATTCCCTCCCTCTGAATTTATATCGAGTCATTGCAAATGCAATCATGCTTGCTAATATCATAACTGCAATAGTTACACTTCCGGATATAATAAAACTATTCTTATATGCCTCTAAAATATTTAAATTATCAAAAGCCTTAACATAATTCTGCATGGTAAATTCTATAGGTAATGAAAATGAACTATTAACAACCTCTCTTGATGGCTTAAAGGAATTATTGATTACCCATACAAATGGAAATATAGTTGTAATTCCCCATAAGCTTAAAATAATGTAGATAAGGATAGTTGATACTTTAATTTTTTTCTTTTTCTTCTTTACTTCGGACAAATTTTCAACCCCCTTATTACAGATTCTTATCCGGTTTTATCAGGACTGATACTATTTTGGAAACAATCACACCAAATATTACGATAACAAAAGCTATTGTTGAACCATAATCAATGTTACTTATAGTAAATGTTTGTTCATACATATAAGTTCCTAAGAAATGTGTTACACCTTGTGGAGCACCTTTGGGAACGATTACCCAAGGAAGATCAAAAACCTTCAATGCACCGGTAACTGCTAAAGTAATGCAAGAGCACATAACTCCACGGACCATTGGTATGGTAATATAAAAAACTTGTTTAAAATTAGAACATCCGTCAATGGATGCTGCTTCATAAAGTTCATCAGAAATTGCATTTAATCCGGTTAGAATAATAACAAAATAGAAACCTACATAACTCCATATAATAGGTATGGAAATCATGGAAAATGCCTTACTTGTGGACAACCAGTTAATCGGTTCCTTCCCCAGAGCTATCATTATCTGATTTAGCATTCCACCATTATAATTATAAAATAATTTAAATAGCAATCCAATTGCAGATGCAGAAATTACAATGGGGAAAAAGTAAACTGTTCTGAAGATGTGCTGGCCCTTATTTATTCTACTAACTAAAACAGCCAACAGAAAAGCAATACCAACTTGGAAAACAACGGATAATATCATCATTTTGAAAGAATTTAGAATAGCTGTTCTAACTTTCGTATCCTGAAATAGTCTTTTATAATTTTCCAGGCCAATAAATTTCCATTCCTGACCCGGCATTTTCACAACAGAGGTCATATCATAAAAGCTGTTAATAATATTCTCAATAAAAGGTTTGTAGAGAAATAAAACCATTAATAGCAGACCGGGAACCAAAAATATAAATAACGGTAATTTTTTCTTATAGAGCATTGATCTCTCGCCTTTCCTAATTTAATGGAAACTTCTTATACTTGCCTCAATTATAACCCTGAAAAATATTTGTAAAGTCTGTATATTTTGTTTAGTAAGGTTTAATGAGTGATTAGTAATAAGAACCTGATTTCAGTTAAACACAAATGTCATTCAGAATTATATTTGTCATTCCAAACCGCAGGTGAAGAATCCATTTATAAAAATATTAGATTCTTCTCCTTCGGTCGGAATGACATACCTTAACAATTACTTTATTATGAATGACAGAAATTTTTAATTATCTTGCATTAACTTGTAATACTTCTTCTATCAGATCCGCAGGAGTTCTAGCTCCGGTTGAAACATCTACAATACCAGCAGTTAGAGTATTATAAGCCTCTTGTTTGATTCTTGCATCAGTTGGGGTAGAAATACTAGTTGCTGCGCTGCTGTAATTCAATCCGGAAATACCAAGTGGTGTCATATCTGCAAGAGGTTCAACCTTTGCAGCAGCCGTACCGTTTCCATTCCAATATTTTTGAACAGATTCACTACAGGTATGTGCCATAACAAATTTTACTGCTGCATCTCTCTTGTCAGGATCATTCCATGCTTTCTTAGTAATATAGAATCCTGATGATAATCCGCCTACCATAAATCCTGGTTCTGCTTTTCCGCCAGGAATAACCGGGAAGGATACTACTACTGTATTATCCTGATCTGGAATTCCGCCAGCATACCATGAACCATCAAGTTGCATAGCTGCTTGTTTATTCTTAAATAATTCGCCAGCAAAATCATTATCGATAGTATCTGTATCTACTGGAAAAGCACCTAAGTCTCTTAATGTCTTGAACATTTCTAAACCTTTAACCCAGTCCTCAGGAGCACTTTCAGGTACTGTAGTAAAACCTTCCGGACCTGCTGCTGCAAGCATTAAGAACTCCACCCAATAATGAGGAACATTGTTTAAAGATACAGCAATTGGAATAATATCATTTTCTTTAAAGGTTTCGATTGCTTTTAACATCTTATCCCAATCTGTTGGAAGTTCAAGATTATATTTATCAAATAAATCTTTGTTGCAGAATAAACCTTCCCAAAAACCAGTAGTTGGCACTGCTCTTTGCACACCATCCGGGTTAACTGCTGCTTCTAATGCAGCTGGAAGAGTATCTTTCGCATAATCTGGATATTCTGCTTTAATTTCTTCAATGGTAACGAATTTATCGGCAGCAAGAACATCAGAAGCATTGGCATCTGTAAAGAATTGGATAACATCCGGTTCATTACCTACAGCAAAATCTGCTGCTATCTTTGTCTTCCAATCCTGATCGGAAGTCTGTGAATCATCTTCTATTGTTATGTATGAATAATCATTCATGAACTTTTTATTAATTTCCTGATAATTCGCAGCATTAGGGTCTGTACCGCCATGCATGGAAACAGTTGTTAAAGTTACTGGATTGTGTTTATCATTTTCAGTTTTTGTTTCTTGCTTATTTTCCTCTTTTTCCCCATTATCCTTTGTTTCCTGTTTTGTTTCTGACGTTTCTTTTACATCTCCCTTTTTACAGGCAGCTAAAAGAGACATCATGAAAACCACTGTCAGTACAAGGTAAACTAGTCTTTTTACTTTCCTCATAAATAAATCCTCCTTTAATATAATTAGCTATTCACCAAGAGCAATCTCTTAGGCATATTATTATTATATAAACAGATGTAATAAAAAGCATTAGTTTAACTTGATATTATTTGTATATTCTTGCTACATTTAAATTTCCACCCAATATACATTTTGTATATATTGTAATTATATTTATTCTTTATGAAATCATCTTTATATTCTTTTGATAATATACTAGCAAATAGCCAGATATCAGCCTTAATTATTCTTCAACAAAAGGTATGGTTATAGTGGACGCCGTTTCTCCTTCTCCTATGGGGCTTATACTAAGTCCATACTCTTCACCGTATATGAGCTTAATTCTTTCATTCACATTTTGTATTCCTAAGGATTCATGATCTGTTTTCTCATCCTGATTCTGATTTCTTTTCCCGTTCAGTAAATAATCCACTTTTGATATATCTTCTTCCGACATATCTTTGCCGGTATTGATAATCTGTAAAATTACATGATTATTTTCTTTATCCTGATATATTTTTATTTGGATAGTACCACTTTTTACTGTTTCAACCCCATGAACCACTGCATTCTCAATTAAAGGCTGAAGTATGAGCTGAGGAACTTTAATCTGTAATAAATTTTCATCCACTTCCTTTTCCACCTTCAATCTCTTGCCAAAGCGCATGGATACAATATATAAATAAGCCTCCACGCATCTTAGTTCTTCTGCCAGACTGAGCATTTTTCTGTTGGAACGATCCATGGAGTAGTTTAGAAGTGTTCCTAAGGCTTCTATCATTTTTGATACTGTAACATCTCCCGCCATTCTCGCCTGCCAGTTCATCATCTCCAAAGTGTTATTTAAAAAATGTGGATTGATCTGGGACTGTAATGCCTTAATTTTTGCATCCCTTCTTGCTATTTTTTCATTGTAGGCATAATCAAATAAATACTTTATCTCCGATGACATATGGTTAAAGGCATCCTGCAACACATCAAACTCCAGGTTAGGCATGATGTTGCTTTCAATCTGCATACCGATTCCGCCCTGTTCAATTTTGTTTGCTGCTTCAATCATTCTGCTCATTGGCTTTGTAATATGATGGGCAATAAAATATATCATATAAATAAATACCGGAATAATAATTAGCATTATAAAAAGCATAATGGTATAAAGATTATATATTTCTGAGAAAATTACATTTTCATTGGCTACAAGAACCGCACCAAAATGAAAATCATCGTATTTCTGCTGATATAACAGACCTATGAATGGTCTGTCTTTTTCCTGAAGAATCTTTCTATTCACTTTCTGAGAATATTGATTTGATAACTTATCCAGAATCTCTGTTCTGCTGGTTTCATCAAAATTATTATTATAAGATATCATAGAGCTTGTATCATTAATAAAAAATCCTATTTCATAATCCTTGTTCAAGGATATTCCATCAATCAGCTTGTCCTTATTCAATTCAAGAACCAGCGTACCAAACTTTGTGTATTTGGTAGTTGTATATAGATTACGGATAATATAGATTTTTCCGTCAATAATACGGACATGGGCATCGGAAGTATCCTGACTTGTTATTTCATGAGCAGCTTTAGCCACATTATTTTTATAAATATTAATATATTCCACATTTTCTCTTGAAGTATAGTAAATTTTATCAGGTTCATCACTTAAATAAAATACAGACATGACAAACCGGTTGTCTATGTAAAATCTGCTTTTTAAATTACCTGTTATCTCGCTGTATAATTTAGATTTCTTTATATTACCAGCCTCATACATTCTCCATGCCTTTTCAATAACCAGTTCGTAGGAAGTCTTTTTGGATATGTCGATTGCTTCATCTATTTTTTGAGCACTGAAATAAGTGAAATTTTTTAGATTTTCTTCCATAATTGCATTGGTTTTCCCAATTATATTATTTCGATAGGAAATAGTCATAAACAGATACATGATTAAAACCGGCAGCATCCAAATAAGTACAACTAAAGAGAGCAGCCTTCTCCGTAAGGATACCCTTTTCTTAATCTTTATTATTTTCCCTTTAATTTCTTCATTATCTTTCATAGCTGCACTTTCGCTTTTTGCTGCATCCTTTATTTCTTTTCTTATACTTTCCTTATGTTCCTCCAATAGCATATTCCCACCCCTAAACATAATACTGTTCTCTCATTAAAACCCTACTTTCTTAATTTTACCATATTTTTATGGTATTTTCTATGTACTTATACAATAATCCCAACTATTTTTAAGATTTGGGCAATACTGATTCCTAGTTAAAAAAGTTAATAGAAAAAACTTCGAAAAATGGCCTATTAAGCCTTTTTCGAAGTTTTTTGGAGCTCTGCGAAAATTAGTAAAGGGATGGAAGCATATATGAATTTCGAATATCCTTTAAGCCTTTAAATTTGAAGAAATTCTTCAAATATATTACATACCAGTTTTGCTTCATCCTCAGAAGGCATTTCACAAAATATTCTAAGCAGCGGTTCTGTACCGGAGAACCGGATTACAATCCACCCACCATTATTAAAGTATATCTTGCAGCCATCCAAGTAGGAAATCTTTGATATCTCAAAAGGTATATCCGGAATCAATTTATCAATTAACAGGATTTGATAAACCTCCTCCTTCTTTTCTTCATCAAAATGATAATCCTTCTCTTCCATGTAGTATCGTCCATATTCCTCTTCAATATCTTTTACTATCTCAGAAAGTTTCTTGCCTACAACTGCAATCATTTCAATTAAAAGCATAGCTGCATAAACGCCGTCTTTTCCTTTAATATGGCCCCGAACCGTCAGTCCCCCTGAAGACTCTCCGCCGATTACTGCGTTGGTTTCATTCATTTTAGCAGAAATATGTTTAAATCCCACAGGAACTTCATATCCTTTTTCTCCGAAACTTTCCGCTACCTTATCCAACAGATGGGTAGTGGCAATATTTCTTACCACTGCTCCATGCCAGCCTTTATACTTCACAAGATAGTAATAGAGGAGTACTAAAATGTCATTGGGATGAAGAAATTTACCCGTATCATCAATTACACCAATCCGGTCAGCATCTCCGTCTGTTGCTATTCCAATGTCACAATGATAATCCATCACATAATTTTGCAGACTCTTTAAAGTACTGGCGGAAGGCGAGGGAAGCTTTCCGCCAAATAGGGTATCGTGTCTGTCATGGATGGTAGCTACATCACACCTTGCTGTCAGTAAAATTGTTTTTAGGGAGGTTTCACTGACGCCATACATAGGATCCAATGCTATTTTAAGCCCCCTATTTCTAATAGCCTGCATATTAATTTTTGTAATAATAGTGTCAATGTATTCATTTAATGGATTTATTTCGTAAATGAGTCCGGCATCTATTGCTTTTTCATAATACATGGAACTCACATCCTCAACATGGGAAATATAATTTTCTATTTCTTTTGTCTGAAATTCATCTGCATCTCTTCCGCCATAAGTAAATACTTTTATTCCATTATAAATTGCCGGATTGTGGCTTGCCGTCACCATCATTCCGTAAGGCAATTCATGTTTCATAACATAATACATAATCAGTGGAGTAGGTGAAGACCGGTTAATCAGATATGCCTTGATATCTTCTGCGGCAAATACTTCTCCTGCCCATCTCATAGCTTCTTTTGAAAGGAATCTTCTATCATAGCCAAGAACAATTCCTTTCTCCGTAACTCCTTCATCTTTCATTTTCAATGCTATACCTTTGGAAAGTTTCTGAATATTCGCTTTTGTAAAATCTTCTCCAATTACTGCTCTCCAACCTCCGGTACCAAACTTTATCATCGCAATAGCCTCCTCTAGCAGTCATATACATTTATCCGCTTTCAGCAGATTACTCTGTCATTTTCTATTCAATAATCCCAATTAAAAAGGTTTTAATGAGGGATTAGAATTAACCCATAATTATAAGAACCTGATTTATACTGTCTTGCTCCTGTACGGGTATTCTTTCAACCAATTTTCCGTTTAACCGGATTTCTTTCACACCTTTCATAACGCCTTCCGGATTCCGCACAGTGATATAGTACTGTGCCCCTCTCCATTCACGGCGAATACGAAATTCTTTCCAATCCGATGGAATACATGGATCGATTAATAAATAATCAAACTCCGGACGAATTCCAAGAATATAGCGGGTAGCCGAAAAATACGCCCAACCTGCTGTTCCTGTCATAAAGGGATGTCTTGCACGTCCAAAGGCAGTGTGGTCCCTGCCCACAATAAATTGGCAGTAGGAATAAGGTTCTGCTTCCCTGATTTCTATGTTGTCATTCTGATTATAAGGACATAAGGCATTATAATACTTCATTGCCTGGTCACCCCGTCCTAACATGCACTCAGCAGCCCATGCCCATGGATTGGGATGACTGAATATTGCTCCATTTTCTTTCAGTCCCGGATATACCCTTGTAACAAATCCAATATCCTCATCAGGTACCGTATAGGAAGGGCCGTTCAACATAATACCATAAGGCGTATATAAGTAATGATCTACACTGTCCATTGCTTTACTTCCTCTGTCCTTTGATGCCAGGCCGGACAGCACTGCCCAGGCATTGGATTCCAAATGAATTCTTCCTTCTTTGTCCTCATCTGTTCCAATCTTTTTCCCGTTCTTAGTAATACCTCTGATGTACCATTCCTTATCCCAAAGTACCTCTTCACAAACATCCTTCACTTTTGAACGTATCTTATTATACTTTATAACATCTTCTGTCTTATTTTGATATTCTGCGATCTCGATAAAATTGCCCAGTGCCCAGTATAAAAGAAAAGAAACCATAGCACTTTCGCCGCCTCCAAGATTAAGGCAATCGTTCCAGTCCGCCCGCAGTCCCTTACAGATACCATTCTCCCCTACCTGATTATTGGAAAAATCCAGTATTTTGGTCATATGCTCATAAACAGAGCCGCTGCCACCGTCTGCATAGGTGATTTCTTCGTCTAAGAAAGACATTTCACCAGTTTCTTTTACATATTCAACGATTGCGCTAACCAGCCACAGGGCATCGTCGGAACACGCATCATCTATACCATGAACAATATCATTTTTATTTGGAGAAGGTATTACCGTTGGTGATTTAAATGGTTTAACCTCCTTGTCCGGTTCAAACCATTCCGGCTGGAATAAATGAAGTCCATAACCTTTGGATACCAATGCCCGGAGTAATTCCACTATTCTTTGCTTACATTTTTCAGGATTGGAGTGGGGAATTGTCATTGCATCCTGTGAGGTATCCCTGAAACCTAAACCTGTTCTTCCTCCTACTTCAATAAAGGAAGCAAATCTTGAAAACATAACATTTATCTCTGCCTGATATAAATTCCATATGTTAATTAATGTATTCATACCTTCATTTGGAGTATGAATGACTAATTTATCTAATTTTCTGTTCCAAAAGTCGGCCATTTGATTATAAGCAGCGTCTATTCTGTTAAAATCCGAGTATTTTTCTCTGATCCGTTTTCCTTCTGCAAGATTACCTTCTCCTAACATAAAGACTAACCGAACTTCTTCTCCCGGATGGAGAACCAATTTTTTATGTAAGGAACCGCAATGATTATTTCCCTTCTCAAAGCTGCCGCTTAAGACACCTTTTTCTACTGCAACGGGATTGTTTTCGCTGCGATAAAGTCCGATAAATTTATCTCTTAGACAATCAAAACCATCAGGAGCAAAATTCGCAGTAAAATACTGATATCCAAACTCTTCATAGAATAAGTCATATTCTATAATTCCATTTTCATAAGAGGAACCTGCTGCATAATTACTCATTTGGAAGTTCTGATTATCCATGGCAATATGGTGATAGGAGAATTCACAATAGGAAAATACACTTAATTCTCTGTTAACTTCACCGGTATTTTTAATTTTTACATCCCATAGTTCCACAGGATCATTTATGGGTATAAATAATGTCTGTTCTGCTTTAATATCGTTGTATTCGCATAAATACTTTGTATAAGATAAGCCATGTCTGCACTGATACTTGGCTTTATCTAAAGATTTGCCAACCGGCTGCCAGGATACGCTCCAATAGTCACCGGAATTATCATCCCGTAAATAAACATAATGTCCCGGCCGGTCCATAGGTACGCTATTGGCACGAAAACGGGTAATACGATGATATTCCGGTGATTTATAAAACACATACCCCCCTGCAGTATGGTTGACAACTCCGCACATGTCCTTTACCCCTAAATAATTCGTCCACGAGGTAGGTAAATCCACTCTTTCAATTACATACTCTTTATTCTCATTATCAAAATAGCCGTATTTCATAATTGCTGCACCCCCTGAATATTAAGTAATAAAATACTATAATTAGATACTTTAATTATAACAAGGAACAGCTTTTATAGTATTGCTAGGGATGTCAATATTTGATTTATATTGCTATCCTGTAAGTGAAAAGGAATTTTTTAACCATGGCTTTTTATCCTATTTCAGAAGAGACAGCCATCTGGGATAAAGTACAGAAACATTTCCATAATGCAATAAGGCAACTCCTAGCGGGGTTGCCTTTCGTTTATTCATAAGGAAAACAGCCGCGCAATAATAGTTTGGTTGTCCTTTTTATGGATAATATATTATCTTTTATTTTTCACATATTTCCTTCTTCTTTTTTCTTCCAGATAAAAGGCTCATATAATTCCTTCATTCTTTTCACCACAGTATTCTGATTGCTATCCTGTATTAGAATATCATACTGCCCCGGAATAGTACCAAAAGTCACCATCTTCTCCAATCCGGTTAAGACTTTTAGTTCAGCAAGCATATTTTCTTTAGCAGCATCTTCATGATATATGTTTAAATAAGTGTAACCCGGATTGTCTTTGGACGAGCTTTGCACTATTCGAATATGTTCTGCTATAGGCAGATCCTTAATTCGCTGATGGATTTTTGTAATATGTTCCTGTTTACAGATACACATTATATGAAAGCATTCCCCATCACTTCCTGTACTTCCCTTTATAAAATTACGATAGGGTGAAGTTCTTAGTTTATTATAAACCTTTTCTTCTGCCTGCTGATAGAATTCTTCGTAATATATCATTAAAGTTTCCTGTAGTAAGACTGTAGTAAAACAGCAGATTTTTTCCTCTCTTAAAAGATCTTGTATGGATTTTACTACTTCTTTATCCAATATCTTTTTTCTTAGAAATTCTTTCTTTTCCACATCGTATAAAACTGCTCCATTAAAAGCAATTACCGGCAATTTTAAAGGTACCTCCTTTACAAAGTCCATTAAAGAGGCAATGGTTCTTTCTGTGGCTATGGTAAAATTAGCTCCCCGCTCAATCATACGGTTTAATTCAACCCTGCTGTATGGTACTAATTCTCCCTTATCATTTAGCAAAGTATCATCCAATCCGCTGACAAACAAAATATTGTTATTGTTTCTCCGTGGTAATGAAATCCGATTAACTATAATTGACACTCCAACTCCAATAAGGGTATCCAGCACACGATTTAATACAAACAAGTAGGGATTGCTGTCACTTAAATGGTTTACCGTAATACTTAAAAATACCACACCAGAAAAGAATGATACCTCATGTTTCTTTAAAAGAACTGCCGTATATATAACAGGAATAACGGAAATGGAAATAAACAAATATTTCCACATTATAGGTATATCTTTTAATATATAAGTATTCATAACTAAAACAATGCAGCCCCAAAAGGCTCCGTTAAAGGTACCAAATGTCCGGGATTTGGCATTAGTTTTACTATTCTCTATATATGTTTCCATACAAAATATTGCTGCTATAGCAGAATAAAATGGAATACCTTTCTCACCTCTGAGTATGTATATAATAAGGCAGATAAACACGGCCATGGCAGTCTTTATCATTCGGAGGCCAACCGGCATTATTCTAAACTTTTTCTCATTTTCTTTACTTTGGGAAAACATAGGTAAACTCCTTTTTTGTATAAACTGAATTTATTTCCAGCACCTTGGACTAATAGGTATTCTAAACTTGCCTATAAGGATTGTCAATATACATCAATCAATAAAGGAAACATTTTTAGGCATTGTATTATAAGCTTTTTTGAAAGCTCTGAAAAAGGAAGAATAATTCTTAAAACCACATTGATAACAGGCCTGTGTAAGTGAGCTTCCATTTTGAACAAGGTTTTTAGCTAATAATAATCGTTTCTCAGTAATATATTTACCAATGGTATATCCTGTTTCTTCTTTAAAAAAATGCATTAAATAATACCTGCTTAAATAAAAATGGCTAGATAATGTATCTATGGTAATATCCTCCGTAAGATGTTCATTGATGTAATCTATAATTTGCAGAAGTTTTTCATTACCAATTACAGCATCAAGGTAATTGATGGGGTTTGATATCGCAGTCCGGTTTAGCTGTATCATAAATTCCAAAAACAATATTCTTTGATACAAGTCTTTGGCATAGGCATTATCTGTGAAGGAATACTCCAGTTCCTGGCATACCTGAAATAGTTTGCTTTTATCAAGGGAAGGAATTCTAAGCACATTGGAATGTTCTTCTTTTGCACGTTGGAAACAATACTTTAGATCATTATCATTATCTGAATAGGTATTTAGAAACTTTGTTGAAACATATATAATAACTCTTTCATAAGGAGAGCTATCCATTATGGAAGGTCTATGTATTTCTCCCTGATTCACAAGAACGATATCGTAAGGCTTAAGTAAATAATCTTTTCCTTCTATGGAGTAATTGATATTTCCGCTTAGAAGAATCATAATTTTGTTAAAATCATGATAGTGATAATTGAATTCTTTCTTCTCCCTGTCAACGATATGAAACATTTTATAATCATTGTTTAAATATCCGGTTTTTTCAACCTTGTTCATATTAACCTCAATTCTGGCACTTTTAGCACCACTTTAGCACTTTTTAATCTAAAGACAATTATACAGCACTATATGCAATATTTAAAGCATTATAATGCTATTCTTAAAGAATATTATTGTGTAAAATAGAATTAAGAATAAAATGCACGTTATACGAAATGCAGGGAGGATTTTTTATGCAGATTACTGGTGTATGGTTACCGATTATAACCCCATTTAAAGATAATAAACTTGACTATCAGTCATATAAAAGATTAATTGATCACTATTCTGATAAAGGAATAAGTGGTTTCATTCCACTAGGTACAACAGGGGAATGTCCAACTTTAAGTGATTTTGAGTTTGAAGATATGATTGAAAAGACAATGGAATATAATAATAGACGATTACCTGTCTATGTAGGAGTTGGCGGAAACTGTACTGCCCAGGTAATAAAGAAAGTAAAAATTGCTGAATATTATGATATAAAAGGTATCCTATCCGTTTGTCCTTACTATAACAGACCAGGCCAAGAAGGAATCTATGGTCATTTTAAGAGCATTGCTGAGGAAACTCCTTTAGATATCGTTATGTATAATATTCCATATCGAACTGGTGTAAATATGGAAAATGAAACCATATATAAACTATCTGAGATAAAAAATATAGTAGGATTAAAGGATTGCTGCGGTAATATTAAACAAACAGCTGAATTATTAATGAATCCTCCAGAAGACTTCTCTATCCTAACCGGAGAAGACTTATTATTCTTTTTAACCCTTACTATGGGAGGACATGGAGGAATACTTTCCTCTTCACATTTGAAAACAGAGATGTTTGTGGAGGTATATAATAAGATAAAGGAAAATGATTTAGAATCTGCTTTAAAGATATGGAAACCTTTATATGACTTTATTCCTTTACTATTTAAAGAACCTAACCCAGCTCCTGTTAAATATTGCTTAGAGGAACTATCGTTGATAGATTCCGATGAGGTAAGACTTCCTTTAACACAAATATCGGATCAACTAAAAGAAAAATTAGATTGTATACTTTTATAGACAATTATAACATCCCCTTCCCCTCATTTTATTTACGAGGAAGGGGGTGTCTTTTTTTATTACGTTGCTACATAATAACTTTATGAGTATATTAAAAGATATTTTTAATTATGAATAAATGTTATATATTTTTACATACCAGTAAGACTGTCATTGACAACGTTAATAAGATGATACCTTTTCTATTCCTGAGAAAGATTTTAAAATGCTTCGTTACTTTGGCATTTATGGGTTAATTTTACATTTCTAATAATCTTATTATCATTTCTGTAATTCTGCATTTTCATTGTCATTTGCTACAAGTCCCATCATATAATCAAATCCTAACTTCTCTGCAATCAAATTATATACATCAATAAACTCTTGGACAAATTTATTAGCTTTATCTGGATTTTTTAAAAACCAAAAATCGAATAATTTATTAATTCCTCCCAATGTTTCTTCCATGTATGCAAACCAACTCTTATATTCCTTCGCGTCATACTCAGCTTCTACCCAATCTCTGAAGCAAATCTCATAGGGCATTCTAACTTCTTGAATAGTTTGTTCAAATTCTGAATAAAATATAGGGTCCTTTAGCAACATAAACAATCCCTTTTCAACATCTTCTGGAAGAAAAAGAATATTTTTTGCAGTATTTAAAATATAGTTTAATTTTGTTCTATCAGCTTTTTCACGAACATCATGATCTAGGATAATTACGCTATTTATAAATTCAGGAACATTTTTTTGATGTAATTGAACATAATTTGTCCAACCTAAATCAATATCTACAACATTAAAATAATTTTCAAAATTATAGTCTAAATGTTTTGAAAGTAAGTAGAATAATAATGACTTAGCTCTCTCATCTTCCAAGTAAACATTAACACTCTGTCTTACTGTTGATGGTTGCATATTAATACCATCTATTATAGTATTAAGGTCAGATGATGTTCTAATGTTTCTCCCTGTAATCATTCTTTTACTATCACCAACTTCTCCAACATAATAAGATTCCAAATATATAAGTTCACATTCATAATTATATGAAATTATTGATGGGTCTATTCGTTGTTTTTGTAATTTTTTAACTTCATTACGTTGCAGGGAATTAACTTCCTTCATAATCATTGGAGAATGTGTTGTAAATACTATTTGAATTTTTAATTCTTTTGACTTTTCGTAAAGGAATTTAACAAGTTTTTTCTGTGAGTACCCATATAAAGTTGCATCCAACTCATCAATCAACAATATTCCCCCTTTATATGCAGGGTATTTATCCTTCAATCTTTTAAATGATAATATAGCCAAAATAATTCTCCCGATATTACTTTCACCAGCTGAGTTAGTGAATACATCATGCGTAGTATCATTAACACCTACAAAACTTCTTTTAGCATCAGCCTTCTCCATTACTGCTGATGCATCTTTTGAATCTTGTATAGATAAAATTTCCTTATAATATCTTGTAAAAAATATATTTTCTTCATCTGTTAGTTTAATATCTACAGATTTTGTTTTTGCAGTCTCACCAATCGGAAATAATCTTCCTAAACTTAAATAGTAAACCGGTAATTGAACATAACCAGAGCCTTTAGCTCTACTTTTTGCGTTCCAAAATCTAATATCATCCGGGTTGCTCTTTGTTGGTCGCTTCATACTAGTAATCTTAATCTGATTGTCCTTATAATATCCGTTATTATAAAAATTCAACGTCCAAATATGTTCACCAAAACGATCAAAAGTCTTTGATAATTTAAATTTCTCTTTAAATTGTGATTTGAAATTATAACCATCAATAGTTGTACATCCATACATTGGATGACCTGTAGATATTGTAAATGGCTGACCAAGCATTCCCAATACGGTTGTTTTTAATGTTGCATTACGTCCAGCTATTGCCGTTATATTTTTCCCTATTTGTAACTTCAAATTCTCAATAGCTCTAAAGCGTTCTATATCAATATTTTCAATAATCATTAATTATACTCCTCTTAAGTTAATATTTATTTTTTTATCTAACAATTCCTCATTGTTTGGACAAAAAGCAGTACTCTTAAATATTATTACTTCAGAACTTTTACGTGTATTAGCCACACTATAATTTAGATCAAATCTTCTAATACAGTGGTTTTTGTATATTTCTATAATTTCTGGTGTATCATCGTATGTAATAATCCAGTTATTGTCAACATTATTCATTATCCTATCAGCAATTATAGTGTGATCATGCTTTTTAAAAAAGTTTTTGTATAATTCGTGTCCTTTATTAAAATACGGAGGGTCAAAATAAACTAACACATCCTTTCCATACCTCGGTAAAACGCAATCAATAAAACCCAATATTTCTTTATTATAAACTTTAATATGTTTTTTTCTACTCGCTATATCCTTAATTCTATTAACAAGATTCTCTCTGTTATATCTTGCATCAATTAGGTAATTTCCATTTTGCTCCATTCCGCCTATTGGTCCTGCTTTTAATATTCCAGATCTATTTGTTCGATTTAGAAAAAATGTAGCAAATGCCAAATCTAAGGAATATTTATTATTTTTATTTGTATAAATCTCTTTTTGTCTATTCCACTCTTCTATCGATACAGGTGTTTCGATTATCCTATCAATCAAGTTATTAGATTCTATTAAAATTGCTCTCCAAACAGAATAGATTGCCTTATCATAATCATTTATTACAATATTATCTACATGTCCCTTCATTAATAGCGATAAAGCCACACCTGCTCCTCCAGCAAACGGTTCAATATATGTACCACCCTGTATATTTAATTTTTCTATCATGAATTCCATAAATGGAGCAAGTTTTCCTTTTCCACCTGGATATCTTAATGGCGAATAGAGCATCTACCATCCCTCCATTTCATCAACTATTCAAGCAAATTTCTAATATTTTTCTCATATTATCAAAATAATAAATCAGAATATTTTTATTAGGTAAAACAGAATCATAATGAACATATCCATTAAAAATACTAAAAATCTTATCATTTTTTCTAATTTGATTCAAATTACTATGTTCTGCTAGACTAATGATCTTCTTTACTCTCATACTCTCCAGGGTTGCATTAAAAGTTCCTTCCAAATTATTTTCAATAATTTTTCCGCTCTCATTTACATTATTTAAATAATACTTTAAACTTAATTCAACCAACACTCTCAATAAAACTGCCTGAGCATTAATTGAATAATTCAGATTTAGCCTTTTTAATTCATTTATAATATCATTAATCTTGATCATCTTACAAGAAACCATAAAATCATCAGGTATTAATACATTTCTATTCGAAGTATATTTTTTATCATTTTTATTTTCTTTTTTATTTTTCTCTTTATTCCTTAAATCGTTTTTATTTTCTACATCCGACTCTTTACTGGTTATTTGAGTAGTTTCCTTCTTTCCCAAATCATTTGATGATAAAGTTTGTTTTTCTTCCTTGCGAGATTCAATCAAAATTTTATTTTCTGCTAAATAATTCATAAGTTCAGGAATATCTTCATATGTACTTCTTGTTCCATTAAAATCAACGCAATAATCAGGAATAAAAGCAGCTTGTGCAACAATATATAATATTTTATCAAATATATCCTTATCTAAAGCAGTTTGAATATAAAAATTATCATCGTAGCTTAAATCTAAAATATCTCGTAATCTTGGATTCTTTTTATCTTGTGTTTTTGCGCTAAATAAACGAGTTAACCTAGATGTTTTAATATCTTGGAGATTTAAGTATTCTTCTTTTTGTTTCTGTGTCCAGTATTGTAGATTAAGAACATATTGAATTACCCTATATTCCTTTAAACCGCTACGTATTTTAGATTGAGAAACACCTGTAACTAGTGCTATTTCGTCAATTGTTCTTCCTGCATCAAATTCTAATGCAAAAAATTTATATTTTGAAATTGTTGACCATTTTTTTATTCCATCAATATGCTTTGCTGCAAGTGAACTTTGAGCACTTATTCTACTAGGCATTACATCTACATTAATATTAGAAATATTATTGATTAAATTATCTGTAATTACTAATTTATTTATGGATGCCGGTCTTCGATTCTGTAACAATCGAGGATTCATTAATATTTTACATGCACATATTCTTCTATTACCTTCTAAAACAACATATTTCCCATTTTCTTTTACAGCTATAACTCTCTCTCCTGCATATAATCCGCCACTTTTACTAATATCCATAGCTAATTGTTCTACTTCTTCATAGTCAATTAAATAATCTACAATACTTTGTTGTGATGGATTAGGTGGTATAATAAATCGAGGATTATTTTCATCCAGAATCAAATCGTTAATATTTATATCTTTAGTGACATAATTAAGCATTCTTTCCCCCCACTATTGGCTACATAGCTTATTTATTCAATGTTAAAGTTAAAGTCCAAGTATTATTAAAAGTCCAAAGAAATATCCCTTCAGAAACTTATTAAAATCTTCATTAATCTTCAATCTCTATTCATTATATAGATATTAGATAAATAAACAACTATTTACTGATACAATAAACCAAGATAATTTTACCATATTTATAAGCAAAATTGTATAAAAATTTTCATTCAATTTTAAACATCTGAGTCATTTCTTCAAATAACCCCTTTATATTTTTACCTTCATCCAGTAATTCAGCTGCTATAGATTTATTACTTACTAATCATTCAGCAATTTTGGTAATAATCTTGTTATCATAAACTTCTCCAATCGATTTTCCGCGAATATCCTTACTCCCCTGACCCCTCATTCATGAGGGGAAGGGGTTTTCTTAATAGTCATATGAGTATATTAAAAGATATTTTTAAAAACCATTATGAAGAAATGTTATATATTTTACACCCTCGAAAAACTGTCATTGACAACGTTAACCGAATGCTTAACTTCGGTGACTCTTCTCATGGGGGTGCTTTTTGGGGGTGCCCCGATTGTGGCAAACTTAAATTTGTTTCTTATACTTGCAAAAGCCGTTTCTGTCCTTCCTGTGGTAACATGTACAATCAGAAACGTTCTTTCCACATGTCTTGCAAGCTTATTTCTTGCGTCCAAGACATTGTGTTTTTACTATTCCTGAAGAACTTCGTAGCTTCTTTTTAAATGATCGCTCTCTACTTGGAGAACTTTTTTATTCCGTTCGTGATGCAATCCTCTACATGTTCTCAAAAATGAATAAAATCGAAAACTTTACTCCTGGTTTCGTCTGCGTTCTTCATTCTTTTGGACGCGATTTGAAATGGAATCCTCACATCCATGCTCTTATTTCAGAGGGCGGTGCTGGTAACATCACTCCTTGGCGTATTGTAAAACACTTTGATTATACCTTTCTTCGAAATTCCTTTCGGAAAGTCCTTCTTAATAGAATGTCAAAACATATCGGTCCCTCCTTTAAGAAAGTCAAAAATGAGATGTATACAAAGCATTCTAATGGTTTCTATGTACGAGTCAAGCCGAACTCCTGCACTCCAGATAAAACCATTAAATATATCACGCGCTACATTTGCAGACCTGTCATTGCAGCTTCTCGTATTGATAAATACGATGGCTATTCCGTAACATTTCACTATAGCAGACATGAGGATGATGCTCTCGTAACAGAAACAGTTCCTTTACTTGTTTTTATAAAGCGATTAATTGTACATATCCCTGAAAACATTTCTAAAAGCTTCGATACTATGGAATTTATGCAAAACATCACAAGCAAGAAAAAAATCTCAGAAAATGCCTTTCCTGTGAGAAACGTAGGCTCTTACGTTCCTTACTTGATTTGGAAACAATCCATTCTTCTAACGTTTGGATATGACCCTCTTCGTTGTCCTAAGTGTGGCACTTCTATGTTGGTTCTAGAAGTGTAACATAAAAAAAATGCACTATTTGAACAATATCGAAAGTCTATAGGTTATGGATAAATCCACTTTCCATGCAAATTCATGGCGAAGTAGCACCCTTCGCTCTTTTGTTATGCCATTTTTTATTTCTACTCTATTATACACTATTTTTTCGATTTGAGGAATTTCCTAATAATTAAAAAAAGCTGTCAAACATTATGCTAGCCTGTTATCTTTAACAAATTTTTATTTCAAAAATAACCATAGCCCCAGTTTGATCTGACTTATTGTAATAAGTTATGCCGCCATTATATTTTTCTGCAACATTGCTAGCAAAATACATTCCTAGTCCGTAATGTTCTTCGCTTCTTTCGGATTTTTCCGTATAAAATTGATTTTTAGCATACTTTAAGGCCTCACTGGTAAAACCTTTTCCAAAATCTTCAACTGATATAACAAGTTTGTTTTCCAAACATTCAAAATACAACTTAATCATTTTTTTTGAATTAGTATGTTCTATTGCATTCTGAATAAGGTTTAATACTGCTCTTTCAACTAAATCTCTATTAATAATAATGTCAACTTCAAATACTTTATTATGTGTAATTTGTTCTATACCATGTAAATTACAGATTACTTCACTTGCTTTAATAATACCATCTATAAGAGTAGTTAATGTAACCTTTTCTTCATTGCCCGATGTTAAAGTATTATTTGTCTCATCAATCAATAATTTAATATATCTTTCTATTCTATCAGAGTTACTATTAATTAAATCAGCAAGTTGATATATTTCAGCTATATTATTTTCTTCTAAAATAAGTTCTGAATTACCCTTTATAACAGTAAGCGGCGTTTTAATATCATGTGCAAGTGCAGAGATATTGCTTTTTCTTTTCTGTTCAGTTTCCCATTCCTTTTTTAATGATTGTGATAATGCTGTTTCCATATCATAAAGCGATAATAATATATCATTAAATTCTTTAATTTTAGAATTTTTACGTTCTACATTAAGTTCTCTATTTTGAATCTGGCTTATTTCCTCAAGTACTGGTTTAAGTTCCTTCTTTAACTTTCTACCAAAATGCAATGCATTATTTATAACAATAACAATAAAAATTATAAAAAACAAAATTAGATACATCAGCTCAAACTTAGGAAAAAGTTTATCAAGAGTATAGGATGAAAAATGTACAGATATATCATACTGAATAACACAATATTCGTTAGCTCTTTCAATCAATATAAATCGATTATTAGATTTTTTTGCATCTTTGATAAATACTTTTGCATCATCTACAATATCTTCACTAAAATCACCTGATAAATAATTTCCATTAAAATCAAATAATCCGTATTTACAAGTATATGGTATTAATGCTTTGTCAAAAGGTTCACTCTTTCCAATTATACTCTTATTTATTTCAAGATAATGCTCGGCATAATTTGCAGGTAAAATAAATCCACTATTAAGCGCTATATTAAACAGTAAAATAAACACAAAAATCTCCATAAGAAAACAAGCAGCAAGCCATAATAATTGCTCTAAAAACAGCCAAAATAGTGTATAGGATTTATTTTTTATAAGTTCCATTTGTAGCCTATCCCCCAAACTGTTTCAATTGGTTGTTTATCGCAATGTTTCAGTTTAGCTCTTATATTTTTTATATGCTCTCTAATTGCGCTGCAATCACTTTCAGAGTTAAACCCAAATACTTTCTCAATTATCTGTTCAAGTGAAAATACCTGCCCCTTGTTTTTTAACAGGAACTCACATATCTCATATTCACTTTTAGTTAACTTTATTTGCTCATTTTTATAAAAAAATATTTTTTCTGAAATATCTAATATATAATTGCCACTTATAATCCGATTATGGTATTCTCTTTTTTCACGCCTTATATGTGCATTTACTCTGGCTCTAAGTTCAGCTAAGCTAAATGGTTTCTTTATATAATCATCAGCACCAACTGCAAATCCTTCCGTTAAATCTTCATCCATGGCCTTTGCAGTTATAAAAAGAATAGGACAATCAACAATATTACGGATTTCTTTGCAGAAAGAAAAGCCATTTGTACCAGGCATCATTACATCAAGTAAAATTAAATCATATTTAGAAAGATTACCTTTATTCACTTTTTCAATATTATCTAGAATATCAACAGAATGCTTATCATTTTCAAGGGCCTTCTTGATAATTGATAAAATTTGAATATCGTCATCAAGTGCAAGTATTTTTGACATATTAACACCTACCTTTACTTGATAGTATATCATACTTTTAATCATAAGAAGACACTTTATTCAATGCATATTTCTGTTAGTCATTAAATATAAACATAAAATTTGGTGTCTTCTTTATTCTTCTATAAAAATTAAAACTAGTTAATACATGTTAGAATCTTACTTCTAAAGCTTATTTGTTCAGAATTAAGTAAAGTAAAAATGACAGCCCATATAGAATATAAACATGTCCGGGGTAGAACCAATAAAAAAGTTTCTTATTGCCTGCTCCCCTCTCACCGTTATACATCAACATCAATATTGCCGCAAAAGCTCCCATCCATTCAAAAGCTACTGTAAGCAAAAGTTCTATAGTAATACCAGACATTAATGCAAGGGGTAAAACTACATCTATCACAATTGTTGAAATAACAAAGACAATAGCTTGCCACTTGCGGTTTTTACGAAATAAATACATAAGGATGCCTTGTAAAATAAAAAATGTACCTCCATCCATAATGAAACTATGCAAAGGAAGTATGGAAAGACTCAGAAGATTAATAAAATTCCAAGCACCGGGAACCCTGCTACCGATAAAGAATGCTAAAAATGGTAATATAATTGGTACAATAATTGCAGGTAAGCCTTTAACCCACTGCTTTTTTGAGCACCAGTCAAATCCTTGTAAAATAATTAATAATATGGAAAAGGTGGCAAGCATCTGATTTTGTGGATAAAATCCATCCGGCCTTGTAAGTCCTAATTCAATGATAAAAAATTGTATTAGCCCCATAACAACAGCAATGGAATAAATCTGTGTAAAATATTTTTTTCTGTTATGAGTGTGAGTAAAACCTTCAATAATACAAAATAGAAATAAAGGTGCAGATAGTCGTCCCAACATAGAAAACCATATTGGTATTTTACCGGTAAATTCAAAGAAATAATGAATATGGTCTAATACCATAAGAAACATAGCAATATATTTTAGTTGAAATCCAGTAAGCCCTTTTTGTTTCATTGTTTTTTCCATAATTAAATTCCCCTTTCTTAGATATTAAAAGTATATCTGTAATTTATAAGGATTTTATAAGGACTTGAAAGAATTTTTAAAAAGAGATTGACGCAACATATCTGACACAACAAAGGCACTATCAATTCTAAATTGATAGTGCCTTGTATAATGTTCAATATCTAAGGTAATTGATATAGCTTTTTCACAGAATAATAATCATCTTTAAACCCTTTATTATCCTCATGTTTCAGTACATCTAAATATTCATGTATATCAAATTCATCCATGTTTAGCTGAATAACATCAACAGCAATGTTTGAACAATGGTCGGATACCCTCTCTAAATTAGTTGTGATATCGGATAGGATAAAACCTAATTCAATGGTACACTTTCCTTCCATAAGCCGGTTAATATGTCTTTTCTTTATTTCGTTATGCAGATAGTCAATTACCTCTTCTAAAGGCTCAATTGACTTTGCACCTTCAATATCTCTATTAATAAAGACTGTAACCGCTTTATCCATAATATCTGTTACAGCTTTGATAAATACTTTTAATTCATGTTCAGCTTCTTTAGAAAAACTAACTTTCTTTTCTTTCATTTCTTTTGCCGTCTGCATTATATTTAATGCATGGTCAGAAATTCTTTCAAAATCCCCAATACAATGAAGTAACAATGATAATGTTTTACTATCTTCATTAGAAAGTTGTTTACTGCTTAATTTAACCAAATAACTTCCTATTGCATCTTCATATTTATCTACTCTATTTTCCGATGCGATTATTTTTCTTTCTGCTTCATCATCATATTTCACTAATAATCCTATGGAGGATAAAAGGGCTTCTTTTGAAATTTCAGCCATTTTGTCCGTCATATCCTTACAAAGCTTAAGCCCATAGGAAGGGGTTTCCAAAAAACGCACATCAAGAGTTTGAAATTCATTTTCTTCTTTTTCTTCTTTTCCATCCTTGATGGTCTTAATTGCAAGCTTTTCAAGTAAATTAGAAAAAGGCAGCAAAACGATAGTAGCCGCAATATTAAATGTACTGTGAATTACTGCAATTCCAGTGGGACCTGCCGCTTCTCCTAAAACACTAAAATGCATAAATGTATTAAGACCGTAAAATACAATCATAAATATAGTAGTTCCTATCAGATTAAAATACAAATGAACAGCTGCTGCTCTTTTTGCATTCTTATTAGCACCAATACTGGATAATATAGCAGTAATACAGGTACCTATGTTTTGTCCCATTATAATAGGCAAAGCAGTACTATACTTAACTGCGCCGGTTAAACACAATGCCTGAAGAATACCTACAGAAGCAGAAGAGCTCTGAATAATAGCTGTAAAAACAGCACCTGCTATCATACCAAGAACAGGGTTGGAAAACGCCGTTAATACGTTTATAAATGCAGGTACTTCAGCCAAAGGTTCTACTGCATCACTCATGGTTTCCATACCAAAAATCAATATAGCAAAACCAATTAGAATAGTACCTATATGTTTCTTTTTTTCTTTTTTTGAAAACATTAAGAATGCAATTCCAATAGCTGCTAATACAGGTGTAAAAGAGGAGGGTTTTAAAAAGCTAACAAAAAAGTTATTACTTTCTATTCCTGCTAAACTTAAAATCCATGATGTAACCGTCGTTCCTATGTTTGCACCCATAATAACCCCAATTGCCTGGGATAATTTCATAATACCAGAATTAACAAAACCAACTACCATTACTGTAGTTGCCGATGATGATTGAATAATACCTGTAACAGCTGCTCCAAGTAATACAGCTTTTATTTTGTTTGAGGTAAGTTTTTCAAGAATTGCTTCTAATTTTCCTCCAGAAAGTTTTTCAAGGCCTTCTCCCATTGCATTCATTCCGTATAAGAATAAGGCTAGTCCACCAATCAATGTTAATACACCAAATATGTCCATTTTTTTATCTCCTCTTTAAACACCATCATTCTAATTTCACTCAACACAAGATTATTAAGTTCCTGTAAAGTCTATACTAATGTTTTGTAAAGTTTATGTAAAGTTTTTATTTGTAGATTATGGAAATTAGTAAGACACCGTGTAAGCTCCTTCTAATACTCTCATGTTTTGTCTTTGTAACCAATTTTATGCCATTGTAACTTCATTAATTTAATTATAATATAGGGACAGCTATAAAAATAGGATAAGACATAACATTCCGGAATAACTTAAAACACCTTGGAATAATTTAGTAAAAAGGTACAACCTAATTTAAATCAATTTGTAATTAAAATTTAAAATCTATGTAAAGACTAAATCTTTTATATGTGTTAAGATTTTTATAGCTTGTAAAACGACAAAATCTTTTATAATTTTTTATATTTCTACTTTTTTTAGTCATTTTAGCTAATTTTAAATTATTTTAACTATTTTTTATAATTTTTAAAACTTTTTGGGATGCTATTAAGTCTATATAGTGTCGAATTTACATAGATAAGGAGTATATTATGCTTTTCAGTAGTTTGCTATTCATTTTTCAATTTTTACCTGTTTTTTTTATTATTTATTATTTATCGCCAATACGCTTTAGGAATTTAATATTATTTTTGGCAAGTGTCTTTTTTTATGCATGGGGCGAACCTCGATTTGTTATTTTAATTTTAATTTCTATTCTTATAAATTATATTGCAGGAATTTTTATTGAGCGTTATGACAGAAACGAAAAGATTCGAGTTACAATTTTAGTGCTTTCCATTATTTATAATATTGGAACATTAATGTTTTTCAAGTATTTTAATTTTATTATTGAAAATATAAATTATATTTTCAAAGGAGATATTAGTTTTATAGATATTCCCCTTCCTTTAGGAATCAGTTTCTATACTTTTCAGATTATGTCTTATACCATTGATGTATATAGAAGAGATACCAAGGCAGAAAGATCATATATTAATTTAGGCGCATATCTTTGTATGTTTCCTCAATTAATTGCAGGTCCTATTGTAGTTTATACACAGGTATCAAAGGAACTAAGGAAAAGGAGTTATTATCTTAAAGACATAGAGAAAGGATTAAGAATCTTTATATTAGGGCTGGGATCTAAAGTGCTGATTGCCAATAACGTAGGTGGATTGTGGGATGATATGGCCCAAATAGGATATGCTAATATATCTATGCCTTTGGCATGGCTGGGACTTCTCTCCTTCTCTCTTCAAATTTATTTTGATTTTAACGGCTATTCATTGATGGCTATTGGACTTGGTAAAATGCTTGGATTTGATTTTCCACAAAACTTTAATTTTCCATATATCTCAAAATCCGTTACAGAATACTGGAGAAGATGGCACATTACTCTTAGTACATGGTTTAAAGAATATTTATATATCCCTCTGGGAGGCAACCGGAAAGGGAAATTAAGAACCTATATCAATCTGTTTATTGTTTGGTCAGTCACCGGTTTATGGCATGGGGCAAGCTGGAATTTTATTTTTTGGGGAATCTATTTCTTCGTTTTACTTTCATTAGAAAAATTATTCTTAAAAAAATGGTTAGAGAAGAATGTGATTTTATCCAGAATTTATACCATTCTGGCTATATTACTGGGATGGATGATATTTGCCATAACTGAATTAG
The DNA here is from genome assembly GCF_900115365.1 of Anaerocolumna aminovalerica. GTDB lineage: Bacteria > Bacillota > Clostridia > Lachnospirales > Lachnospiraceae > Anaerocolumna > Anaerocolumna aminovalerica. The sequence continues at coordinate 102,328 of NZ_FOWD01000005.1, forward strand.
AGAATATAAAAATTTACTTTGGCAGATTATTCTCTTTCTCCATATCGGAAGACTGGATATATTATTTAAGAAATTACGGAATGATTCTCGTAATAGGTATCCTTTTTTCTACTCCATTCCTGAAAAAATGGTATGATAAGCAGGCAAATAAAATATTATGCAATATATTGTTATTGGTAATATTCTTACTTTCCATTGCCTATCTGGTAGATGCAGCATACAATCCATTTTTATACTTTAGATTCTAGTAATAAAAAGCAATTTTTCAACATCTTGGTTTATACGCATTGCTAAAGCATGCAGATGGGAGTTTTTATGAAAAAAATACGGCATTATCCCTTTTTAATCGTTATGGTTATTCTGATTCTTGGAATATCCTTTATAAATTTGATAAAAAAAGATACCGATTTTTCCGAAATGGAAAATAGATATTTAGCTCAAAAACCTGAACTTACCTTGGGAAACATACTGGATTCTTCTTTTGGAACCCAATATGAAACTTATGTAAATGAACAGTTTATTTTCCGTAATCAATGGATTGGCGGAAAAGCAATTACGGAAACTCTTTTAGGTAAGCAAGAAAACAACGGAGTTATCAAAGGTAAAAATGGGTACTTGTTTAATAAGCAATTAAATATAGATAAACAATTAAAAAAGAATGTGAAAGCCATAAGGGACTTTGGTAAAAACACAAATACGAAGACCTATGTATCCATTGTACCTAATTCATATGATATTTTAAAAGACTATCTCCCAAAAGGAACTCCAAATATTGATCAGGAGGCACTGATTGAGCAATCTTACGAAACACTTAAAGAAGAAAAGAAGATTACAAATATTAAGTTAGATAATACCTTAAAAGAACATAAAAATGAATATATTTATTATCGTACGGACCATCATTGGACAACTTTAGGAGCATATTATGGATATCTTCAGTTTTGCAAGGAACAGGGATTAACTCCTGTGGATATTAATAGTCTTACTGCCCATAATGTTGATAACTTTTATGGAACTTATGATTCTAAATATAAAGGTATTGGCATTAAACCGGATACTATTACCTACTACCAAAGGCCAATTGAAAAGATGGTCATAGGCAATGAGGAAAAATCCGGACTTTATGATCTTGAAAAAACGAAAGTAAGGGATAAATATGCTATGTTCCTGCATGGTAACAATCCCATTAGCATAATATATTCAAAAGAAAATGAACAGAATCAAGGAAAAAAATTATTATTACTGAAAGATTCTTATGGAAATAGCATGATACCTTATCTGACCTATAACTATCAGGAGATTTATGTTGTAGATTTGAGATATTATAGCGATAGTATAAGCAAGTTAATTGAGGATAAGGGTATTCAGACCACATTCATATTATACAATTTTGATACAATGATGACAGATAATCATTTTTATCGGCTAAGCCGATGAATTGATGGGCTTTAAATATAATGGAGGATATAACGTGGTACAGCAATCACAACGAAAAGAATGGCGGAGAAGACAAAGAAGGCGAAAAAGAAACCTGCTTCTTTTTAAAATTTTAGTATTCATACTGGTGCTCTCCGGCGTTGGTTATGGAGGGAAAAAATTATACGGCATATACAATGCGGAGGCATCCAAAGATAACTCTGTTTCAGAGATTCCAAATATAGTAGATCCTGCTGACAATACAGAAGAAACAAAAGAACCCGGTCAAACAGATAATATTGATATACCGGAAAAGCCGGATGAAACAAAGAAGCCTGATTCATCTGAGAAACCAGATTCATCCGGAAATACTGATAAAGCGGAAACTGATTCATCCAAAGATCCAAATGGGCCTGAAAGCCCGGATTCATCAAATAGTACCGATGAAACTAAAAAGCCGGATTCATCACATAATTCCGATGGAAAGGAGAAGCCGGATTCATCAGAGAAGCCAGACAAACCGGAAAAACCTGCAACAGATAAGTCCGATGAGACAAAAGAGCCTGATAACCAGAAAAAAGATGATGATACAGTAAAAGCTGATGACTCTTATTTTGATGATGCAGTCTTTGTTGGAGATTCCAGAACAGAAGGTTTTGGAATGTATTCAGGTTTAAAGAACGCTACTTTTTATTCTGAAAAGGGCTTAATGGTGGATAGTATCTTTAAAGATAAGGCAGTTAAAATAAGTGGAGATAAAGTAACCATTATGGAAGCATTAAAAAAACGCTCCTTTGGGAAGGTCTATATTATGCTTGGGGTAAATGAACTTGGCTGGCCCTATGACAGCGTGTTTATCGAACACTATAAAAAAGTTATTGATGCTATAAAGGAATCCCAGCCACAGGCTGTTATTTACATTCAGAGTATTATCAATGTGAGTAAGGAAAAAGATAAGAATCCCCCTTCTTATATCAACAACAAACAGATTAACAGCAGAAATAAGTTAATCAAAAAAATGGCAGAAGAAGAAAACGTTAATTACCTGGACGTAAATGAGGTTTTGACAGATAGTTCAGGCAATTTATTTGCAGATGCATCTACTGATGGTGTACACTTAAATCAAAGGTACTGTTTAGTTTGGAAAGATTATTTATTAAAACATACAATAAATTAAAAGGAGAAACGTAACATGAAATTAAACAGATTGAAGAAAAGAATAATGATAGGATTAATCGGAACAGCTGCGTTAATGGCATTTACCGGCTGTGGCAAAAAGGAAGCAAAAAGCATTGATGTAAAAACAACCGCAAACAGTTTACTTACAGAACTAAAATATGAGGATCAGTTGTCAGAAGTAAATTATGATCTTGTCTATGATATGGAGGACATTAATATAACTGAAAGTGTTGTTTATGTAAGCAGCGGTGCTACCGCAGAAGAAATTGCCGCTATAAAGTGCGAAACGAAAGAAGATGCTGAAAAGGTAGAAACAGCTTTAAAGGAACGTGTAAAAGAGCAAAAGGAATCTTTTGAAAATTATGTTCCAAAAGAACTTGATAAATTAGATAAAGCAGTTATTGTAAAAATCGGTAATACTGTAGTGCTAAGCGTATCCAACGAAGATGCAAAGGCGAAAGAAATAATTGAAAAGGCATCTAAATAAAAAAGAAGCTGTCAACATAAAGTTGGCAGCTTCCGTTTTATATAAATACTGTAATCAATTTTGTATTCACTGATTTTCATAACTCAGAATGATATAAAATATCAGCTATTTTGTATAACTATATTTCTTAATTATCCCCTTTCATACGGATGACAATATCCCCACCATCATCTGTAGAAACATCTACATCATCCGCTGAAATGCCCTCATTTTCAGCAGTATTTTCTTCCCTATTATCAATTTCCTCCGTAGGATTCCATTCCTTCTCTAACTGTTCCAGATATTCTTGGGCTTTTTTACTGTCTGCCTTAGCGGGATCCAATTCCATAGGGAATAAAACATTGGTTCCTTTATAATCTTCATTAACGGTAATCAGACCTGTTGTTTCATCATAATTAAAAGCTTCCGTACTGTAAAAGATTGTATCTGATACTGCCAGATATAGGTTTCTATCAGCAAATACTTCTACGTTGTCACATTCTATAATACGGTAATGTACGCCGTCAATAACATCTGCAACATAGCCACCATTCATACTTGCAATATTATATTGCCAAGGTTTAAGCCCCTGAATCAAAGGAGTAACAAATAAGCTTTCTTCAAAGTTCTCACTCATGTCAGTGCCATCAGCTTTTTCAATGGCTACTGCTACATAAGTTCTTTCAGGATGAAGTTCCCATGAGGAAGCAACTCTTTCACTTATGGATTTTCCTGATACGTGCCCAAGGTAGGTAACCTTATATTCTCCATCAGTTACAGTTTGAATTACTTCTTTACCATCCTTTTCAAAAGCCTCACTCAGTAAATTATCCCCTACCTCTACAGCTGCTTCTTTGGGAGATAAGTATTTATATGCTGCATAAATAGATGTTGGTAAAAGCAGTACACATAAAGCAATACTTGCTGCCATTAATATTTTTTTACTTTTCATTTTTATTTTGCCACTCTCCTTAATTTGATTTAATATCTTCTGATTCAGTTCTTCTGAAGGACATTCGGAAGGAGAAAGGGTAGCCTTTAAGATTTTATCTATATCATGATATTCCATAATCTTACACCTCCAGAAATTCTTTAATTAGTTTCCTTCCCTTATGAAGCCTGCTTTTTACAGTTCCTTTTGGTATATGTAATGCCTTCGCTATTTCCTCCACAGGCATTTCAGCGGTATAGTACATATAAAGAACTGTCTGCATTTTTTCAGGTAGTTGTTTAATTCCTTCACGTACTGCATTGATTGTTTCTTTTCTTATTATTTCAGATTCCGGTTCATTACTTAAGCCATATACGCCCTGCATAAGATTCTCATTAAGTTCTTCCATCTGAATAATATTATTTCTTATTGCATACTTTTTCTTTTGATTTTGCCATATCTTAACTGATATGCCCATTAGATAACTTTTGGGATTGCCACTGCTGTCAAGTCTGTGGCGTAACTCAACAGCTTTTAAGATGGTATCTTGATACAGGTCATCAGCTTCTATTCTGTTTCCTGTAAGGTTACAACAGAAACTATATACATGCTTTTCGCATTCAGTGATTAAGTTTATCAATTCATCTGCTGTCATTTCTGCTTTCTCCTTTCAGTAATATCAAACCTGTATTTTACCTTCTTACTATTTATTGTCATGAGAATGGAATTGGTTCATTTTAAATTAAAAAAGTTATATTATAATTACTTATGGATAATTACTTTTAAACTTTTTATATAATAGCATATATTCTTCCAATGGGCAAAAAAACAAAAACAGGCTAGCACCATTGCTAGCCTGTTACTATAACCTTTTTATAATGACTGTTTCTTCTATCTTCCATTTATTCAAGTTAATTCTTTGTAATAGCAGATACTCCTGTATCGATATTAGTTTCTCCTATATTTTCACCAGCTAATGCTTTTGCTGCAGTTTTCATACCCTCATAACCCATTACATCAGGATTTTGAGCCATAGTACAAAGGAGATGTCCACCGTCAATTAATTCAAGGATTGTATCTGATTTATCAAATCCTACCCCAATAATGGTTTCACCAGCTTCCTGTATTGCAATACCAATACCTACAGTAGAACCTTCATTTGCTCCGAATAAGCCAACACAGCCTGAAGTTATATAGTTAGCTGCTATATCCTTAGATTTAGCTGCATCACCTTCACCATATTGTGTCTCTAGTAATTCAAAGGAGGTTCCTTCAAATGCAGAACGAAAACCTTTTTCACGGGCTACACAGGATGCTGTTGCTGAATTCACATTAACAATACCAATTTTACCTTCTTTTATTCCTGCTGCCGTCAGGCCTTTGATCATTTCCTCACCTGCAGTTTTACCTGCCGCTTCATTATCAGTTGCTAATGTTTGAACAGCCGGATAATCAGCGGCTGAGTCAACATAGATAATTTTAACCCCTGCTGCTTCTGCTTCTTCCAGTGCAGAGGTAACGGCATCAGGACCATTTGCTGCAAGAAGAATAGCATCGGCTCCACCAGCTACAGCATTATTGATACACTCAATCTGCTTTGCATCATCTTTCACGTCAGGAGCTAACCATTCATAATCAATATTATCTAGTTCTTTCACTGCTTTTTTACATCCTGCATCCACATTAACCCAATGCTGGTCCATCTGGTCCATAGTTATTAAATATACCTTGTATCTTTCTGAATCAGCCGGTTTATTAGTATCAGTTGGTGTCTCAGTTTTACTTTCATTCTCATTGCCTTTTGTGCCTGAACCACTTGTAGCCTTATCTTTGGAACATGCTGCAACAAAAACCATACATAAGCAGATAATAATTGATAATACCCTTTTCTTCATTGTTTAAATCCTCCCTTTTATATTGGTTTTATTATTAAAGCTTTTTGCCTTAATCCCTAGTTAATATGTAACTAACTTGCTTTCCTTTTTCTATGTTTTCCGGTTCGTACAACAACATCTAAAAGCACGGATACCACTACTATTATCCCTATTGTAATATTTCTGATTGCAACAGGTGCACCGGCAAATTGCAGACCATTTTGTAGAACTCCCCATATGGAGGCTCCCACTACTGTTCCAAGAAGAAGTCCCTGTCCTCCAAGTGTACTGACTCCACCGATTACAGAAGCTGCTACCGCATACATTTCATAACTGTTACCCGCATCCATAGTTCCCATTCCGGTTGTTGCACAAGTCATAAGCCCTACCGTACATGCGCAGATGGCGCTGACCATATAAGCCTTAATTGTTGTAGAATGGACATTGACACCGGAAAGTCTGGCTGCATCAACATTACTTCCAATTGCATAAATATGCCGGCCTGTTCTTGTTTTACTTAATAAAAAATTAAATACGATCCACATTACAATTGTTATCCATATTGCATTGTATAGGCCTGCCGTTTTCCCGTAATAAAAGAAATTCCGAAATCCTTTTGCCTTTTCTCCAATAGAACCAGTATTATAATTATTATTGACAATTTGTGCAATACCTCTTGCAATAGTCATTGTACCAAGGGTTGCAATAAATGGAGGCAGCTTACATTTAGACACTAATTCACCATTTAGTAAACCTACCGTCAAACAGCAGATAAATGTAATAAATACAGCCGCCCAGGGATTTACTCCTTTTGTCATCATGGTTGCTGAAATCATACAGCTCATACCAACTACTGAGCCGATGGAAAGATCAATATTACCTGTTATTAAAACATAAGACTGTCCAATACCGATAATCAAAATAGGTGCAATTTGACGAAGCAGATTGGCTATATTCTTTCCTGAGAAAAAGATTGGATTAACGATGCTAAAAACAATGCACAGAATTATGAGCCCTATAGTAACCGTAATTACCTGTCCCATACCTCTTACCGATAATATTCTTTTTATTTTATTCTGTTTACCCATCTTAACCATTATAATTTCTCCTTCTATTTGACTATTTGTATTGCACGTCTTTGTCAATTTTTTTATCAAACCTGGTTGCATATTGTAAAATAATATCCTGAGTAGCTTCCTCTGTCTTTAATTCACCGGTAATCTTACCATCACACATAACAATAATCCGGTCACTTATTCCAATGACCTCAGGCAGCTCGGAAGAAACAAATAGCACCCCGATTCCCTGTTCTTTCAAATCATTCATCAGATTATATATCTCAACTTTTGCCGCCACATCGATTCCACGGGTAGGTTCATCAAATATTACTACTCTGGATTTTCTTCTAAGCCACTTTCCTACAACTACTTTCTGCTGATTTCCTCCAGACAGACTGCCTGCATTTACTTCAATATCTGGAAGCTTTATCTTTAAATCAGATACTGCTTTATTTGCCATCTCTCTTTCTATTTTACTATTTATAATTCCTGCTTTTTGACAAATAATATCCAGGTTGGGAAGTGCTATATTATCCCTGATACTAAGTTTTGTACATAATCCGTCCTTTTTCCTGTCCTCGGGAACCAATACAATACCTTGGCTGATGGCATCCATTGGTTTTTCTATTTTTACGGTTTTTCCATCCAGAATTATATCGCCACTTTCCTTTGCATCTATACCAAAGATGGCTCTTGTTGTCTCCGTTCTTCCTGCCCCCATAAGACCTGCTATACCAACAATTTCTCCTTCATATAAATCCAGATTAATATCTCTCACCATTGGACCGGCATTTAATTTTCTAACTTCAAGAATTTTCTTTCCTTTCTTGCATGTGATCCTTGGAAATTTCTCTTTAATATTGCGTCCTACCATAAAGGATATAATTTCAGGTAAAGAAGTCTCTTTGAAGTTCATACTATTGATATACTGCCCATCCCGTAATATTGTTACCCTGTCTACAATATGCTCCAATTCTTCCAGCCGGTGTGATATGTATACAATGCCGCAGCCTTCTTTCTTTAATTTCTTTATAATCAGAAACAAATCTTCAATTTCTTTAGCAGTTAAGGCTGAAGTTGGCTCATCCATAATTAAAATCTTGGAATTGGAAGATAATGCTTTTGCTATCTCCACCATTTGCTGCTTAGATACAGACAAGTCTCCTACAATCATTTCAGGTTCCATATCAATGTTTAAACTTTTCAGTATCTTTTTTGCTTCACTATTCATCTTACTTGAAGACAGCATTCCATGTCCGGTAATCTCCCGTCCCAGAAAAATATTCTGTGCTACCGTAAGATGAGAACATAGATTCAATTCCTGATGAATAATTGCAATTCCTAGTTCCCCGGCCTTCTTGGCATTCATACTATCTACAACCTGACCAAAGATCTTTATAATACCACTATCTTTGGTGTATACACCGCTTAATATTTTCATTAATGTTGATTTACCAGCACCATTTTCTCCTAATAATGCCAATACTTCACCTGACTTCAGGTCAAAAGATACATCATCCAATGCCAATACGCCGGGGAAGCTTTTCGATACATGTTCCAGCTCAACAATATATTCATCCATACATATTACCTAATCCTTCTCTGTTTTGTTTATCCGTTATATAAAAGTATATCACCCCTATTAATCAATAATAGGGGTGATTCTTTGGATTTAGGGGTATATTCTTTTGATATATTAAGAAGGTCAGTCAAAGGAGCTATTCCCACTTACTTTCAGGCAAGTTTATCCGCTTACGCTACGGCTCTGACCTTATTGCCACTACCTGGCATTTCAGCAGGACCTTGATTCCTGCTTGAACAAGCAAGTCCCCCCCTTGGAAAAGCGGGGGGCATCCCTGATGAGGTTACGCTATAACATGAATAGACTCAAACTCATCTTTTGGATATTCTTTTAACACAGCTCCTTGTTCAATTATCATAAGACGGTCCGCTACTGATAGTGTATCAGAAATGTTAACTGCTATAATAATTATAGTAATACCTTTTTTCTTTAACTCATAAATCAAATCTGAAATATGTTTCCTAAGATACATGTCAGCACCTGAAAATGGCTGAATGCAGAAAACAATATTAGGGTTATATAAATGAAGCCGGTAATAAACCAGATTATACAAAGATGCCGGTTCAAGATCCGAAAGATCATTCAAATAAATTTCTTCTCCCAGAATATTTTCATATTCTCTTATAATACTTTTTTTAATTTTTCGTTTCATGATCTTTTTTTCTATTTTCTTATCTATCAGAAAACAAAGATTATCTATATAATTCAAATTATAAAAAATCATTTTTTGTATGGAATCTTCGGAAATTACTGCTATCCCATTTTCCAAGGCTTTTCTGGCTGCATTTTCGGCATATACCTGATTATTATACAGAATCCGTCCGCATATTGGACTTAGTTCACCATTCATTAGGTCAAGCAAATCTGAATAAATTGTATTATTCGTGTCAAAAAGCACGACACACTCGCCCTTTTTAACGGAAAAGGACATCTTATTCAGATTACCGGTACAAATATTCTCAAACTCTAAAATTCCTTGGCCATTGTACCTGTCTATTTTCTGTTTATTATCAGTAAAGGAAATAGTATAGAACTTAATCAGATCATTTTTCATGTCCTGTTCATCCAATACCTTTATTATTGTACCATCCTTCATCAATGATACTCTGTGGCAAATTGTGAATATTTCTTCATGATGATTCCCAACAAATAAAAACGAATATCCTTTATCGGCATAAAAATTAACCAGTTGATATAATTTTGATAAATCCACTACACTTAAGATATTGGTTATATCACTGATAATTATCAGATTAGCCCCTGTAATGACCGCCTTGACCAGTTCAACACAGCACTGCTCAAAAGGATTAAGATCAGCTATCAGTTCATCCGGATCAATATAAATGCCAATTTCTTTTAAGTATTTATTAACCTGTCCCCTCAATACCTTATTATTAATAATATATTTTTTAAAACCTCTCCGCAGGACAAAAATGTTATCCGATACTGTTAAATCCTGTATCAGCTTACTTTTCTGATTAATAACATATACCCGGTTAATACTATTGGTACTGTGCTCATAATAGTTAACTAATTCATTATTAATGTAAATCCGCCCATAATCAATGGGACTATTTTGACAAAGCAATTCTATGAGCTCTGATTTTCCCTGCCGGTTGATAGGAATAAGCCCCATAATCTCACCTTTATATATTTGCATATTAAAGTTATCCAGATAAATAACCCCTGCATAGGACTTTGTCACATGTTCCATTCGGAGTATTTCTTTTCTCATAAAAACTCCCATCTGCGTGCTTTAGCACACATAAAAATAAGGATGTTGCAGGTGTGTTTTTTAACCTGCCAAACATGCCGCTTTAGCAGAGCAAACTATCAAATGTGAAACTTTAAAATTCTTAGTGGGTTTATTGTGCAGATTTAAAATTTATTTTCACTACAGATTATTCTTTCACTTTTGGCAGCGTAATAGTGACATCCGTACCAACGTGAATGGTGCTTGTAATATATATGCCATATTCATCACCAAATAATAGTTTAATACGGTTATTTACATTAACTATAGCTATACCACCTTGTTTTCCTTTTAATTGGGTCACATCCTCCAAATAAGTAGACCGGAGCTTTTTATTCAATAAATCCAGCTGCTCTTTTTCGATTCCAAGACCATCATCTGATATTACAATAATCAGGCGGTCCGTGGTTGACTGTATCTTTATCCTCAGATTACCTTTTCCTATCTTACGCTCAATTCCATGATAAATAGAATTCTCCACAATTGGCTGGAGAGTCAGCTTAGGTAATAAGAGCATTAGTACATCCTTTTCTTCCTCTTCGTATTCTACACTTACATTCAGCCTGTCCCCAAAGCGGTATTGTTGTATCATATAATAATTCTGTATATTGTAAAGCTCATCTTCCAGTGTAACCAAGTGATCAACATTCGATATAGTATATCGGAAAAAGGTGCCAAGGGCCTCTGTCATATTGGCTACTCCATCCATTCCTGCACATAAAGCTTCGCTTCGGATCCCTTCTAAAGTATTATATAAAAAGTGGGGATTTATTTGATTTTGCAGTGCTAAATACTCCGCTTGCTTCTTAGAAAGTTTAAATAGTTCCTTGGTATCAAGCATTACTTTAAACCGTTTTGTAGCATCATCCATCTGCTCACTTAAGGGACATCTAAGATCGAAGATTCCCTGCAATATAGACCCCTCCGAAAACAAACTAAGTGTTTTATTTGTCTCCTGATAAGGTTTATACACCCACTTATAGCTCAGGTAGAGAAGTACAATAAAAGCAGTACATCCCACCACCGTAAATAGGATGTACCTGTTTTCAATTAATGCAATAATCATGAACAAAGACAGCATTATTAATGTAAGTAATGTCATTAAACAAAATAATATGCCCACTCTAAAAGAAAGATACCTGCTTTTATGTTTCATTGTACTTTCTATCCCTTCATTAAGAGTATAACTTACGATACTCATTTGGTTTTAAATTCGTGTGTTTTACAAAGGTTTTTGTAAAATGTTTAACATCACTGTAACCTACATCCTCACAGATTACCATAACACTATAATTGGTATCCTTTAAAAGTTCTTTTGCTTTATTAATACGTACCTCAGATAGATATTCTAAAAATGTATAACCGGTTTCTTTCTTAAATAGGGAGCTGAAATATGTAGCATTAAAACCAACCTTCCCGCTGACTTCTTCCAAAGTTAAGGGTCTCTTATAGTTTTCCTGAATAAATTGTTTTGCATCCCGAATAGGCCTTGTATCGCTTTGTCTCTTATCTTCTATTATCTTATCCATGCTGTTAACAATAACTTCTGTAAGATATTGATATAATTTATAAACAGAACCAATGTCATTGGCATTCATGCTGAAATTCTCAAGGAAGTTATCTCCCCCTTCTACAGGAAACTTATTATAACGCATGGTAAATAAAAACAAATTGCAAATCTCCTTGGTCATTTGAAGCAGTTCATACCCGCTGATTCCTGGCCGGTTTCTTAAACCTTCCCTTATGTAATGGATCGCCCCAACAACTGCTTCTTTATCCAGCCTTTCCAAAGCAGCTTTCATATCTTTGTTAAAATCATGAAACAGTTTACTGTCAACAAGGTTACTTGATTCGGATATCTTGCCTTCTATTACCTTATTGGTACCAAGTACTAATCTTTGCTGATATGACCATACAGCTGCCTTGTATGAATTATCAATCATCTGAATCTCATTTTCCACCGTACCAAGTCCAATTGTTACCTCTAAGTTTTCAAATATTTCTCTCTGTAAAAGCAATTCATCCATTAACCTCTTACATTGGCGGCGGATACTTTTTTTGTTTTCAGGATTATAGTTTATGATACAATAGATTATATTATTTTCAAAATAATTCTCCATATCATAACAATATTCCTTTAAATTATTCTGAATTATTTTTAATATTTTTTCTTCGAGAAAGGTAACTGTAGTGGAATACGACCGCCCCACACCATCTAACTTTACGGTTATGATTTGAAATAAACCTTCCTTAAAACCGTATCCGTAATCATTATTAATAAAATCAATGGTTATGTTTTTTGTCCTATTATAAAATAACACCGAGTTAAACAGCCCGGTTCTTAATTTATAAATATTATTTCTTATACTTAACTCTGACTGTTCTTCTTTCGTCAACAGCTCCACCCGTTCCAGATATTGATTCTTTATCTTGGTTAAAGTGGCTAAAAGTTCATTCTTTTTAATTGGCTTAAGCAGGTAATCAATAACTCCATATTTAATTGCCCTCTGGGCATATTCAAATTGTTGATAACCGCTGATGATAACAAATTGAATATTCGGATTTATTTCTCTGGTTCTTGATATGAATTCCAATCCGTCATAGCCGGGCATTCTGATATCTGTGATTATAATATCCGGATTATTTAACTTCACTAACTCCAGTGCCTCAATACCGTTATGTGCAATGGCTTCAACTTTCATATCCAGGGAATCCCAGTCAATCAATTTGTATATTAATTGGCATATTTTATCTTCATCATCTGCTACGATTACTTTTAGCATCCTTAACTCCTTTCCAAGGTCCTTCCAGGTAATACCCCAAATACCTTGATTATTTCAGGCTGCCAGGTACGATATAATCTTCTATGTCACTTACTTCCTTACTGTATATATCTCCTAACACTTCTTCACATTAGGCATTTAATAGATGTCAATGTTTTTAATTTTTATCTTATTTCTCCTTATTCACTTTCCTGTTTTCTTTTTTTATTTCCTTCCGTATTTTAGTACTTTTACACGGTTTCATTATATACATGTGATAATTTTTTGTCAAGAATCTATCAATTTTAGTAATTGTGCATAAATATTTTTATCTAATTAGCATTAGGCCAATCTGTAGACACAGCAATTAGTTTTCCATCCTTCATAAAAGCCATAAGTCCCATGCAACGTCCTGTAAAGTTATCCATATGATCTTCATTTTCATCATATAAGACAGCGCTATAATAATAAAGGTAATCAAAGTCAAGCATCGATAAAGGACCTATTTCAAAACTCAATAAGTAGCTGTTTATTTTTTTGTCCGTACCGATGTCTACTTTATTATATCTATTAAATGGAATATCAAGATTGTTAATTTCACTTTTATCCATACCAACTTTAAGACCACAGTCAAATTCATATTTATTATTAATTAATATTACAGAATATAGACTTCCGTCCTCTGTTGTAATGTAAATGATTCCATCCCCTTTATAGAAAGTTAAGTATCCGTCCATTCTTTCTTCTGAGTAAGTAATATCTAGCTTTTCTGAACATTTTTCCTTTATATTATCTATTGTTGTTGTGTAAAATGGTACATCTTTCAATAATGGATGACTTATTACAAAAATATCTTCTTTATCCATTCGATTTTCACCTTTATCTATCGGCTTTTCTTCTTTAATATCAAAGCTTTGTGAAATTGTTATATTATCAGTCTTGGTTTGTGCTGTTTCTTTCCCACAACCGGTTCCGGATATTACCATGATGAATATTATTAAATGCATAATAATCATTTTCTTATTTCTCATAATTTCACTCCAATCGTTATTGGTTTATATGTTATATATAGTTTAGTATTTGTTATAATCCTTTGCAACTAAAATTTTACAGTGTTATTCAAAAGTAGAATATATTTACTTTTATAAGATTATTTTTTGGGGAGATTTTTATAAGATATTTGAAAAGATCTTTAAAAAAGGACGTGTCGCAAATAGATTTTAAGTTTGAAGTGGATATTGCAAATGAATAAGGTTACTAGATATAAGTTCAGACTAATATTACAATTCTTATCCGGTATGAAACATTCATTTTTAAAGTGCGGCACGTCTTTTCGTATTATAGATGTTTAAGATTTCAACTAACAAAGATTATTTTTTTATAGATATTCAGCAAAATAAATCCGTCTCTATACTAAAGTGTTAGTAACTAAATATGAAGCAGTTCCGATATATCCCTTATGGTATAAGTGGCACTTGAGAGAACCGGATTCTCTGAACGGCTAAAAAGACAGGAATCAATGCCCGCATTTACAGCCCCCTGAATATCAGAGGATATGCTGTCCCCCACCATGATTGTCTTTTCTTTTTCAAAGCCTTGGATATTGTTAAAGCAATACTCAAAAAAAGGAAGAGCTGGTTTTTCATATCCCACTTTTTCCGATATGAACATCCCATCGAAAAGATCATAGATACCGACATTTTTAAGCCTTTGTATCTGGGTATCATATACGCCGTTGGATGCTGAATATAATTTTTTCTCTTGCTTCTTTAACTCCAGTAGTGTTTCTTTTGCATTTAGAACCAAGTCGGAGCTTTCTCCAAGATGTTTTCGGAAACGGGATTCCGCCTCTATACCACTGGCCTCTATATGATAGAGACGGAAGAATTCACTGTAACGAGTATTCAATAACTCTTCTTTTTCTATCTTCCCTTGTTCTAATAAGTTCCAGAGATTCCGGTTTATTCTTTTATATTGCTCCAGCATTTCGTTGTTATATTCTATCTCATAGGATTCAATAACCTTTTTAAATCCCCGTTTCTCTGCCGCATCAAAATCCAAAAGTGTATTGTCTATATCCAATAAAAAAATCCGGTACATATATTATTCCTCCATTGTCAAATGTTTTTTGAAAAATTCGTAACAAATTCCAAGTAATGTTGATAAAAGAAAAATACTAATAACAGTCCCTTCCCTGATCTGTAAAGGGGTATGTGCCAATAGGGTAATGATTAGAGTAGCAACTAAGAATATTATATCAAAACTCATCCTTACAGCGGTAAATTTCTTTTTAAACACTTCACTGATGGTCAGGCAAAGGCTTTCTAACGGAAATTTTATAATTCCAATTGCTAGAACAGCCCCTAAGCTGATGGAAGCGATACCTAGTCCGATTATATAAAGCACAACCCTATAAAAATAATTTTCTATATTAAAAATAGAAAGTACGTTATAGAGAAAAAAATTGATGACAACTCCGTTTGTAATGGTTGCGATTACTTGTATTGCATCCTTATAGTTTAACCGGGAACGCCGCAAAAGTAAATAGGCTGCAAAGAAAAGTGAGTTAATCACATTGAGTATAGTGCCAACTTTCAGCTGGATGGTGTCAGATAATGTGACTGCTAATGCATTTATGACGCTTTGTCCGATGGCTGCCTTAAGTTGCAGAGAAATTCCAAAACCAAAAAACAAAAAGGATAAAATGGAATAGAACATATATTTCTTATATTTATTATTATTCTTTATCATTGTTTTCACCTCGGTAATATGATATCATAAAAATTCGAAAACCAACTATGAGAATTATCATATTGAGGAATAAATGTTGAAAGAAAATTAATTATAAAAGGAGTGCCACAATGTAATTCTTTTAACTTAATTTTGTGGCCGGGCAGTGGTGTAAAAATGATGAAAAACCATATATGCGAAATACCTGAAAGCTTGATGGTTCTGGGAGCCGAGAGGCGTTTTATTAAGGGGAAGAATATTTTTAAGACCAGTGAAAAAATCTCTCATTGCTATCTAATCCTTTCCGGAATGGTAAAAATCTATATTGATCATGAAAATGGCCGACGGTCAATCCTTGATTTTGTGGGGAAATCTGATTGGCTTGGAGAGCTTTCTTTATTCTGTAATGAAAACTTTATCAAAGAAAATAAAGTTGTAGAGGATGCAGTCTGCCTGGAGTTTGATTTAGAAGAGTTAAAGAATATCTGTAAAAAAGATGCAGAAGCCTCTTTTTACTTTGCTTCCTATATCTCTAATAAACTGATGGTTAGAAGTTATCGAATGAGTGAATATATGAATTATTCACTTGAAAGAAGGCTTGCCTCCTTCATACTAAACTACCAGCAGGATGGAAGGTACTATATATCCCATACGGATGTATCCGAATATATGAATACCAGCTATCGTCATATATTATTTGTTATAAAAAAATTCTGTGATGATGGAATCCTGAAAAAAGATGATGGATATAGCATCACGGATTTCAAAAGGTTAGAAGAAATTTCTACTAGCGCCGTATAAGCTTAGTGATGGCGCAGGCCTTGATGCAATTAGGACTTTAAAAAGCCCTTTAGCTGATTATGTTTAAAATCTATATTATCCTCTTTTTAAGAATAAAAAATAAGAAGCTTTTGCTTGATAGCTGATTGTTCAACTATTTTGCAAAAGCTTCTTATTTTTATCTATAACATGTCAGTATTGTGAGATATTACAGAAGTTATTTAGAAATCTACTTCCGTATCGTAATAGCAGGTATATAATAATTTTTCCATTACCTCAGGGGTGATTGCTCTTGGATTAGAACCGGTACATGCATCACCTACAGCCAGCTCTGCTACCTTAGGAAGTTTTTCAAGGAATTCTTTCTCATCAATGATTCCCCCTTCGTAATCCTTTATACAAGAAGGAATATCTAATTCTTTATTCATTCCATTGATGTGTTTAATTAATGCATCTGCACTAGGTTCCAATCCCAGGAAAGATGCTATCTGGCCATAACGTTTTGCTGCAGTTTCATCTTTGGAATTATATTTAATAACCTTCGGAAGATACATAGCATTGGCACAGCCATGTACAATATGTCCGCCACTGTAAGCAGCACCGGTTTTATGTGCCATAGAATGTACAATACCAAGTAGTGCATTAGAGAATGCCATACCTGCAAGACATTGTGCATTATGCATTTTAGCACGGGCTTCCATATCGCCGTTATAAGATTTTACCAAATATTCGCTTACCATTTTAATGGCATGAAGTGCCAATGGATCGGTATAATCACTGTTTAATGTAGAAACATATGCTTCAATAGCATGTGTCATTGCATCCATTCCGGTATGTGCTGTAAGTTTCTTAGGCATTGTTTCCGCCAAATCCGGATCTACAATTGCAACATCCGGTGTTATATTAAAATCAGCCAGAGGATATTTGATACCCTTTGCATAATCTGTTATTACAGAAAATGCCGTAACTTCGGTTGCTGTACCGGAAGTAGAAGGAATAGCACAAAATTTTGCCTTTGTACGAAGTGTTGGGAAATTAAATGGTATGCAAAGATCTTCAAAGGTTGTCTCAGGATATTCATAGAAAGCCCACATTGCCTTTGCAGCATCAATAGGTGAACCGCCGCCAATTGATACAATCCAATCCGGTTGGAATTCACGCATTGCTTCTGCACCCTTCATAACTGTTTCAACGGAAGGATCCGGTTCTACCCCCTCAAACAACTTAACTTCCATTCCTGCTTCTTTCAGATATTCAACAACTTTATCTAAAAAGCCGAAACGTTTCATACTTCCGCCACCAACAACAACGATTGCTTTTGTTCCGGTTAAAGTCTTTAAAGCTTCGATAGATCCTTTACCATGATAGACATCTCTGGGTATTGTAAATCTTAACATACTATTTTCCTCCTTAATTATACCATGTTTACACGCTGTTTCCTTTATTGTTACAGTATGCAGTTATATGTAATTGCTTTGTTTATATTTTAACAATCTTTTTCTTAAATGTAAAATGCAAAATTGATTTATCGATATTCCATTATCGATATATTAATTGTTAGTATATTATTTTAGATTTTTAGATATTATTCGTTAAAATATATGAAGGTTTTGATTGTATATATTCATAATTGTTGAAATTAGATTGATAAAAATTTGTCACAGAATACAATCCATGCCCACAATGGAATATTCATATTCCATTATGGGCATGGCAGAAAAAAATTATAGTAAGCAATAAACTGTATCATAATTTACTGTCTGTTATAACTGTTTTCTGATTTTATCTATATTCTTTAAAGGCCACCTCATTTTTTGCTTCTGATAATTTATCTATAAATTTATATTCAAGTGCAGAAAGTTTATAGTCCTTAGAATATATAAACACATCTTTGTATCTGTGACCGGAGGCTTTGCATCTTCGCTGCATAAGATTGTATTTGGTTAACCATTTCTCCGATATGGGAGAGCCCCACATATAGGTTGTAGGAATGGTGCTTAGAATATCATACTGACTGGACCAGTTATAGATATAAATATGTTTTGAAGTTTTTCCATTATTATTTATCCGGCTGTTATTACTTTGCATCAGATAGGGAATAATCGTCTCCCCATAAGATATCTCAGTAAATTCTCTAAGTTCTTCATAGTCTATTTTATCACACTGGGCTAAGGGATGATTTGTTGACATAAGTGCAAGATGTTCAAATTCCCACAGTATTTCATACTGTAACTGTTTTTCCATTAAGTAATCAAAAAAATAATTTTCATATTCGATTTGATAGCGGATAATTCCCAGACGGAAAGATCCATCGGTAATATTGTTAATTACCTGAAATGAATTGGTCTCCTGAACATTTACGTTTATTCCCCTGCTTTCGTCCAGGTCTGCTATAAACTTTACAATAGCGTCTGTAATATAGCAAGCCCTTGGTATGGATATACTGAAATTTTGGATATTGCTATTAGCAGTTTCAGAAAGTGCTTCCATCTTTTCTATCTGTTGAAGTATGTTCCTGGCATATATTAAAAATTCCTGCCCTTTTTGGGTTGGACTTACTCCTCTGGAAGTTCGTTCAAAGATAGCATACCCAAGAGAATCTTCTAATTCTTTAATGATTTTACTTAGAGTTGGCTGCCCCATAAAAAGATTTTCTGCAGCCTGGGATATGGAGCAGGTTCTTTCTACTTCTATTACGTATTTTAAATGTTTTGTATTCATTTGGTTTCCTACTTTCCAGCTAACAGTATGTGCTCAAGAAAACTATATTTTATCAATTGTTTTCTTAAGATGCTTGGATAATACTGCAAGTGACGCCGCTAGATTTTCATTTTGTACAAGAATATGATCCGGTACGGATAGATGAACCGGGGCAAAATTCCAAATAGCAAGCACTCCTCCGGCTACCAACTGGTCACATACAATTTGGGCCTGAGCTGCCGGAACGGTAATAATACCGATATGCACCTTCATACGGCGGCACAAATCGCTGACTTTCTCTGCGGGAAGAACCTTGGTACCATTGATTTCCATACCAATATAAGCAGCATTATTATCAAAAGCGGCCACTATTTTTATTCCATAGGTTTTCAGCTCCTCATATGCCAGCAAGGCATGGGCCAGTGAACCTGCACCAACCAGAACAGCTTCCTCTGTATTATCATATCCAAGAAGTTTCTCCATATTCGTAATCAATTCAGAGACAGAAAACCCGGCTTTTGGCTTTCCCTTCGATAAACTGACTGACGCAAAATCCTTACGTACCTGGACCTCATTGAGATAAAGTAGTTCTGCAATTTTGGGTGCTGAAACGGTTTCTACATTATTTTTTTGCAGTATTTTAAGTTGTTGCAAATAATATGGTACCCTTCGCAGTGCCTGTATGGTCACCCCGTATTTTCTATCATCATCCACCGTGAAACACCTCTTTTCATCAGTATCCGTTTATTAATATTGTAATGCCGGTATATGCCACTGTCAATGGAGTTTCCCTAGGTTTTATGCTCAGTAATGAAGTACAGATAAAGTATTGAATATAGCTTTGAGTTAAGCACAACATTTATAAACCTATTTGCCGGGGATTGAAATGTTCCTGGTTCTTATTGCTCCTATCCTTCTAATCTTCATAGCTATAGACAAAATACAGTTAATAATCGTAAGGACTTCCCATACAAATATTGCATTAGACATCCATACCCTGATTAAATAATAATTATAGTTGATTAAATAAGGCCAGATTATTATAAATACCAATAAAATTATTCTTAATACAAGTCCAATGGCGATTCCGATTATATTCCTGGGATTAGTATCTTCATTTTTAATCACCTTCCTTTTCCCTTTAATAAAAACCCTTCTACCAAAGCCCACCATCGCTATTATAGATAAGAGGGAGAATATAATATCCAGTAATATATAAGAATCATCATAACTAAATTTAATCATCTGTATATTATTTAGATTTCTATATGTATTGTTGGCAATTTGAGAAGGTGCACTGGAATCTAAATTTGCCAGAACAAATACAGCTTCCTGTTTTTCTAAATCTATAATAGCCTGAGAAGAATAATTGGGATTACTTCCGCCATGTTTAATAACTTTATTCTCTATATCATTACTCCATCCATAAGAATAATACTTATCTTCGTTTATATAACCGGCAATTTCTCTGTCTACATGGTGGGATTTGTTTATAGCACTTCTAAGATTATCCGGTATGTTACCAAGTCCCAATTGAGCATTCATCCAAAGCCCTAAATCCTTAATATTAGTAACCAGATATCCTGCTGCAATATTACCATAATATCTGGGAGCTTTATATTCTAAGCTTTTTCCAAAGAATAATTTATAACCTTTGGTAAGTTTATCAGATACCTCTTCCTGACCGGTAGAGAAATAACTCTCTGTCATTCCTAAGGGAAGCAGTATATTATCTGTTACAAAATCCTGATATTTTTGTCCCGTAACCTCTTCAATAATAAGAGCTAATATATCATAATTAATAGTTGCATAACTATGTTTTGTACCGGGATATGTATCCAATGTAATTGCTGATATATTCCGTATGGTTTTTTCAAGCATATCATCTGAAGTTCCTTCCGGAATCAGCTGAACACTCCATGAGGGAATACCGCTGGTATGTGCCAGCAACTGGTCAATGGTTATATCTGCCTGTTCACCGTTATAAGCAGGCGCGAACCAGGGTAAATAATCCGATACAGGGTCTGAACCTGTTATATATCCCTCATCTTCCAATAAAATGATAGCCAAAGCCGTAAACGCCTTTGTTGTTGAGCCCAATTCAAACAAAGATTCTTCAGTAACTTTCTTTTGATTTTTCACATCCCCATATCCGTAGTATTTATAATCAATCTTACCACCCTTTGATATTACCATGGCTACCCCTGGAGTAGCTGATTTATCCATTATAGTTTCCACCATATTATCAACATCATTATAATTTCCTGCCGAAAAAAAAGTAGCGAGTTCATTCCTCCAAATAATTAAGGAAACTATTACTAGAAATAAGATAACCACTGCTGTTGTTCCTGTTTTCTTTGCTGTTTTCTTTGCTGTTTTCATACCTATACTCCTCTCCTATGATTCTTCTTGGTATTTACCAAATAAAATCTTGCATTGCTTGTTTAGATATTTCAAAAACTTCTACCAACGTTATCAGCATATCCTTATTTGAAATACTGCTGCTCTCATCTTTACAAGGAAGTCTCTATACATTCTAATCTTTTTAATTTTATAATCTCTACCACGATATATACAATGGCAATAATAGATGCAATACCATCAGATAATGCATTGCTTATATAAATCCCCTTTACCCCAAGATTTGGTGCTAGTATTAAAATTGATGGAATAATAATAATACCATATCTTAAAAACGCTAAAACACTACTACGCTTGACTTTTCCAACAACCTGAAAATATTGCGAACTAATTGTTTGTAGTCCAATTAGAGGAAGCATGCTTAGATAAAATTTTATTCCAGCAGAAGTCAATTGTATTAACAGTATATCATCTGTGAACATGCTTACCAATAATTGAGGATATAATAAGACTACTAAGTACAAAAGAAAGGATAATAAAAACGAATAGAAAAGTGCTAATTCTAGCGATCTTCTAACCCTAGCATATAGTTTTGCTCCCCAATTATAACCGCAGATTGAGTTGTTACCTTGAACGATCCCTACAATTACCATATGGTAAAAACTATATATACTAGACATGATAGTTACAGCAGCAATATCTAAGTCAGTACCAAATTTAAGCAAATTATTATTTATATAAAAATTAACTACAGCTGCTAAAATTTGTACGTAAAAAGAAGGTAACCCCATCTTTAAGCTTTCTTTAATCAACTTAGCTTCATTTTTCACTTTTCTTATTTTAAGGTGAATGATAAAATCCGCTCTTTTAGAAAATACATAAATCACATAAATAGTTAATGTTGTTTGAGATATCACCGTTGCTATTGCTGCTCCTGCGATTCCTAATTTTAATCCAAATATAAAGATAGGATCTAATATAATATTGATTATTGATGTTATCACAATAATTTTCATTGAGATCTTGGATTGGCCAATAGAACGTAATGAATTATTTAAACAGTATCCGGGAATTCCTATGATTGAGCCAACAATAATAATAACAATATATTCTTTAGCATGAGGTAATACTTCTTTTGAAATTGCTAAGGAACGTAAAATAGGATCTAGAAAACTCATAAATATAATAACAAAACTAATCAAAAATAAGATAATATATTTAAGGGCTAAATATAAAATATCTTCAGCCTCTTCATTATTCCCCTCACCTAATTTAATGGATATCAAAGAGGAAGTTCCAATACCTATTAGTAATATAAATGCCATTTGAATAATCTGTATAGGCATGGTAATCCCTACTGCTGTTAATGCATATGAACTTAATTTACCTACATATATACGATCTACTATATTAAAAATTGCACTACTTAACATTCCAAGAATAGCTGGAAAGCTAAGTTGCCATAACAATCTAGATATTTTTTCACTTCCAAGATTCATTTTCATTTCTTCGCTCCAGCCTATAGTAACAAATTATATTCATAATCTTTTATATTAATTAGTCATAATGAAAAAAGTATATAATATATTCTCATAATAATCCAGTTGTTTTTTTATTATACAATTTCAATAAAAAATAATTTTCAACTTGTTTATACCCCCTGGTAGATTACTAGGTAAGTGGGTACAAACCAGGATCATGTCATCCACATCAAAAGATAACCAATTTGCACCATTACCCTCATGCCCAGGCTGTTATGATTTCTGCACATCCTAACCAAGGTTTACCATCCGGCCTTTTTCAGTTCCGTAGTCGAATGATCCAAAACAGGCCGTCCAAGTTGTAAATCCTATAATATGTCGGAATCGAAAGAATAAGAAGAAGGTAATACAATTTATAAAAAAGTAGAAAATGAGAAATAGAGAAAAGTGCTACAAGAATTATTGTTGTTGATAACATAGAAATACAAGTTGAATTTAGCGATAATGGAATCCACTTTTCGAACTTGTGTTCTGTTTTATGATATGGTATAATTTGTATAAGCAGTTATTATAACTGCCGGCAATCGTGTATAGGGTGGTTGGCCTTCATTCTACATAGAATGGAGGTGATGCATATGAACAATAAGTTTGATTTTAAAGACTTAATGCAATTTGGCATGTTCATTATAGCACTACTGACATTCATTTATTTAATATGTCGCTAATGTAAAAAACCTTCCCTGTACTTTGACCGAGTCCAGGAAGGTTTTTTAATTCAAACTTGGTCAACCACCCTGTGGCGATTGCCTTTCATATAATTATATTATAGCAGATTATTAAAATATAGCAAGTGTTAAAACTGTGTAACTTCTCTCAAAATATAACTTACATTTTATTTGCTTTGTCTGTATCCTTATCCCCCAGCCGCATGACGAAAAGCAGCCCAAAAAGGACTGCTTTTCTGTACATAGAAATTATTTATTGTTGAGTACTGCCTGAGCTGCTGCAAGTCTAGCAATTGGCACACGGTATGGTGAACAGGATACATAGTTCAAACCAACCTTATGGCAGAATTCGATAGTGGATGGATCTCCACCATGTTCTCCACAGATACCTAATTTTAAATTAGGGCTTGTTGAACGGCCTTTTTCAGCTGCCATTTGAACAAGTTGTCCAATACCTTCCTGGTCAAGTCTGGCAAATGGATCTGACTCGTAAATCTTGTTAGAGTAGTAAGAATCTAAGAACTTACCAGCATCATCACGAGAGAATCCGAATGTCATCTGAGTTAAGTCGTTTGTACCGAAGGAGAAGAATTCAGCTTCTTCTGCGATTTCGTTAGCAAGTAAGCATGCACGAGGGATTTCGATCATAGTACCAACCATGTACTTAATGTCAGAACCGTATTCAGCGATTACTTTTTCTGCTGTTTCAACAACAACATCTTTAACGAATTTTAATTCTCTCTTCTCACCAACTAATGGAATCATGATTTCAGGAACGATATCGTATCCTTTTTCATTCTTAACTTCAATAGCTGCTTCCATAACAGCTCTTGTCTGCATCTTAGCGATTTCTGGGTAAGTTACAGCAAGACGGCATCCTCTGTGTCCCATCATAGGGTTGAACTCATGTAAGGAATCGCAAGTAGCTTTTACTTCTTCCACAGTAAGACCCATATCATTTGCTAATTCTTTAATATCTTCTTCATTAGTAGGTACGAATTCATGTAATGGTGGATCTAAGAAACGGATTGTAACCGGTCTTCCTTCCATTGCTTCGTAAATACCTTTAAAGTCACCTTTTTGGAAAGGAATTAACTCTTCAAGAGCTGCTTCTCTTGCTTCCACTGTCTTAGAAAGAATCATCTTTCTAATCTTAGGAATTCTGTCTTCATTAAAGAACATATGCTCTGTACGGCAAAGACCGATACCTTCTGCACCAAATTTAACTGCGTTAGCAGCATCTTCTGGAGTATCAGCATTTGTTCTAACCTTTAATGTTCTGATTTCATCAGCCCATTGCATAAGTCTATCAAAGTTACCACTGATAGTAGCTTCTTCTGTTGGAAGATCTCCCACATAAATTTTACCGGTAGAACCATCTAAGGAAATGTAATCTCCTTCTTTGATTGTTTCTCCGCCAAGTGTAAAATATTTTGCTTCTTCATTGATCTTAATTTCACCGCAACCGGATACACAGCAAGTTCCCATACCACGAGCTACTACCGCTGCGTGAGAAGTCATACCACCACGTACTGTTAAAATACCCTCTGAAGCATGCATACCTTCAATGTCTTCCGGTGAAGTTTCCAGACGAACAAGAATAACTCTTTCGCCTTGATCATGATGTTCTTTCGCTTCATCAGCAGTAAAATATACTCTACCTGCTGCTGCACCAGGAGATGCAGGTAGTGCACTTCCGATAGGTGTTGCTGCTTTAAGAGCAGCCTGATCAAATGCTGGGTGTAGTAATTGATCCAGGGATTTCGCATCAATTCTCTTAACAGCTTCTTCTTTTGTTATCTTTCCTTCATCTACTAAATCGCAAGCGATTTTTAAAGCAGCTGCAGCTGTTCTCTTACCGTTACGAGTTTGTAAGAAGTAAAGTTTTTTATCTTCAATTGTGAATTCCATGTCTTGCATATCTTTGTAATGTTCTTCAAGTAAGTTTGCAATTCTCATGAATTCATCGTATACTTCCGGCATATCCTCATGTAGCCTTGTAATTGGCTGAGGAGTTCTGATACCTGCAACAACGTCTTCACCTTGTGCATTGATTAAGTATTCACCATAAATCTTAGCTTCACCAGTAGACGGGTTACGTGTAAATGCAACACCGGTTCCTGATGTATCACCCATGTTACCAAATACCATGGCTTGTACGTTAACAGCGGTTCCCCAATCTCCAGGAATGTCATTCATTCTTCTATAGTAGATTGCACGAGGGTTATCCCATGAGCGGAATACTGCTGTTATTGCTTCGATTAATTGTTCTGCTGGTTCCTGAGGGAAATCGGTTCCTTTTTCCTCTCTATATAATGCTTTAAATTGTGCAATAACATCTTTTAAATCTTCTGCTGTAAGGTCATTATCATAATGAACACCTTTTTTTTCTTTGATCTCATCTAAAACTCTTTCGAATTTAGATTTACTGATTTCCATAACTACGTCAGAGAACATTTGAATAAATCTTCTGTAGGAATCGTATGCAAATCTGGAATTACCAGTTTTCTTTGCAAAACCTTCTACAGCCACATCATTTAGGCCTAAGTTAAGGATAGTATCCATCATACCCGGCATAGAAGCTCTTGCACCAGAACGAACAGATACTAATAAAGGATTTTCTGTATCTCCGAATTTTTTGCCTTGTTGTTCTTCAAGATTTCTTAAAGCATCAAAGATTTGACCTTTAATTTCGTCTGATATAGTTTTATTATTGTTATAATAATCTGTACACGCTTCTGTTGTAACAGTAAAACCTTGTGGAATAGGAAGTCCTAAATTAGTCATTTCAGCTAAGTTAGCTCCTTTACCACCAAGCAGATTTTTCATATCTGCTTTACCTTCTTTAAACAAATATACCCATTTTGCCATTTTAGTCTTTTTACCTCCTAAAATATCTGTTAATTGTTTGACTTATCGTCGACATCCAACATTATAACACATGTTACATAAATAAGGGAAGATATTTTTATCTTTTTCATCGATTTTATAAAGATAAAATTGACTATTGACAAAATTCCTTGTAAATATGCCCTCTTAAAGGCATTTTTCATAAGTTATTTTATCTTTATAAATTTTAGGTCAGATCAATATTATACAGGTTTTCTGCAATATCGTTAAATCTTAGATTTTATAAACTCAAAAGTTCCAACATTACCTTATACTGAAACGAGTTATAAAAATGTAAAAACTCAACTAAAACTTAGATATATACAGTTTTGCAAATATTTTAATCTAATTTCTAGGGAAAATTAGTATTATCTATTTCGTTTAAATTCTCACCAAAATACAAAAAACACCTCGAAAATTTATAGATTATCTGTAAAAGCAGGCAAAACAGCATTAGAATAGAGAATGCCACTGCACATTTGCACAGCTCCTTACAGATTTTATATAAATATCCGGGGTGTTCTTATAATTTCAATAACTGAATATTACAATATCATCTTAATATATTAAAATTCAAATTTCTGTTCAAAATAAGCCTTTAAATCCGCTATTTTAATGCGTTCCTGTTCCATTGTATCACGGTCACGAATGGTTACGGCTTGGTCTTCTACTGATTCAAAGTCATAAGTAATGCAGAATGGAGTACCAATTTCATCTTGTCTTCTATAACGTTTACCAATATTACCTCTGTCATCAAATTCACAGTTATAATATTTAGATAATTCTTGATATATTTTTTCTGCCCCTTCAGAGAGTTTCTTGGATAATGGTAATACACCAATCTTAACCGGCGCTAATGCAGGATGGAAATGTAGAACCGTACGAACATCTCCTTCCCCAATTTCTTCTTCATCATATGCACCGCAAAGGAATGCCAGTGTTACACGGTCAGCACCCAATGATGGCTCTACTACATAAGGCACGTATTTAATCTTCTTTTCATCATCAAAATAGCTCATATCTTCTTTGGATACGTTTTGATGTTGTGTTAAGTCATAATCCGTTCTGTCGGCAATACCCCATAATTCACCCCATCCAAATGGGAATAGGTATTCGATATCCGTAGTAGCTTTACTATAGAAAGAAAGTTCTGCTGCTTCGTGGTCACGGACTCTCATTTCTTCTTCTTTCATTCCAAGTGATTTCAACCAGTCAATACAGAATTGTTTCCAGTATGCAAACCATTCCAGATCCGTATCCGGTTCACAGAAGAATTCTAATTCCATTTGTTCGAACTCTCTTGTACGGAATGTAAAGTTACCAGGTGTGATTTCATTACGAAATGATTTACCGATTTGTCCAATACCAAATGGTATTTTCTTTCTTGAGGTTCTTTGTACATTTTTAAAGTTAACAAAGATACCCTGTGCTGTTTCCGGCCTTAAATATACTACATTCTTTGCATCTTCTGTAACACCCTGGAAGGTTTTGAACATAAGATTAAATTGACGTATATCTGTAAAGTTATGTTTCCCACAAGTTGGGCATGGTATGTTATGTTCAGCAATATATTTGGACATATCTTCATGACTCCAAGCGTCCACAGAGCCTTCTAATGTAAGATTATTATCATGAGCATAATCTTCTATGATTTTATCAGCACGGAATCTTTCATGGCATTCTTTACAATCCATTAAAGGATCAGAGAAACTGCCAAGATGTCCGGAAGCTACCCATGTTTGGGGATTCATAAGGATTGCACAGTCAACACCTACATTATAAGGATTCTCCTGTATGAATTTTTTCCACCATGCTTTTTTTACATTGTTCTTCAATTCAACGCCTAAGTTGCCGTAATCCCAGGTATTTGCCAATCCTCCGTATATTTCTGAACCCGGATATACAAATCCTCTGGCCTTTGCTAAGGCAACAATTTTCTCCATTGTTTTTTCCATCTTAACCTCGATTCTGGTACTTTAGCACCTTTATAATAGTGAAAGCGATTTGTGCTCTGACACAAATTGCCGGTTTGAAAAAAGCTTGCTTTTTTCAAACTACTTTCATTCCTTTCAATAATTTATCTAACTTCGAGCTTAGAAATTAATCTACCTAAATAAGCTCTCAGAATGACAGATAGTATACGTTATGGTTTATATACAATGACGGAAGCACCCTCCGGTGCTGTTTGTATGGTGCGGGAATTCACTAATATGCAATTTGCATAATATTTAATTGTTCCTTCAACCATTAGATCTACACTGTCATTTATCATAACAACTTTATACTTTTCATTCTTTAGTGCTTCCTCTTTTTTTACATAAGAGCCGTTATCTTCTTTAACAAATACATCGGGAAGTTCTAAGTTGCTGCCCGAAAGAGCATCCAGACCCATAGTAACTGCTTCTACCTTATTAAACGCTCCATAAGTATCCAGGTTTTGATAGGTTAATATAAGAACGGCAGTTTCTCCGTTCATCTCCAGGGAATCTATGGTAATTGCAGTTTCCGATCCTAAAGATTTATTAAATTTGTTGATTTCTTTTGTTATAAAGTTGTTTAACGCATCCAAACTGTAGTACTCTTTACTAAATTCTTCTACCGTTGCCGCCTGTACCGTCCCGTCCCTTTTGATTACAACGGTATTAACCTCTGCATCCTTGGTATTTAACTTTATATCTTTTCTTTTACAACCAGCCAATAAGATAAGTGCTAAGGCAAGAATTGTATAAAGAATCTTCTTCTTCATAAAATGCTCCTCCATCCAGACTTAAAAATAGTTTTCTATCATTGTAACCTTAAAATTAATATATTTCAACTAGATTTTATATCAGAATAATTTCTCCAAGATTTCTAGAGATTTCATCTTTTTGTCTATGTAGTATTCCTTATAGCTGTTCATACACTGTTTCAGTTCTTCTAATACTTCATTTGAAACAGTAAAGGTATACAATTTTTCAATGGAAGAGGTTATGATGTATTGCATAGTGTAGATGGCAGAGGAACTTAATCTTATGTTTTTTCCAAGGATCTCTCCATGCCGGCAGTCCTTACAGATAAGCCCCCCCTCTTTACTGTTAAAGAAATAATAGTCTTCTTCTTTTCCACATTTCACACATTGAAATACTTGGGGAGCCACTCCATGGATAACTAAAATTTTTAATTCAAAAATATATCGGACCAGGCTTTTTCCAATAGATTCCATAGTTAATGCCCGAAGGGATTGATATAAAAGTTTTAAAATCTCCGTCCCGTCTTCATTTTCATGAGTAAAATAATCCGCCAGTTCACAGAAATAAATTCCAAAATAGGCCGCTTCTATGTCATTTCTTAATGTTTCAAAGTAATTTGATATATTGACAGATATTAAGTTGTAAGAAGTCCTTCCTTCATATAGAGAAAATTCTCCAAAGGAAAAAGGTTGACTACATGCCAAAAAGGCACTACTTGGTTTTCTAGCGCCTTTTGCAAATGCAGTTATTTTTCCACGTTCCTTGGTTAAAATAACCAAACGTTTATCATAATCTCCAATTGGCATGGCTGATAAAACCATCCCTATCATAGGTGTTGCCATCATCATTACAACCACCTTCTTTTATATCCTTTCGTCTATAGCCTGCAGCATCTTCCATAGTACAAGCCGTATAGTTTAAATAATCAAGAATGGATCCGGTTTCTTCGAATTTTTTCCAATAATATGATTGATTCATCTAAAATCCCCCTAACTGTAAATAATAAGTGTAATACTTAAGTTCCTAATAATAGTTTATCCAACCATTTTTATTCTAAACTAATAAAAATATACCAATATCCTATTTTACGTAAGGGGTAATACTAATATCCTTTAGCCTATGGAACTTTGACGTATATTAGTATAATTAAGCGTTCCATTAAAAACTACAGTTCTGATTTGTTATATCCATAGTTTTTAATTAAGAAGTCACTGTCTCTCCAGTCTTTTTTCACTTTTACCCAGAGTTGCAGATTCACCCGCATATCAAGAAGGTTCTCTATCTCCTGCCTTGCCTGCATTCCGATTTGTTTTAATTTTTCACCTTTTTTACCTATGATAATTCCTTTATGGGAATCTCTTTCACAAATAATGGTGGCATCAATATCTACAAGTCCACCACCCGGTCTTTCTTTCATTCTATCAATTGCTACCGCAATGCCGTGAGGTATCTCATCGCCTAAAAGTCTTAAAGCCTTTTCTCTTACCAGTTCTGCTGCAATCTGTCTTTCAGGTTGATCTGTAATAACATCCTCATCAAAATATCTGGGGCCTTCCGGTAAATATTTGAATATAGACTGAATCAATTCTTTCGTATTATCTCCTTTTAAAGCAGATACAGGCACTATATCAGCAAAGGAATGAACATCTTTATAGGCATCTATAAATTTTAAAATCTCCTCTTTCTTTACTGTATCCACTTTATTAATGACCAGAATAACGGTTGTTTTTACTTTGCTTAATTGATCTATTATATGTTTTTCTCCAGCACCAATAAAAGTGGTAGGTTCAACCAGCCAAAGTATCACATCCACCTCTTTTAAAGTTCTCTCTGCTACAGATACCATGTATTCTCCCAGCTTATTTTTCGCTTTGTGTATCCCTGGGGTATCAATGAAGATAATCTGTCCTTGTTCTGCGGTATAAACGGTCTGTATTCGGTTTCTTGTGGTTTGAGGCTTATTGGAAGTAATGGCAATCTTTTGACCAATCAAATAGTTCATTAATGTGGATTTTCCCACATTGGGTCTTCCAATAAGGGTAACAAAACCGGATTTATATTCATTTTTTTTCATATGTTGTTTCTTTACTCCTTTTTATCTGCCATTCCAAAACATAAATTCAACAGACTGAATTTACGTTTTAAAATGACCTGTTGTCTATAAATTCCTGCTTTAAAAACCAGTGTTTATAGACTTTTCTTTTAACTAAGAGTCTTTATTTCTATAAATAAGTCTCTATTTTCTTCAATTTTCTTTTCATTTCCAATGACACAGATATTACCCTCATCAACAATAGCTCTAATGATATCGGAAAGTTCCCGGATATCTTCCATAGTAACATTTATGATTTCATCTCTTTGCTTTTGAATATCTTCCATGGTCATACCGGTTAAATAGGCTGCCATAGATGTATTTCCTTTAATGCGGGGTGTGCGTGGTGTGTCAATTCCACTGATGGTACCAATAATATACTTGGTCATATCTCTCTCGTCTGCAGTAAAATTCTTTACATATTCATAAGCTTTTTCATAAATATCGTTAGTCTCTTTTATATTCGGATCCCTGTATGAAGTAAAATAACCATTACCGCTGATATTAGAGAAACCGCACATGCAGCCATAGGCTCCACCCTTAACCCTGATGTTATTCCAAAGATAATCATAACTCATTATTACCTTTAGAACTTCTAATGCACCTGTATATTGATAGCCTGCTTTTATGAAGTTTCCGGTCCGGGCTACATATTGGACCTGACTGGAAGTTTTAAATCCTTCATTTAATCTACGTAATTCAAAATGATCTTCTTTAGCCTCTATTGGTTCCTTTTTTAATTGCTCTACAAAAGGCAGAAGTTTTCCTGTTAATGTTTTAAGTCCCTCTTCGTCAGAAGTAAAGCTGATGATCAGATTCTCTTTTCTAAAGATATAAATCATTAAGTCTTGAAGCTTTTTAATTAAGTCGGCAACTTCTTCTTTATAATTTTTCTCTATTTTTTCAATAAACTTTAGATATGATATACCGCTGCATTCCTCATTAAAGCGGGCAGATTCTGAAAAGTATGACGTAGCACGGTTGACAGCTGCAATATGTCCTGCTGAATTTATTCGCATTTGCAGTCTGGATTTTACTTCCGAAATAATTTCAAGAAGGCGTTTTTCATCATCTAAATTGGTAAAGCTGATTATCTCTTTTAATAAGTCAAAGGCATTGTCCATTTCGTCATATAATACTTTTACATCAATCTGAAAGGCAGGTAAATATTCCAAAGGACTTCCCTTCTTGCCATAGGCTGCTACATCAGATGTAATACCTCCAGTATGAATATTAATCTCATTAGCAAGTTCTAAAAAGCTATAATGTTCTGTATCAATATAGCCTAAAACCGTTGAAAGCAGGCCGGTATATGGAATTAATTCTTTAGGAACCCCGCTTAAATCAAAGATCAAACGCATATAAGCAATACCATTGGTAAATACATTATGATGAGTAAGGGGTATTCCGTCAATTACGATTTCATCGTTATAGATTGGTTGGGCCTTTTCACCAATATCTTCACGGCTCAACATTGGTATCTTCTCCACATCTTCTTTGGAGGACGGTTCTTCCTGATATTCTTTCAAATGTTTGGTATCTTCAATAATCTTATTGATTTCTTCCTGAGTAAAGCCTGCCTTGTAATTAGCCAGCTTTTCTCTTAACTCTTCTTCTCTTCGGGCAGATAAACCAGCTTGTGGTTTTAAAGTCACCAATGAAATATGATCATTATTTAATAAATAATCTACGATTAGCTTAGTATAATAGTCCGTCCCGATTTTATCTTTTAAGAACTGAAAAACTTTATTAGCGTTTAATAATGTAAAGGGCCTGTTATCATCATATAACCAGCTGCTTAACATTTGAATTCCATACATTAATCCCTTAGGAAATTGTCCGAAATCCGCTTCCCTATATTTAAATTCATAATAGTTAATGGCAGCTTTAATGGACTTTTCATCCAATCCGTCACGTACCAACTGTTCCAGTGTAGTTCGTATTAAAGAAGCAAATAATTCTTTTTGCTCCAATTCTGCATTCTTTGCAATAATGGAGAAGGTAGGCTGAAAGATATTGTTATCATAACTGCTGAATACATCCTTACCAATTCCAGCATCTAAAAGAGCTTGCTTTAACGGTGCTCCCGGTGCCGATAGAAGAACATAATCAAGAATCTGCATAGCCATGCCTAAATCTTTGTCAAGACTGGTTCCAATAGACATATTATAGCTTAGATACGTATTATTAACCGTACTTTCATTTTCACTTAAAGGATAAAACATCTCTACATCATTTATCCTTCCAAAAGGATGCTGATAACGAATCTCCGAATCTATAGCCTTCTCATCAAAGTGCTGTAGATATTCTGTGTCTATCCAATTTAGTTTTTCTTCAACTTCCATATTTCCGTATAAATATATATAACTATTGGAAGGATGATAGTATTTCTTATGAAAATCTAAAAATTCTTCATAGGACAGTTCCGGAATATGTTTTGGGTCACCCCCTGATTCTACTCCGTAAGCGTTATCCGGAAACAGAGAATTTTGAATGGTTCTAAATAACAGTTGTTCCGGCGAAGAAAAAGCACCTTTCATTTCGTTATAAACAACACCATTATATTTTAATTCTCCATCTTCACTTTCTAATTCGTAATGCCATCCTTCCTGCTTAAATATCTCTTCTCTTTGATAGATATTGGGATAAAATACAGCATCCAGATATACATGAATCAAATTTTGAAAGTCCTTATCGTTACAGCTTGCCACCGGATATATTGTCTTATCCGGATAAGTCATTGCGTTTAAAAAAGTGTTTAATGAACCCTTTGTCAACTCTATAAAGGGATCTTTGGCAGGGAATTTTTTAGAACCGCATAATACGGAATGCTCAATAATATGAGGTACACCAGTACTATTAAAGGGCGGTGTTCGAAAACCAATAGAAAACACCTTATTATCATCATCATTGGTAATTACGGCAACTCTGGCGCCGGTTTTTTTATGTTTAAAGAGTAGTCCCAAACTATTAATGTCTACTAGGTCTTCTTCTTTCAATAACTCATAACCAGTTAATTCACTTAACTCTTTACTGCTTTTCAGATTCTTAGCCATGATTTTTCCTCCTTATATACTTACCAGTAACTAACTATACTGCATGATTTTGCATATTAGTTATCTGGTTATTATAACATAACCTTCTATTATTGTCATGAGAAAGATGATGACAATATCCTTTACATGAGGCTGAGACAATAATTAATGTTCTATGCCGTATTTGAGTAAAGTTATAGAATCTTCCCATCTTCCGGACGCAGTAGAGTTCATGATAACGCTGATAAATTGTTTATCCTCTTTTTCTGCCGCCGATACCAAACATCTTCCGGCCAAAGAACTGGATCCTGTTTTTAAGCCAATGGCATATTTATAAAATGCTCCGCTGCCATTTACAACTAATTTATTGGTTGACTTCCAAGTTACATCTTCACCGCTTAAAAATATATTTCTTGCTCTTTCTTTTTCTGTTATTTCACGGATAATATCCACCTTTATTGCTTCCAGAGAGATTATACCCATATCATAGGCAGTAGTATACTGTCCTTCCGCATCATACCCGTCAGGGTTCTTAAAATGAGTGTCTTTTAGACCAAGTTCTTTGACTTTTTCATTCATTTTATCTACAAAGGCATTTACAGCCCTTTTGGCATCTGCCGATTTATCTTTTAAAATAATTCTCCCGCCGTGGGCTGCCAAAGCATACGCCGCATCGTTACCCGAAGGTATTAACATACCCTCAAGAAGCATTTGTACGGTTAGCCTTTCACCCTCCTGCAGATAAGCACGACTGGAATCCGAGGCAATTAATTGAATTTCCTCCCCTACCTTCACAGTATCATTAAGGTTACAAAGCTCCAAAATAACAAGGGCAGTCATTAGTTTAGTGGTACTTGCCGGATAAACCGGTGTGGTAGCGTTCTTATGATACAACACCTTCCCTTTTTTACAATCAATAAGAATAGCACTTTCTGCATCAATAGAAATAGATGGATTTTTTATATTCAGAGCTATTTTGGGAGAAGAATTCGCCTCCACGCTTGGCTCTTCCCATCCTGAAGCACTTAATCCGTCTGCATTGGCATAAAATCCGTCTTCTATGTTTTTTTCTGTAAATTCGCGGGAAGATTCAATCTCTTTTTCCCCCACTCTGTTTCTTTCCGATTCCGGTATGGAATTCGCCATATCGGAATTTTCCCTATGGGAATCCTCTAAATAGGAGGTTCCATTGGAGGTCTTATCTGTTTTCTGGTTAGAATTGGCTTTATCCTGTAGTATATGACTGATTTCTTTATAAGATAAATCTTGAGATTTTTCCAGATCTTTTTCAGCACTTTCCTCGATGGTATACTGTATAGTTTTTATCAGCATGGTTCCAAAAATTGCACCTAACCCTACAACCAGTACTGTTCCAATAATGAATACCGTTTTTTTCACGATTACGCCCATCCCTTAATTTTTGTTTCAATAAAATTGAGTATGCTTAAATCTATATTAATTATTATTATTCTCTTTATAGCCAATTTATATTATTCTATTATTTATTTCCAGTAATCGCAATAGTATTCTTTTTGTAATTTTAAAAAATTTAAGAGTCTGCCCAAAATAATAAACTGTCAATCAGAGAACACTTTATCGAAGCATCTCATATTCATATTAGATGCCTCTCCAATTCAACTTCGTGAATTGTTCTCTGAATGACAGTTTTTTCATATTATTAATAGATTATTCAAAATTTATATTGATGTCTCCTACTCCCCCATCAATATCCATGAAGTTTTTTGCATTTAAGCTATTCCAGTTTATATTGGAGTATTTTTCTCCATTAATCTTGATATTTCCAAGACCTTTTTCTACTTTTATTTTGTAGTCATCGATTGTTCCTTTTAAATCCAAGTCAACATTACCTACACCACAATCTATATCAGTTTTTCCTGATAAGGTTCCCTCAATATCAACATTTCCTAGGCCTGAATCGATAGTAGTGTCATTTAATACAACCTGTTTAAAATTAATATTTCCTACACCGCCATCAATATCTACTGTATGGGCAATAATATTATTACCCCGTATATTTCCGGCTCCCCCATTGATCTCTAATTCCTTGGTCTCCAGATCTTCAATGTTTACATCACCGGCTCCTGCATCGATTATGAATCGTTCTGCAACAAAACCTTCCGGTAGATATACTGTTATATCGGATTTAAAGTTACCATCGAACCAATTCCAGAACCAATATCTTGTTTTATTTTTTAAAGTTAGAGTCCCATTAAAACTTTTTTCAATAGTATAGTATTCACTTACATTCTTTGCAATTATTTCCACCTTATCACTGTCTCCAGTTCGAACTTTAAGAGTTCCAACCCCATGATCTATGGATATACTTGTTATATCATCAAAGGATTTGTTAATATCTACAGCATCTCCCCTTGTTGCAACTCCGTTAAATACACCAGTTAAAGCAAATATACCCGTTGCAATTCCTCCAATTATCGTAACAGTAAGGAATATTGCAAATCCCATAGCCAGATACTTGATTACTTTTTGAAATTCATTCATTTTATATCCATCCCTCCAAACATACACGTTGAGTTAATAAAGATAGTTGGTGCATTCATATCAACGATTGTGGGGGCTTTGTTGTCAACTCCTCCGAAGATAGGGACATTAGATACTTTTACTTTTACGTTGGAAGGAACAAATATATCAATTCCTCCAAATATTGCAGTTGCGTTGATTACAATATCCTCATCAATAATGGCATTTCTTAAATCCAGCTCAACTCCCCCAAAGATTGCATTAATTGTTGTTCCCAGAAATTTTTCTCCTACTATCTGATGTCTGCTTCCGGAGAAAACAGCAGTATACTCTGAGGAACCGCCTTGGTATGTTGGGTTGCTACTTCTGCTATTTTCTCCTATGTGGAAAAAATTCTTAAATATCATGCTTAATCCTATAAATACGAAGATAACCGGCACGATTAATTTTCCAAAGACTTCAAAGCTAAAAAAGTCTTGAATGGATAACAGTAATAGTATGCCAATGGTCAGTACAATAAGGGATGAAGTACGGAAACCATTTTGAAAAATACTAATCAAACTGGGAACAATAATGAATAAAGTCCACCATCCATCAAAAAATATATTAAACTTCCATAGATGAAATGCATTTCCGGCAATTATGA
This sequence comes from Anaerocolumna aminovalerica, assembly GCF_900115365.1. Lineage (GTDB taxonomy): Bacteria > Bacillota > Clostridia > Lachnospirales > Lachnospiraceae > Anaerocolumna > Anaerocolumna aminovalerica. Next base: position 140,016 of record NZ_FOWD01000005.1, read on the forward strand.
TACCAATTAGTATAAAAAATACTCCCCATAATGCATTCGATATTTTGTTTCTCATATATTAAAACCTCCCAAATGCTATTTTTTTATTATTGTTTCTATATGTATCATACTTTATCACCTACCCATTAACAAGTTACATTTGTCATATTGTTTGGCTGAAAAATGTCACAACTATTAATCAATACCAATGCTTGCTTGAGGGTTTATTATGGAATATAATATTTAAAAGGTACTAAGTGCCAGAATCGAGGTTAGGTTGAGAAACAAGTTTTTAGTTACATTTTACATCATATTAAAATAAATCTAGGAGGTATGCTATTGTATAAAATATTAATTGTGGAAGATGATACAATCATTGCAAAAGCAATGAAGAAACATGTGGAGACATGGGGGTATGAAGCAGAATATGTGACTGATTTTAAAGATGTTCTTTCAAAATTTGTTTCTTTTCAACCCCAGTTAGTACTATTGGATATTTCTTTACCCTTTTATAATGGCTTCTATTGGTGCAGTGAAATCAGAAAGGTATCTAAAGTCCCCATTATTTTCATCTCCTCAGCTTCTGATAATATGAATATTGTTATGGCTATGAATATGGGTGGAGATGATTTTATAGCCAAGCCATTTGATTTATCTGTTCTAATGGCAAAGATACAGGCAATGTTACGGCGAACTTATGATTTTGCCGGACAGTCTACTCTTATTGAACACAAAGGAGCTATTCTGGATACCAGCGATGCTACCTTAACTTATAACGGTGAAAAAATTGATCTAACAAAGAATGATAACCGTATTTTACAAATTCTCATGGAGAATAAGGGTAAAATCGTAAGCAGGGATTCCATTATGACGAAACTATGGGAAACGGATGATTATATAGATGATAATACCCTGACTGTTAATATGACAAGAATTCGTAAAAAGCTTGAATCTATTGGTTTAACTGACTTTATATTAACCAGAAAAGGTATTGGCTATATAATTGAATAATTAGAAAGGGATGGGCATTAAATGGATGTAAACACTCCAACCTTGTTTTTAACTTATATCCGTCAGCATATAAAAACTTTTATTACTTTTATATTATTTGGCATCATATTTATAGTCGTTTTATTTCTTTATAATCTGCCGGTGGAACCGGTTTTGTACGCTGCTTTTTTATGTATGATAATCAGCATAATCTTTTTTATGGCGGATTTTATACATTATTATAGAAAGCATGAATTACTGCTTCAATTGCAAAATCAGGTTACACTAAACATAGATGATCTCCCTCGAGCTAAGTCTTTGTTAGAAAAAGACTACCAGGAATTAATTAAGATTCTTTTTATTGATAAAACATCCCTTGTTTCTGAGGCAGATGCTGCAAGAAATGACCTGATTGATTATTACACTTTGTGGGTTCACCAGATTAAAACACCTATTTCTGCTATGAGGCTTCTTCTGCAATCCGAAGAAAATACTCAGAACTCAGAACTTTCATTGGAACTGTTTAAGATTGAACAATATGTGGAAATGGTCCTTCAATATCTGCGCCTAAACAGTTACTCTTCTGATTTCATATTTAAAAAATGGGATCTTGACGAGATTGTTCGGCAAGCAGTCCGCAAATATGCCAAGATGTTTATAGGTCACAAAATCAGTCTGAATTACACAGAACTGAATTGTCAGGTATTAACGGATGAAAAATGGCTGGTATTTGTAATTGAGCAGCTCCTGTCTAACGCTTTAAAATATACGAAAGAAGGCAGTATATCTATTTATATGGAGAATACGGATAGCAAAACCCTGGTTATTGAAGATACCGGCATAGGCATAGCACCGGAAGATTTACCCCGGGTCTTTGAAAAAGGATATACCGGCTATAATGGACATGCCGATAAAAAATCCACTGGAATTGGATTGTATTTGTGTAAGCGGATAGTAAAAAATTTATCACATACCATAGAGATTCAGTCTCAGGTTGGGAAAGGTACAAAGGTTAAAATTTGTCTGGATCACGTTAATATATTATTTGAATAATTTTAACTTGGTAAATCCCCCAAAAAATCAGCTCAATAACCTATATATCCAAGGACGTAAATACCCTTAGCTTTTCTGTCTGATATTTTGAAGGTTTTATAATCGAATTAAGTTTAATAATTTAATCTTACAAAAATGTAAGATTCATTTAGGAAATGTAAGTCAAAGTTATGGCTGCTCATTTCCTTTCTTAGTATACTGAACATGACAAATTCAAGGAGGTTATAACATGTCAATTTTAGAAGTAAATAATGTAAAGAAAATCTATACAACCCGCTTTGGGGGAAATCATGTTCAGGCTTTATCTGATGTATCTTTTACAGTAGAAAAAGGAGAATATGTAGCAATTATGGGAGAGTCCGGTTCCGGTAAAACCACATTACTGAATATTCTTGCTTCCCTTGATAAGCCCACCAGCGGCGAGGTACTATTAAACGGAAAAAGTATTGTTTCTATCAGCGAAAAAGAGATATCTGCATTCAGACGTGATAATTTAGGTTTCGTATTTCAGGATTTTAACTTATTAGACACCTTTTCATTGCAGGATAATATATTTTTACCTTTGGTTCTTTCCGGTAAAACTTACGAAGAAATGAACAGCCGTTTAAGACCAATTGCAGCAAAGCTAGGAATCAGTGATATTCTTGGCAAATACCCTTATGAAGTATCCGGAGGACAGAAGCAAAGAGCTGCCGTTGCCAGAGCATTAATTACAGGCCCTCAGCTTGTTCTTGCCGATGAGCCTACCGGTGCACTGGATTCCCGTGCTGCTGACGGATTACTCCACTTATTTAATGAAATCAACGATGAAGGCCAGACTATCCTAATGGTAACTCATAGTATCAAAGCTGCCAGCCATGCAAAACGGATACTGTTTATTAAAGATGGCCAGGTATTCCATCAGCTGTATAAGGCATCCATGGACAATGAGGCAATGTATCAGAAGATTTCCGATACCCTTACTATGATAGCGACAGGCGGTGCAAGAAATGAGTAAATTATTTTATCCAAAACTTGCCGCTACTAATATTAAAAAGAATTACCAAACCTATGTACCTTATATTTTAACAAGTATCGGTACGGTCATGATGTATTACATTTTGAAGACCATATCTTTAGATGACGGACTGAACAGCATGTCAGGTGGTGACAGCTTAAAAACGATACTGGCTATGGGATCTTTTGTAATAGGTTTATTTTCACTCATATTTTTATTCTATACCAATAGTTTTTTAATAAAGAGACGTAAAAAGGAATTTGGTCTATTTAATATTCTTGGTATGGAAAAGAAGCATATATCCCGAGTTATGTTTTTTGAAACTGTCTATGTATCTTTCATTAGCATAATCCTTGGTCTTCTTGGAGGTATTGTTCTATCCAAACTTATGTATATGCTTTTGCTTAAATTATTAAAGTTTGAAGTTCCAATGGGATATGCCATATCATTTACGGCTGTTTATAAAACTCTAATTTTATTTGCAGGTATATTTTTATTAACTTTTATTAATAATCTTAGACAAATCCATTTGACTAAACCAATCGAACTTCTAAAAGGGGGACAAGTTGGAGAAAAAGAGCCAAAAACCAAATGGCTGCTTACTTTAATTGGTTTAGCTGCACTTGCAGGAGGCTATATAATTGCTATTACTACGGAATCTCCTATAGCCGCCTTATATATGTTCCTTATTGCAGTTATATTAGTGATTATCGGCACCTATTGCCTTTTTACAGCAGGAAGCATTGCACTTTTAAAACTGCTGAAAAAGAATAAAAAGTATTACTATAAAACCAAACATTTTATCACTGTATCCGGTATGATGTACAGGATGAAGCAAAATGCCGTAGGACTGGCAAATATATGCATCCTGTCAACAGCTGTGCTTGTTATGCTGTCTACTACTGTATCTTTGTATATTGGTATGGAGGATGTGCTTCGTACCAGATATTCAAGAAATCTATTAATAACTTCCTATAATATTACGGAAGAATATCGAAAGGATGTAAAGGATACTGTTTCAAATATATTGGAACAACATGGTACAGAACCAGAAAATATACTGGAATACCGTAATCTGGGCTTTGGTGCAGCAAAAAAAGGAGACTCCTTTGTTACCGGTGATGAAATAGGTGATACTTTATCATCAGATATTAAAATGCTGTATTTTATACCTTTGGAAGACTATAATGCCATGAATAATACCTCATATACATTAGATAACAATGAAATATTTCTGATCGTAAATGGTGAAACCTATACCCAAGAAACATTCACCATATTTGATACTCCTCTTCATATTAAGGAGCATCATAACTCTTTAGGTGAACGCCTGTCAGACATAGGAGATATAGTCAATAGTTTTTATGTTATAACAAATGATCTAGGTCAGATAGAAGAAATGTACCGGCAGAAAATGGGTAATTCCGATGAATCTGTAACTTATTACCGTTATATTTATGGATTTGATATCAATACAGAGGACGAAGAAACCATTCAAATATCACAAGATATTAGTTCTGCTTTAGAAAATAGTTATGTTGAATCTGCTGCGGGATCAAAAGAAGGGTTCTTCTCCTTATATGGAGGCTTGTTCTTCCTTGGTATATTCCTTGGTGGGTTATTCATTATGGCAACCGTATTAATTATATACTACAAACAGATTTCAGAAGGATATGATGATAAATCACGTTTTGAAATTATGCAAAAGGTGGGTATGAGCCGTGGGGAAATAAAGAAATCCATCGGAAGCCAGGTACTGACCGTATTCTTCCTGCCTATTGTTACGGCGGCCATTCATATTGCCTTTGCTTTTAAAGTAATTACTAAATTATTGGCTTTATTGAACCTGACTAATGTAGCTTTATTTGCATGGTGTACACTTGGTACATTATTGGTTTTTGCTGTGTTTTATGCAATTATTTATGTGATGACGGCAAAGGTTTATTATAAGATAGTGCGTTAGATATTCAGTAAGGACGCTTTTGCCTAATAGGGGTTTTATTCCCTTTTATTCGATAAAGTCGGGGTTAAATGTATAGAATTCTGACACAATTCAAGAAATCCAAGTTCTAATAAATTAATGCTAGAATGTGGCTTACAGTATAAAGAACATTACGTAATAATGATATTAATAATCAAGGAATCTGTGACGCTTCTAGTATACACTTTTAGAAGATGGTTATTACAAATCAAAATGATAATCATACTTAACTATTATTAGTTACTTTTTGAATATGAATAAAGAACGAACCGTAATAAATTTTATTTTCCACAAAATTAATATTAAATTTTCATCTGTTAATTTCCATATACAGCTTTGCCCCTCATAAGCCTAAATCGACCTTAGAAAGTAGGAGAGGCTATGTATTTCATGTGACTTTGGCAAATTCGTTATGGTTCTTATACTATAGGAATTGCGCCAATATATAAAAATTGTGATGTTTGACGAGGCGAAGCCGAGGAGTTCGCAATTTTTATATATGCTTTAAGCGATTACTATAGTATTAGAACTATCGGATTTACCTATGGAACATGAAGTACATAGCCTCTCCTACTTTCTAAGGTCTGAATACCCTACAGCAGGCAAAGCGTCCTATCTTGACTAGTTATCCTTTTTCTTCCTAAATGTAGCCACCATAACCCCTAATGCTCCCAAGCCTGCCATAGCAACCGGCATAATGGAAGATACGTCGCCAGTAGCAGGAGTTTCGTCTTTTACTGCTTCGGCTGCTTCACCAGCCGCTGCCACAGGCCAACCTTCTTCCGGTTTTTCGTATAATACGGCCTGAGCACCTTTTACACCAAGGTCATTTTCTTCTCCTTCACCGCCTACAACAATCCAGCATTCACCAATGGATTTTGATACCCCATCTACGTTATTGGATTGTGGAGTTCCATTAGCTGTACTAAATACTAGATTTAAATCTGCTTCTGCTGGTAATGTATGGGTATACCAGCCATCTCCTTCTTCTTTCATAGCGGTTCCCGGCCATACTCCTGCTGTTTCTCCTGCATCTCCCCAATTGTAAACATTCATGGAATCCCAACCGGCATTATTCTTTACATGAATTACAACGGTGTCACCGGCTGCTTTTACTGTGGTTCCTCTTAATCCCACCATCAGGACCATAGCTGCAAGTAAAATAGTTGCTGCTTTTTTAAACCTTTTTAACATAATAATACCTTCTTTCTTTTTTATTTTTCAGCAAGCTTTATGTAGAAGGCTGTAAATGCCGGAATCTGTATTCTTAAAGTTCCCTGCTCCAGCTTCCATTCAGACTCGCTTAGTAACTCTTTTACATAATTATATTCAAAAGAACTTTTAGGAAGGTTATAGTCTGCTACATCTTCCCTCTGATTAATTAGAATGTAAATGCATTCCTTGTTATATTCCCTTTTCATTACGAATAAGGAATCCGTACTCAAAAATGTAATATCTCCATATTGTAAGGCTTTCTCTTTTTTTCGAATGGATATTAGTTTTTTATAATATTGATAAAGCTCCATATCCCAATGTTCCTGATTCCAGTCAAATCCTTTCCTGCAGCCCGGATCATAGTTGCCTGTCATTCCTATTTCGGTGCCATAATAAGTGCATGGCATACCAATATATCCGAAGAGAAATGCCGCTGCATTCTTTAGTTTTTCTTTTCTTCCCTGGCAGGTATAAAGGAAGCGTTCTGTGTCATGACTGTCCAGCAGATTAAGCATTGCTTCGTTAACTTGATCCGGATACCGGATTAAAAGGCTGCTTAGTCCCTTTTCAAAGGATCTTGCAGATATTTCACTTCTTGCAAAGAAATCCTGACTCAGCTTGGTTACCTGATAATTCATAACACTGTCAAATTGGTCACCCATTAGCCACGGAAGTGCATTATGCCAGTTTTCACCGATAATCACAGCTTCTTCATTGATTTCCTTTACTACCCTTCTGAAATCTCTCCAGAATAGGTGGTCGATTTCGTCGGATACGTCAAGCCTCCAACCGTCAATGTTATATTCTGTGGTCCAATAGCGGATGGCAGACAATAAATATTCCTTTAACTCAGGGTTTGCGGTATTTAGCTTAGGCATATACGCCACATGTCCAAAGGTTTTATAATTAGGAGGATCCATTTTTACCGGGTAATCCTCAATAAAGAACCATTCCCAATATTTCGATTCTCTACCCTTTTCTACAGCATCCAGAAAAGGTTCAAATAAATTACTGCAGTGATTAAAAACTGCATCCAGAACGATTCGAATTCCTCTATCATGTGCTCTTTGTACCAGTTCTCCAAATACTTCTTTATCTCCAAAATAGTTATCAATCTCAAAGTAATTCACAGTATCGTATTTGTGGTTAGATGGTGATTGAAAGATCGGGGTAAGATAGATTCCATTAATCCCAAGATCTTTTAAATAATCCAGTTTATCTATAATACCTTTCAAATCCCCACCGTAAAAACTTTTTGGGTCAGGGTCTGCATCCCAGGGCGTTAAATCTGGAGGAGAATTCTTTACATCTCCATTAAAAAATCTTTCTACAAAAATCTGATAAAAAATTGCTTCTTGTACCCAGGAAGGCTCCTTATGGACATCCACCTTATTAATATAAGGATATTGGAAAAAATAACAATATGCAAAATCATCATTAAATTTATCTGCAAATCCCAATTCGGTATAATACAGCTTTTTTTCCCCTTTTGTAAGCCCAAAATAATAACCGATTCTGCTATCTTCGCAGATAATGTTATATTGGTAATAATCATAGAACTCATCTGTTAAGATTTTTTTCATTACATGTCTCTCGTTGTTTTTCCAATCGTATTTTATACCATGGATTATTTCAACTTGATCCACATCATCTTTAGCAGTTCTCAGTCTGATATGTAATTCATTTTCTTTATATGGGTAAGCATAATTGCTCTTTGGTATATGACAGATTGCTTGTAAGTTCATCTTGTCTCCTTCTTTATGTCTTTGTACTCTTTCTTTCAAGTTCCAACTCAATTATTCGGTGGTTAACATGGTATTCCAGTCACTTACTGCTTTTTGCCTGCCCTCCTCTGGTGTTAACTGCCCATCAAATACAGCCTGGCATACGCTTGCGGAAATAGTCCAATAATAAGAGATTCTTTGTACAGAAGGCATTGGAAAGGAGTTCGCAAACTGTTCCACGAAAGGTTTTATATATTCATCTTCAGACAGGCCCCTTATATTGCTTATATCTTTTAAAGTTGGTATTTTGTTGGCTACTTCATATAACAAGCTTGCCGCTTCGTCGCTGACCAGATACTCCGCAAACAGCTGCGCGGCTATTGGGTAGTCTGTAAATGCTGATACATGGGCATTCTGTACACCGGCAAAAGGAGTCAGCACTCTACCGTTAAAGGTAGGAAGAACCGTTACACCAAAATTCACACCGCTCTTTTTGAATTCTGCAATATCCCAGGGCCCGGATATTTCGTAAGCAACTTTACCTTCCATAAACCGGCTTTTTAAAAAACTTACATTTCCAAGATCAATAGCATTAATTGGCATAATTTCATGTAAACTGCTAACTAACTCCAGACCTTTTTCGAATTCATCTGTATCAAATCCAGGATTATTTTCGTCTTTACCACCTTCACCAAACAAACTAAATCCATAGGAACTTAGCATAGGATAGATTTTATAGCCATCTCCTATGGTGGCCAGAAAATAAAATTCATTATTAGCAGAATCATTGAATTCTTTTGCTTTTTCCATAATTTCTTCTAAAGCAGCCGCAGGCTTTTCTCCAACGATGTCCTTATTATAGAACAGGCAGGTGGTTTCAAGAGAGATCGGAACTCCATAAACTTTTCCCTCCGCCGTAACGGTTTCTACACCAACTTCATTGACACGTTCCTTTATATTGGTTACAACAGGTTCTTCTAATTCTAAAAATAAGCCTGAAGCAACACCGTGTTGAAAGGAGTCATGAGGACTCATAAATACATCTGCGCCAGTTCCGGCAGGACCGCTTAATGCTATCTTATCAATGGCACCAAGTCCTACTTCCTCTACGGTTACAGGAACACCGTATTTTTCTTCAAATTTCTTTCCAACCGCTTCACCAAACTCAACATCACCGGTCCAGTAGGTAAGTTTAGCACCTTCTTCCGGAACTAGATTTTGTTCTTCCAGCTGGGTATTCTGTAATGAGCCTTCCTTATCAGAGTTTTCTTTTGTTTCTTTATCTGTTACAACAGTTGTATTATCAATCGGTATCTCTTTCTTACATCCGGTAAGTGAGAGTACAAAAAGTACTGCCAGTAAAGCAGAAAGTGTTCTTTTTCTTAACATATACATCCTCCTGACTATTATTAAAATTATATAATACTTGTTTCAAATACATTTTCTATGCTTATCCCTTGTTAGCTCCTGCGGAGATACCCTCCACCAGATATTTCTGAAAAATTAAATATAATATGGTTATAGGTATTGCAATTAGTACTGTTCCGGCAGCAAATGTTGTAAAGTGGGAGTTTTCTTTTCCGGATATCATGGAATACAGGCCAACTGCAAGTGTCTTAGTAGATTCTCCTGTAAACAAAAGATTGGGCAATATGTAATCCATCCAGGGCATCATAAATTGGGATACTGCACAGTAAACAATAATAGGCTTTGACATAGGTATAATAATCTTTAAGAAAGTATTTATTTTTGAACTTCCGTCTATGTAAGCCGCTTCATCTAAAGAGATGGGTACTCCGTCCAAATACCCTTTAACCAGCCAAACATTGTAGGGAATAGCTCCGGCTGCATATACAAGTACCAGGGACAGCGGAGTTTTATTTAATCCTAGGGTAATGAATAATGTATAAATAGCAGTCATTGATAAAAAACTTGGAAACATGGATAGAATCAGCATAGCCATTAAGCCGGTTTTTCTTCCTTTAAATTTAAATCTGGATACTACCCATGCTGTAATCAAAATCAATATAACTGACACAAATGCATTCACCACTGCAATGGAAATGGTATTCTTAAACCATGTCACATAGTTGGTTTCCTGAAAGAGTCTTCTATAATTATCCAGAGTTAGCTTCTTAGGAATCAAGGAGGAAGTTGCAAGACCTGTTCCATTGTTAAAAGATGACATAACGATCCAGATTACCGGAATAATTACAATTAAGGATGTAACCATTAATTCCAGATTTATAAGTATTGCTTTTAAACGCTTCTTCATCCGGATCACACCTCCTTAAATGCGTTGGTTCTTTTGAAATTCCAGAAAGAAACCCCGCCAATTATAATAAATAAAATTATACACATAACTGCTGCCATATCATAAATCTGATGATCTAAAGTCAGCTTATAGATCCAGGATATTAAAATATCAGTATCTCCTGCCAATTGATATTTAGGATTTACCGGTCCTCCTTCAGTTAAGAAATAAATAGCGCCAAAACCATTAAAATTACCTGCCAGATTCATAACAAGCAAAGGACCCGTGGCTTTAAACACCAAAGGAAATGTAATCTTTCTAAATACCTGAAAGGAACTGGCACCATCCATTTCCGCCGCTTCGTAAAGCCCTTTATCAATATTAGACAAAATACCCTGAATCATAATCATGAACATAGGAAAGCCCATCCAAAGGTTAACCAGAATAACCGTTATCTTTGCTAATAAAGGATCCGTAAGAAAAGGAATTCTTTCCTTGGTTAAACCAAGGTCTATAAGCAGCTGTCCAAGGGGACCAAATTGTCCGTTAAGAAGATTTTTAAAAACCAGTAAGCTGATCAACTGGGGAATTGCCCAAGGTAAAATCATAATGCTTCGGTATAGGGACTTAAACTTTACATACTTGCTGTTCAGCAAGACTGCCTGGAACATTCCTATAAAATAAGTGGAAAGCGTTGCACACACTGCCCATATTATTGTCCAAAGAAAAACTGAGAAAAAGGTATTGGACCAAATGGGTACCTGAAACAACTTGGTAAAATTCTTAAAACCGACCCAGTCAACTAAACCGGCAGGGGGTAAATGATTTTTGTTATAATTAGTAAAGGCAGTTAAGAAAGAGAATATAATTGGCATAAATACTACAAAAACCAATAAAATAATAATTGGAATCAATATTATGTAAGGGAATGATTTCTCATAGGTCTTTTTAATAGACTCTTTTGAGGAAATGTAAACACCTTCTTCATCAATCCATTTACCTGCTTTAAAAGCATCTCTTATATTCCAGATATATATAAATATAAAAGTCAGGAGAACCAGAATACTAATAATCCCTCTAATCATAAGCATGGTGGAATGATCTCCTCCCTTAGCACCGGCTTGTTCTCCCAAGGTAATAAATCCCCATAACCCTTTTGTAAAAAATCCACCATGGAGTCTTATGCTAAAAGGTGAAAATAACCCTGAAAAATACTCCAGCCAATATCCGGATAACAGTTCAATTCCAATGAAAAGTACTTGCATCAGGAAAAAGAATAAACCTTTTAATTTCTGTCTGCATAGGAAGAACTGACCTCCACCCCATATAAAAACAGATACCAATGCAGAACTTTTTCTTTTTGTCATGTAAAGTCCTCCTTCTTATACACTTAACCGGTTAATTTAATTCTACTATAGCACCTTTTATTTATATCGTCAAGTCATTTTGCATAACATTTCTTTGTATTTCATTGTATATTTTGTATGATTTATACTACGTTTTAACTTAAACTTATTTAAGTTAAGTTAAATAATTCTCTTTCAACCCTTTGTTTCATAGTATTTCTAGGCACTTTATATAATCAAGTTAAGTTAGTTAATAATTTCCGTATTTTATAAACTTAGGGTCAAAATAATATATAATACCAGCTATGTCCCGGGAATACATTACCTTTCATATCCATCAGAACTTTATCATATTATAGGTCCCGTCTATTTTCATTGAATACCCCAGTTTAAAATGCTATAATATTCCTATATTAGTAATTTGGAAAGGTAAGGTGTGCTTCATGAAGAAAATGAAAGTTACCATGAAAGACATTGCAAAAGAATTAAATCTGTCACTTGCTACAGTTTCCTATGTCCTGAATCATTCTGAAAAGGAAAAAATCAGTCATGACACACGTATAAAAGTTCTTGAAACAGCAAAAAGACTAGGCTATGTCCCTAATCAGACTGCCAAGTCCTTAGCAAATAAAAGAAGTAACCTGATGGGAATAATTATTAATCTAAATAAAAATGCCTCCTCATTAATGAAATATCAATGTTTGGATCTTGCAAGTGAATTACAGGATCAAATCTATAAGGAAGGCTATGACACTATTCTTTCTGTTACCCACGAATTAGAAGATATCGAGATAAAATACAAGCATTCACTTGAGGCTGCATTTATTATAGATATTAATGAAAAATCCTTGAAAAAGGTAACCAATAAATACTATGTACCTGTTGTTTTTTTAGATTGTGATTTTGAAGAAGGCTTATTTTATAAAATATTGCCTGATTATCTTTTTATGATAGAAAAAGCTAAAAAGATGTTAGAAGAGGAACATCCATATCTGATTATGGACACCATTATAAACGAGAGAATAAAAGAACAAATTATGGATAACTTTTCAAGAGATGATATTTACATTCATAGTTCTAATGGAAATATAAAGGAATTCTTATTTCAGAAAAAAGCAAGAAAAGGGATTGTTATTGGAGATTTGTTAGGAATGCTGGTTGAACGCTATGTAGATAATGATAATATTGTTGTTCTGTCTTCTAACTATGTCACGGACCAGTTACTTGCCGATACCAAACGAATTATCGTCAGCAATAAAAAGAAGGCCGAAACAGCCACTCAGATATGCAAAAAGTTAATTAATCTGGATTATGATATAAGCGGACATACCAGAATCTTGTTACAGCCGGATGAATAAACCTTACAGGATGAAGAGCGGAATGAATTTCCTCCTATTCTTTATCCTGTAATTTCTTTGCTACTACTACTAGCCTTCCGTCTTCGGTGGTGTAATCACAGGTAGAAAGTGTTAGGAAAGTATCTCCGTACTGTGCTTCATTTCCTGTGTCATATAAAGACATTTCTTTTATATTGGTATAAAATTTATCAAACTCTTCCTGATTGGATGCTTTAATAAACTGATAGTATTTAAAAGTATCTTCATTTTTTAGATAAACTTTGGATAAGAAAACAGATACAATTTCATACTGAGCTTTTTCATATATGGTATGAAAAGAAATTACTTTATGTGCTTCATAAAAAGACTGATTTTTATATTTTCTTAAAGCGGAAAACATAGTGCCGTCTTTCATATTGTGGCCATATATAATGAGATTGCTATCAGGTAATAAGACATCATTTTTGTAATCCAAAAATAAGCTTCCATGTTTTTTTTCCTCACCATAAAAATCATGGTTAAGATAATATTCATTGTCCTTTCCTTGCATAACAGGATAATCAATTATGGTATCTGGTATGGTAAGCCATCCTATAAACTCCCTATTCTTTTCATAAACTTCCGTAAATTCAGGTAATATCCCGGTTCCTGGCTTAAGAGAGCCTTCCGGAGCATTACCGGTATTATCTTCTTCACTTAACTTTACATCTCTTTCCTCTGTATCTTCTGATTGAGCCAATTGCCTGGAATTACCTGTTTCCTCTTTTATGATTTCAGAAATTGACTGGTTTCTTTTTTGATAAGCGTAACCCTGATAATAAAAATCTGCAATATATAAAATACACCCTGAGAATACACAAATAGACAGGATACGTATGATAAGCCTGCTGTCTTTTCTTTTCAAATAGCATCATTCCTTTCTACTGATTGGTACAAATACGTTGTGATAACTTATTATTGTTTCGAACCTTTCCTTGCTTTTGCCATCTTCCTAACTTTCTCTATCTTCCTTATTCCGCTATCTTCCTATTTCCGCTATCTTCCCTATTTTTCTCGTTCTATCCTTGCTTCCGGATTATACCAATTACTTTATTGTTTTACATTATACTTTTAACTGATTAAGCATAACATTCATTGACTTTATTATAGATATCATATAAAATTTATTTAAAGAAAGTATATATTTTTTATACCATAACAGAATGGAGTTTTCTATGTATTATTTTATTGTAAATCCAAATTCCCGCTCTGGGAATGGAATTAAGATATGGTATTTAGTAAAAAACGAATTAGATTCCTTAGAAGTACAATATACAGCTTATTTTACAAGACATAATCTGCATGCGTCGGAAATTGTTCAGGAAATATGCGATAGTTCCTCCGGTGTTAAAAATATAGTTGTTTTAGGCGGAGACGGTACGATGAATGAAGTGATAAACGGTATTAGAGATTATGATGACGTAATATTAGGCTATATCCCCTCCGGTTCCAGTAATGATTTAGCAAGAAGCCTAAGTCTTCCCAAAGATCCCATTAAAAGTCTTAAAAACATTCTGACTCCAAATCGCTTTCAATATGTGGATACCGGTTGCGTTAATTCAAATGATTTTCAGCGAAAATTCGCAGTAAGCTGTGGCATAGGTTTTGATGCAAAAATATGCGTGGTAACCAACCGTTCCAAGTTAAAAAAGGTATTGAATAAATTTGGACTTGGAAAACTGACTTATATCATGATTACCTTAAAAGAATTAATATTTACTCCATTTATGGATGCTGAACTTATCATTGATAATAAGATTTCCAAATCATATAAGCAAGTTTTATTTATAACAAGTATGATACATAAATATGAAGGTGGAGGTTTAAAATTTACTCCTGATGCTAATCCCTACGATGGTAAGCTTTCCGTCTGTATGGCTCATGGGCTGTCCCGGTTAAAGATTTTATTCATGCTGCCAACCTTATTATTTGGCAAACATACCGGTTTAAAGGGAATCGAAATTTTTGATTGTAAAACTCTAGATATTACAGTGGATAAACCTGCTTCTGTTCATTTTGACGGTGAAGCTCCGGGTGAACTCAATCAAATCAAACTATCCTGTACCCCAAAACAACTACGGATTATTAAATAAGATTATTTACCTATATTTTTTGACTTAATGTTAAGAGGCTGTTGTACAGCCTCTTATTATTTTTTGTTCCAAAAAGAATCCAGCTCTGTTTCCATAGATTGTATGTCAACCATAATATTAGGAAACCACTCTCTGGGGAACAAACTTGTATATTGTTTTTGTACAAAACGTTCATCCAACAAAAGTATGGCACCTTTATCCTCCATGGTTCGTATTACACGTCCGGCAGATTGTTGCACTTTATTCATCCCCTGATACAGATAGGAATAATCGAAGCCTCTTCCATTGATTCTGTCATAATAATTACGGAAAAGTTCCCGTTCATTACCAACCATAGGCAGACCTGTTCCAACAATAACGGCACCGATTAACCTGTCACTTTTTAAATCAATTCCTTCACTGAAGACACCCCCCATAACACAGAATCCAATTCTGCTTGTATCCGGCTCTGTGGTGAATTCCTCCAAAAAGGCCTCTTTTTCTAATTCTGTCATAAAACTTTTTTGAATGACCAATCCTTCTAAAGAGCCTTCCGCCAATTGGGCAATGCTGTTTAACATCTGATAAGAAGGAAAGAAAACCATGTAATTTCCTTTTTTGGCACTGGTAAACGAATATATATACTCATATATTTTCTTATATTCTGCTTCATTACGCCTTGTATATTTGGTACTTACATCCCTTCCAATCATGAGCAGCCTGTTGTCCGTATGAAAAGGCGAAGGCGCATAAACTGCATAATCTTCTTCTCTTCCTCCTAACTGTTCCTTATAATAATGTATGGGCAATAAGGTAGCAGAAAAGAATACTGCACTTTTTCCTCTCTCTAAACACTTATTTAGATTCCAGGAAGGGTCCATACATAGTAATTTGATTCTGAATTCTCCTTGTTCATCATAATCAGTATAGGTAAGGTATTTCTCATTATAAATATCATAAATATTTAAGAAATGTCTGATATCCATATAGAGCTGAAGAATCTCATCCTTACCCTCAATATTAGGATTCTCCTGTAAAAACTCATCATACTCTGTCATTAGACGGAGTAAATGAAGAACAAAATCAGTAATATTTTCAATAACATTACAGTTATCACATTCCCGTTTTAATTTCAGAAGGTCTTCATTACAAGTTTGCAGCCTTTTTTCTAATTTTTTGCTTACTGCTTTTATTAAATTTTTTACTGTCATAAATTGTTTTTTGTAGAGAACGGCACTATACATTTCTCGTGCCCGCTCAACCAGATTATGTGCTTCATCAATTAAAAAAACATAATCATTCTTTTTCTCATTTAGAAAAAATTTCCGCAGATATACATTTGGATCAAATACATAGTTATAATCACATATTATACTGTCCGACCAAAGGGTTACATCTAAAGACATTTCAAAAGGACAAACCATATGTTTTTCTGCATATTTCTGAATCAATTCTCTGGAAATTTCATTTTCATTATTTAATAAATCAAATACTGCATCGTTAACCCGGTCATAATGCCCTTTTGCTCTTGGACAGGCAACAGGGTTACAATCCGGTTTATCCAGTATGCATATTTTTTCTTTTGCAGTAATGGTAACGGACTTTAAATGCAGTCCTTTTTTTACAAGTAACTGAAAAGTTTCTTCTGCTACCGTTCTTGTTATGGTTTTGGCAGTCAGATAGAATACCTTAGTAACAAATCCCTCTCCCATTGCTTTCACGGTAGGAAATACAGTAGAAATTGTTTTTCCAACTCCGGTAGGTGCTTCTATAAATAGCCGTTTATCCCGTATAATCGTTCTGTAAACATCAGCTACCAATTTCTTTTGCCCCGGACGGTATTCAAAGGGAAATTCCATTTCTTTAATGCTTTTGTTTCTATATAAGGACCAATTATACTGCCAGGCAGCCCATTTTCCATATTCCTCTATTACCTTTTGAAACCAGGCTTCTAAATCTTCTATAGAAAAAGACTCTTCAAAATACCGGATATTCTCCGTTTCCATATTGCAGTAGGTCATTCGGATTCCGATGGTATTGTGGATTTGCTTTTTTGCATAAATGTATGCATAACACATAGCTTGGGCACGGTGTACCGGAACAGGTGCTTCTAAATGGCTTAACTCCATATATACACCCTTGATTTCATCAATTACAACCGATGGATTTTCTTCCGGTAAGCTGATAATTCCATCTGCCCTTCCTTCTACGGTTATTTCGAATTCCAGCTCATCCCTCTTAATTGGCACTGTAATGCTCAGAGGAAATTCTGCACTGTAATTAGAACCCATCCTTTTTTGTATCTTTCGATGAATTCTGCTTCCTTCCTGCATTGCCTCGGTATCTCTTCTGCCTCCGGTTCTATTATCCAAATCACCGGATTTTAGAACAAACTCTACCAGAGATCTTACTGATATTTTAATTTCATTCTTATCCTTTTCCATAATTGCATCTCTTCCTACGAAAAAAGGTATCCAAATGGTGTGCCAATTAGAT
This sequence comes from Anaerocolumna aminovalerica, assembly GCF_900115365.1. Taxonomy (GTDB): domain Bacteria; phylum Bacillota; class Clostridia; order Lachnospirales; family Lachnospiraceae; genus Anaerocolumna; species Anaerocolumna aminovalerica. The sequence goes on from NZ_FOWD01000005.1 coordinate 157,499, forward strand.
ACCTTCTTATTCTATGTTATATTGATCATGTATAATAATTTTAATTCAATCTATCTTTATTTTACCATTCATATAGAAATAAATAAACTATACCGATCAACTTTTCTTATAAATATTCTGTATAGATTTCATCATCATCATCAAAGAGCCCTTTTTCATATCCTTTTGTCCAGTCAATGTTATTGGTTCTCCTATGCTTTACCAAAGGTTTATTTGGCTTCTCCGATTTACTGCCGAATTCCTGATCCAGCTTTTTCTGCTTGATTTTTTTCTCATTTTCTAATCTTTTTAGTGTCTCAAATTTATCAGGCTGTTGCTCTCTTTCTTTCGCTTGACCAGATTTTGATCTGGATTCCGCACGTTGGTTACCTCTGCCATAATTTTTGTCGTTTTCGTAATCATCATCTTTGTTAAAGGGATTATTCCTAAATTCTCTGTTTTTGTTGTAGCCCCCTGTTTTACCGGATTTTTCTCCTTCTAGAGATTTCCTATTTGGGGATTTCCCACCTAAGGAACTTCCTCCAAAGGATGTTCGGCCGGAAGGCTTACTTTCTCTTTTTTCCTGAACAGAAGCTTCTTTATTACTTCCATTCTGACGACTTGTTTTTGGCACGTAATTCTCATTCGATCTAGACTGTCTTCCTAGATTTTCTCTTGGTCTGCTATCCCTAGCATTGGTTGTAACCACTGAAGTTCTCCTCTCTTAACTTGAAATACTTCTTTTAATATAAATATTATTTATTGTGGCTAAAATGCTTGTATATAACACCTTTGTCTCACCACAATCTATTGTATATTTTATTCTATTTAAATATAAAGTCAATCACTTTTTGTAAATTTTAAGATAAATTTAAATAATTAATATGGCTAGAATTACCTTGCTTTTTTGCAGTAAATCTGTTAAAGTCAAATTGTTAGAAATAATAGAATTTGGTTATCCTATTCTTATTGTTTTAATATTTATAAAGCCCATACAGAATTCTGTAAATGGGTATGAAAGAGAGGTATTTATGAGCGAACACGGATGCGGATGCGGTTGTGGACACGATCACGAACATGAACATGATCAGATGAATGTAACATTAACACTTGATGACGGTACCGAATTAGAATGTGCAGTTCTTTGCATCTTCCCAGTTGAAGATAAAGATTATATTGCACTTGTACCTGTTGATAATGAAGATGATGATGAAGAGGGAGAAATCTTCTTATACCAATTCATAGAGCATGAAAACGAAGAAATCGAACTACTTAATATTGAGAATGATGATGAGTTTGAAGCAGTTTCTGATGCTTTCGATGAATTAATGGACAGTGAAGAGTTTGATGAAATGTTCGATGATGAGGAAGATGACGAAGAATAATCCCATTATATTCCAATTGGACGCTTTACCTTGTAGTTATTAATATAATATTACAATAATATAAGGTTTAAAATTATAAAAGGACATGTAGATTATCTTGCAGATAATATCTACATGTCCTTTTATAATTAAGGCTCTTTATAAAGTTTACAAAGTTGTGTGCATGGCATAGTGAGAAGTGTGGTATAATTCTAATCACTATGAAAGCTAATACGACGAAGTTTATATAATGGGAAGGAGAAAATAAAAAATGAAGCGGTTGCTTATAATTGTATGTATACTTGGCTTGCTTACGGGATTAATTGCCTGTAAAAACAATAGTTCAGATGTTGGGGATAATAATAACCTTAGCAATTCCGAAGCGGCAGTTATTGGGCCCGTTGAAATTATTAAGAGTTTCTTTACTGCTTTTGAAAAAGCCGACTATGAGAGCATGAAAATATACTGTACAGAGAAATGTATCAATACATATTTTCATGGCGACGATGTTTTTGGTATGATATGGGCGAAAGCAATACATATTGCAGAAGAACCAGAGATTTTGAACGAATATGAATATAGGATTTTTGTTGACATTGAAATGGAAACAACGAAAGCATCAGCACTGTATGGTGAATCTGAAACATCATTTTATGTTACAATGAAAAGAACAGATAACAATTTATGGCTGATTGATACATTTGTTACAGGATAAATGAGCATTTGACGCAACAGGTAGCAGAACCGGCCGTACTTGTTAACGTAAAATGAACGGTACTACGTACCGCCGTATGACAAGTCCGTCTGTCCCTGCGGTGTAGCAACAAATCGAGCGAAAGGCGGTAAACCACTTTCGCTCATATTTTCTAAGTACTTTATACCTCTTTTTCAATTTGGATGACATTCCCCGTTTATTTTTAACTATAATTCTATTTTATATTATGATTTTATATAATGGTCAGAAGCATGTTCTGAACACAAAATTCTAAGTCTAAAGTTCTCTCTTTCTTTAAACGTTCAAAATAAATTACCAATCTGCCTTGTCTGTTTTCTTTGATTTCACCCACTCCGTAAGTTTTATGATCAACTTTTGTTCCGGGGATTAATTTTTCTTTGTCTAACAGGATTTCTCCAACGAATCTGGAACAGGCCAGCTCTTTATTATAACGTTCTTTTACAGAATATATGTGAAGATATTCTTTGGCACGAGTCATGGCTACATAAAACAGTCTTCTCTCTTCTTCCAAATCTGCATCAACCACCGCTTTCCGATGGGGAGTAATGCCTTCGTTGGCATCCACGATAAAAACTGCCTCATATTCCAGTCCTTTTGAGCTATGCATGGTTGCCATAGTTACACTGTCTCTGTCTTTGTTCTGCCTATTAACAGCTTGTTCCTTTAATTCAGCTTTATATTCTTCAATATGCTCAAACCATTCTTCATAGCTTTTATATGGTTTTGCAGCTTCTTGCAGTTCATTTAGGGTGTCCATTAACTCATCCCCTTTTATCCTCCGGTAGTCTGCATATTCGGATAAATATTCCTCATAGCCGATTCCTTTTCGAATATAATTGATGGCTGCAAATGGACTCATAGTTTTTAACAGATGGATATCATATTCCAGTTTATCAATTCGGTCTATCATCCAATCCTTATCTCTGTAATATTCTCTTAACTTTGCAAATTCCACATAGGGCCCATCAAAACATTCTCTGTTCAGATACCTTTTGGGACGGTTAGCAATCTGTAGAAACAATCCCCTTTCCCTGTTTCCCATTGCTATTTTAATATAAGCTATAATATTGGCAGCAATCCAATGGTCATAAATGTTTGGAACCATATCCTTCATTTGAAAAGGAACGTTATATTCCATCATCTTTTCGATTAAGGCCCTAGGACCGGTATTGGTTCGAAATAATACCGCCATATTGGAAAAAGGCATCCCCAGTTTATAATACTGCAATATATTTGCTACTACCATACTGTTTTGTTCTTTCAGTTCTTTAAAGGTTTTTATAACCACATCCTGCCCATATGGCTTAACTGCTTTTATGTCCTTAGGGAATCTTTTGGTATTATTTTTCACTAAAGATGCTGCTTTACTTACAATATTAGCTGATGACCGGTAATTAGTATCCAGCAATATCTTTTTGGCCTTTGGATAATCATTCTGAAAGTTCAACATAATTTCAGGTTTAGCCCCACGAAAACGATAGATGGACTGGTCATCATCACCTACAATAAACAAATTATTTTCCGGTATTGCAAGAAGTCTTACAATTTCATATTGTACTCTGTTAATATCCTGGAATTCGTCAATTAAGATATATTGAAACTTCTTCTGCCATAGGCTTAAAATATCAGATCTTTCTTTTAACAGTTCATAGCACATAATAAGCATATCATCAAAATCTAACAAATTAGCTCTTCGAAGCTTATTATCATATGCTGTATATATTTTCTTAAAGACCTCTTCCGAACAGTTAATGGAATAATAATGTTCTAAGTCCAGTCCTTCCCCTTTGACCAAACTAATCTCAGAGAATATACCGGAAATAAAATCTTTTTCGTCTTCAATCTCTAAATTATTCTGTTCTATAATATCTCTCATATATTGGTATTTTTGTTCTTCACGGATAATATTAGACGCTTGAAAGCGATAGGCATATTTTAGAATTGTAAAAAACACAGCATGAAAAGTTCCAAAGTTTACTCCATTGCATTTGCCGGAAGTCAGCCGGCAAAACCGTTCTTTCATCTCCTCTGCTGCTGCCTTTGTAAATGTAATTACTAAGATATTATGAGGATTCACTCCGTACTCTTCAATCAACTTGGCAGTTCTTCTTGTAATCACAAGAGTTTTTCCGGAGCCGGGCCCTGCTAATACCAGCATGGGCCCTTTATTATGATTTATTGCTTTTATTTGTGATTCATTTATATCCATAGGCATTAAAGATTGCTTAATCTATCTATAGCAATTTTGATACGGCGAATGCTTTCTTCCTTACCGATAATATTCATGATTTCATATGCACCGCCTGGTGTTGACTGTTTACCGGATACTGCAGTTCTAAGAGGCCATAATCCGGTACCATTCTTAATGCCTTTTTGTCCGATATAATTCATAACAACTTCTTCAATAGCCGGAATAGAGTAATCTTCCAAGGCTTCTAATAATGGTAATTGTTCCTTTAGAACTTCTAAAGATATTTCTTCATTCGTCTTCATCTTTTTATGTGCATACATTGCTGTATCGTAATCTGGTAATTCTTCAAAGAAATCTATCATATCTTTGATATCCAGGAAAGTTTCTATTCTGGATTTTACCAAATCTGCTATTTTGTATAGATCTAAATCCTTTTGGATGGCTTCTTTGATGTAAGGAATGGCCATTTCATAATATTTTTCATTGTCCATTTTCTTAATATATTCACTATTCATCCATCTTAATTTATTCATATCAAAAACAGCCGGTGCTTTATTAATATGATGATAATCGAATTCTTTTATTAAGTCTTCCAAGGAGAAGATTTCTTCATTACTGGAGGAACTCCATCCAAGTAGAGCGATAAAATTAACAATGGCTTCCGTTACAAATCCCTGCTCCAACAAGTCTTCGAAAGAAGAGTGTCCGCTACGTTTTGACAGCTTCTTATGCTCTTCATTGGTGATCAAAGGACAATGTACGTAAATCGGTTCTTCCCACCCAAAGGCTTGGTAGAGTCTTGTATACTTTGGTGAGGAAGATAAATATTCATTTCCACGAACCACATGAGTTATACTCATTAAATGATCGTCAACTACATTGGCAAAATTATAGGTAGGAAAACCGTCAGATTTTATTAATATCATATCATCCAGTTCTTCGTTATCAACTGTAATATCACCATAAATTGCATCATGGAATGTGGTAGTACCTTCCGTAGGATTATTCTGTCTAATTACATAAGGCATGCCTGCAGCAAGATTTGCTTCTACTTCTTCCTTTGATAAATTCAAACAGTGCTTATCATATTTTATGATTTCTTTATCATCTTCTTCAGAAACTACACTTTTTAGAGATTCTAATCTTTCCTTGGTACAGAAACAGTAATAAGCCTCTCCCTTTTCTACTAATTCTTTTGCATATTTTAAATAGATACCTTCCTTTTGACGCTCACTTTGCACATATGGGCCGCATCCCCCATCTTTGTCCGGTCCTTCATCGTGTATCAATCCGGTCTTTTCCAGAGTTCTATAAATGATTTCCGTAGCGCCTTCTACAAGTCTTTCCTGGTCCGTATCTTCAATTCTTAGAATAAAATCTCCGCCCTCATGTTTAGCAATTAAATATTCATACAGTGCGGTTCTTAGGTTACCAACATGCATTCTTCCTGTTGGACTTGGTGCATAACGAGTTCTTATTCTGCTCATGTTTTTTTCCTGCTTTCTTTATTTATCTAAATATCATACAGCTTTCACATAAATAATGAGCTGATATTGTGATAAAAATCATACTATTTTTTTGCTGTAGATATTGGTTATCATAGGTAATAATATAATCTATGTACCAGCGTATGTCAAGGGTTGCAAATCCTCTTAAGGGAATTATAAATCAAAAAAACGGGCAGATTCTATACTAAATAATACAGCAAAAACAAACCCTGTTAAATTATATTTTTACTCCTAATTCTATTGCAGTAATCTGCTTTACGATATATGATAGAATTATAAATAGATTCATTTAGGCTGTGATTGATGGATTTACATAATTTACAACTCCATCCTTTCATTCATAAGTTATAAATGGACTAATTTAAATAAGTAAGAAAGAGGTGCTCTATGTATTCAGCCAATGAAAAACGTTACGAAAGTATGGTATACAACCGTTGCGGTAAAAGCGGCCTTAAACTTCCTGCTTTATCGCTGGGTTTATGGCACAATTTTGGTTCTTCCAACATATACGACAATATGGTAGACATGATCACAACGGCTTTTGATCATGGAATCACACATTTTGACCTTGCCAATAATTACGGACCAATACCCGGTTCAGCAGAAGAAAACTTTGGAAGGATCTTAAAGAATGAAATGAAACCCTATCGTGATGAAATTGTTATTTCATCCAAAGCCGGTTATTATATGTGGCCGGGTCCATATGGTGAATGGGGAAGCAAGAAATATTTAATATCCAGTTTGGATCAAAGTCTGAAAAGATTAGGCGTAGATTATGTAGATATCTTTTATTCCCATAGGCCGGATCCGGAAACACCGCTAGAAGAAACCATGATGGCTCTCCATCAGATTGTTCGTTCCGGAAAAGCACTTTATATTGGTATATCAAGTTATAGCGCTGAACAAAGCAAAGAAGCTATCCGAATATTAAAAGACTTAGGAACCCCTCTCCTTATACACCAGCCATTATATAATATGTTTGACCGTTGGATTGAAGATGGATTACAAGATGTACTTAGTAAAAATGGTGTTGGAAGTATTGCTTTTTGTCCATTGGCACAAGGTCTTCTTACCAATAAATATATTCATGGGATACCGGCAGATTCTCGTGCAGCAGACTCCAGAACCGCTTCCCTTACTTCAGAATCCATAAGTGAATCTGACATTGATAAGGTAAGAAAGCTTGAGCAAATCGCCAAAGACCGTGGACAGACAATGGCTCAGATGGCATTGGCATGGGTACTGCGGGGCGGAAAAGTTACCTCTGCATTAATTGGTGCCAGCAAGCCTTCCCAAATACTTGAGAATATTGATACTTTAAAGAACTTAAACTTTACCCAGGATGAATTAAGAGCTATTGAGACTATACTAAAGTAGGTATCATAAGCATTAATAGGGATTTTTCAAATAAAAAACTGTCATTCTAAGTGTAAATTCAATTGCTAAATATAAGTCAGGAATCGCTTCTTTTAATAATAAGATTTCTCCTCTAATATTTGGCAATTAATTAATCCTCAGAATGACAGTTTTTTAGCAGCTTCTATCCTATTATTAATAGAATTCCTCAATATTATAGAATTCTTTCATATAACCTGCAAAATCTCCGTTCATAATCATACTCATAGCAGATGCAAAAAATATAACAAATATTACTATACCGATTAAAATTATAATCAGACTTGCTCTGGCCCAGTTCTTTTTAGAAGGAGGAGTATCATTGCTAAAAGCCCAAACTAACAGCAGTACCGGATATGCAAATATACCTACAAAGGGAATAAACGGTACCAACATAGATAATAGCCAATTGCCAAAGGAAATCGGTTTTTCTTTATCTTGCTCTTGAATTCCTTGATTATTATACGTAGTTTGATTTATACCGGAATTATAATCCGTTATTGCAGAACCATTCTCACGAAATGAATTTCCACAGTATTCACAGAAATTAGCATTCTCATTTTCCGTGTTTCTACCGCACATTTTACAAATCATTGCTTGTTCATCCTTTCCTTTTATATAACACCATTAATCCGATTATATCACATTTCCCCAAAAAGCTAAACTTATTTTTAGGGTCTTTTTGTCTTTGGTGTTTGAAGAAATATCGCAATAGCTACGATTTGAAAACGCTTTTACCCAATTTCTTTCCACCTTCTTCTAAATTTTAGCACTATTACAGTTATTATTAATGCACCAATAAATATTCCCGCCATTAAATAAGTTACTGCTATTTCAACCTTATTTATTAAATTAGGAATAACCGTTATTACCATGATAAGTGCCAAGCATCTAATATACGTACTAATAAATTCTTTTAAATTAAACTTTAATTTTTTTCCCTTTATATTTTTCAATTTAAACTCTCCATTTATCCTGTATATGGAATCTTCTAATTTCATATAATTCTTGTCAGATTGAATTGCCCTATAAAACTAATTTAACCTTTGAAAGTATGGGATACCTGTTTCATCCCATACTTTCAAAGGTCCCAATATCCTATATAGCCTAAGCATATATAGTTCGCCATTATCCATCCGTCTTCATAGCTTCAATTGCACTTATTTTAGTTGCTCTTCGTGCAGGATAGTAGCCTGAAACTAAACCGATAACAATTGCAATTCCCGCTGCTACAAATGGCAGCCATAATGGAATGACTGAAAATTTAGTATTATCCATGTTATACATGTAATTTCCTGAAAATAATGATTTAAATAAAGGCTGACCAAACTTATTGATTCCCCATGAGGTTATGTAACTTAAGATGATTCCTATAACTCCTCCCATAAGTCCTATGATTCCAGCCTCAAATAAAAACAATTTCTTTATGTCCTTAATAAAACAGCCCAATACCTTCATAATACCGATTTCTTTCGTCCGTTCATAAATAGACATAACCATTGTGTTTGCTATATTAATGGCGGAAACCAACATAGAAATGGCACCGATTCCACCTAAAACCATTTGAAGCATTTTAGAGGTTTCCTGCATTGGCTTTAAGAAGGTACCTAAACTTGTAGGCTGGTATCCCATTTCTTTAATTTCATTTTGAACTTTATCTAAGTTCTTTACATTATCCACTGATATTTGTATACGTTCATAGGTCTCTAAGGATTTCAACGCTTTTTTACGATCTTCTGTTTTTAAGGAACTGGCATACTTTTTATAAAGACTTTCAAAATAACCAATATCCATATAAACAACTCCGTCAAATTGCCAGTTGTCTGTTTTTTCCATAATAGAATAATCTGTTACTGTCAGGGAAAATTGCTTTTTACTTTCCTCCGGCATATATTCGTATCCAAAGCGAAATATTACTTTATCTTTATCCATATCTACGGTAGTCGGTTCCCACCTTCTTGATCTGGGATCGTAAAAATTATTAGGAATTTCTGCACCTAATACCAAGACTTTATTATTTTCATCTGTTGGATAACTTCCGCTGGTTAAAGCCGGAAAATCAAAATCAGCATAGGTACTGCTGTCCATAGCCATAATTTGTATGTAATTCTCGTACTTTCCACTGGATAACATGGCACTTTTGCTGATAACCGGAGATACTGCTCTTACATGCTTTATTCCTTTAATTTTTTCAACAAGAGTGTCATCCATTGACTGTTCCTTCATGTCTACATAATTGCCATCCTTATCCAAGATTGGGGCATGCCTCTCCACTGTAATGGTTGTCAGACTGCCCAGTTCCATAACCTGAGATTCGTAATTCTTATTCATGCCCACACCAATAGAAACCATAACCACAATAGAAATAGTACCAATGATTACACCAATTACCGTTAAAGCGGTTCTTGCTTTACGTCTGCTTAAATTTCTTAGACCCATGATAAATAAGTCACTAATTTTCATACAGCTCAAGTCCTTTTTTGATTTTTCTCTTTGCTAACAGTATGCCTATTCCTATTGATACAGCTAATGATACGGCAGTAATTCCTACTACAAATACCCAGCTGGAAAGCAGGGGATCCTTCGTTTTCATTCCTCCCATATCACCTCCCATATCCCCTTCTATAAAGCCGCCTTCCATTCCATCAACACTTATATCTGCACTTGCGCTGATGATTGAATTATTAAAGGAATTGGCTGTATCCAGAAGTACTTGTACATTCATATCCTGATCTATTAATACTTTCATAATCGTTCTCCCTTCCGGTCTTAATATTAATCTTTATTCTGCCGAACACCGAGAATCTGGGCATCAGCACAATATTTACAAGGTGAATTGTTTACCATTCACTTTGTGAAAATTCTTGATTTTCTCACTATTCACCTAATTCCAAGTCTTCTTTTTTCCTTAATTTCCTTAAATGTAAACTCAATACGATTTTTCTGGTTACTGGTATAACTACCACTAAAACCGCAGCTTGAATAATTACAAACAACCAGATTGGAAGGATTGGTTCCTTCACAGGATTCTCCATTGGAAACTCTCCGCCTGTTCCCTCACCTCCCGGGAACTCAGGAACAAATTCTCCTTGAACAACAGATTCAAATTCTTTGGTAACTTTTACTTCTTCACCATTACTGTCTTCGAAACTAATTACAAGATTGCCTTTTGCAGTTCCCTCCAGTGTTGGTATGATTTCCATTTCTACATATTCAGAGGCACCGGACTGTACATTTCCAATATAATACATATTTCCGGTGGTCAAAGTATAATCTCCTTCTACGGTAGCATATACATTGTTCAGAGTAGATTTACCCATGTTATAAAATTCAAAGGTAACTGCTGTAGGCTGGTTGACTGTTGGAGTTCCCCAAGAACCTACATAGATGTTGTTTACAACCGGCCTTGAATTTTCCACAGCCTGCAAATTAATGGTCTCTGTTACTTTTTCACCAATTTCACCGGTAGTTGGATTAGCTTCCGCTCCGGCATACTCATATTCAAATTTAATTTCTAAGGGATATGCCTTAGTAACAGCATCTGACTTTACTTTTAATTCAATAGAATTCTGTTTGGTTTCTCCAGCAGATATTCTGTCAATATAGAAAGTATTACTGCCTTTGGTTACTGAAAATACATTCTCTGCCTGTGATACCGTTACCTTGATATTCTTAGCATCCACATTAGAATGGGTATTGTAGATATCAAATAAGAAATTAAATGTACTTCCGGCTCTTAATTCTTCTATGTCTGTTGTAAAATTACTAATGATTAACTTTGGCTTACTGGCTGCACCATTATTTTGTACATCTAAAACATAAATAGTTGCAGGATCTGACTGGGGTGTTCCACTGTTATCTTTATATTCACATTTTATTTCTAATGTATGTACACCTTCTGCTGCTTCATTGGAAACCAACAATGGCATGGTAATCCTTGCTTTTTTTCCGCCTTCTAACTTTTCAAGGTATTGATAAGGGTCAGAATTAACAGGACTAAAATTCGTATTTGACAGATTGGTAGCTACTATTTTTATTTCATGAATATCAATTTTGCTTTTATTTATCAGATCAAATGTTATATCTACTCTTCCGCCTGCATTTGGTGAGTTGGGGCTTTGAGTTACATTACTGATTACTATATTAGGCTTACCTTCAGAAGACACTCCGTCTGCTGCTGTTACCTCCAGATATAAAACATTCGTAGCTGTATAAGAATTTCCTTTATTATCTTTATAAGAAATCTTAACTGTAACTGTTTTTAATCCTCCTTTTGCTTCTTTTGAAACAATCAAAGGAACTTTTGCATCAATTTTTTTATTTTGTTTTAAATTTCCTATTTTTACTGTTTTTGTGGTGTAATTGGGAAGAAAACTTTCAACTCCCAGTCCTTCGATTTCAACTTCAATATCTTTTGCTTCAGATGCACCTGTGTTACGCAAAGTAGTTACCAAGTTAAAAGTACTTCCAGCTTTTAATTCGCCTGCATGTTTGGTACTGTCTATTTCGATTTTTGGTGCATTACTGTTTTCATCAATATTAATATAGATTTTATTTTCGACCTTTGGTGCTTCAGCGCCATCTATATCTTTTGAAGTCATATTAATGGTCAATGTTTTTGAACCGGCTGTTGCAGTTGATAAAATCCTTACCGGTAGTTTTACCTGATAGGATTCTCCTGCAGACAGTTTTCCATTATAACCTGCTTCCTGATTTAACTTGGAATATTTAGGAGATATACCTGCTGCCTCATACCCTTCTACACTAAAACGTGTATTCAGAGCCGTCACTTCACCTTCATTCTTTATAACAAAAGATAATTCCGTATCATTTCCTATAATAGCATTATCAAATACAACATTATCAACGGTTAACTGTATGGGTTCCTTTTCTTCTGAAATGACCACATCAAGGCTTGGAACCTGGAGTGTAATTTCCTTCATCTTCTCTTCTTCATCGCTATAATCCATAAATTTAACATCGATTTTTAATGGATAAGTTCCAATCTTTGCAGTCTCTTTTACCTTTAAATCAAATTCTATGTAAGTAGTAGCAGCATATATACCCTGGGGCGGATTGCTAGTTGAATAACCCTCTGCACTTAACGTTATATTTTCAGCAGAAAAAGGCGCATCTTTTGTATTTACTGAAATTCTTGGTTCTGATATATAACCTCCTATCGCTCTAACCGGCAGTTTAACATGAACCGTTTTACCAGGAATACCTACAATATCTTTAACTTCTCCACTAAAACTTAAAGATGTCGTAGCTGCTTTCACAGATAATGAAGTTCCCGATAAATTGCTGATAATTAAAGCAAATATCACAATTAGCATTAATATTTTTCTTGCTTTTTTCATTCTTAATCCCTCTTCTTCCTTTTTAATTAGCTTTATTTATATCTCGTTTTTCCTCAAGTCCACTCTGATTCCGTCCTCTATTTTTATGTATATGCATCTTTATTCTTTCGTAGATGCAATATCTGACATCGGGCCAGTGTTGTCCTCTGTTAACGGTGTCTCAGTATCAACTTTCTCCGGATACACAATTTTTTCATTCATATCAAAGATATCATCTAAATTAATCTTTATGTCCAATTCTGTATCAGTATTATCCTTTTTATCTATTTTACTTCCCGTATCTTTACTTCTCTTGATATCCACATTGCTTTTTGTATCTACGCTATTTTTCCTACCTGAACTGCTTTTCGCACCTTTACTGCTTTTAGCAGTTTTACTACTTTTCGCAGTTGTATTACTTTTTGAATCTGTATCGCTTTTTGTTTCTTCATTACCTTCCGTATTGCTTATTGCCTCTTTATTGCTTTTTGACTCTGCATTATTTTTCGTTTCTGTATCACTTTTTGAATTAATACTGCTTTCCGTATCTGGGCTGATATCCGGCTTACTATCCATCCCCTCCGAGTTCTGTTCCAGAACTTCATTTTCACTCTTAGAAACATCCCGTCTGATTTCAATATTCTGAATTTTACCGTCCAATATATGTATAATCTTGTCTGCAAATTCTGCTAAACGCTTGTCATGGGTTACCATTACAATGGTCTGATTGTTCTCTTTGGCTATATTCCGTATCAGACCCATGACCTCCATAGTGGTTTTGGTATCCAGATTACCTGTAGGTTCGTCTGCAAATACAATCTCCGGTTTCGCAACAAAAGCCCTGGCAATACCAACTCTTTGCTGCTGACCGCCGCTCATTTCCTTAGGTTTATGAGCCATACGGTTTTCCAGACCAACCTTTGTGAGTACGTCCTTTGCCATGGATTTTCTTTTCTTCGCCTTTACCCTTTTAAACACCAGGGGGAACTCCACATTCTCCAATGCAGTCATAGAATTAATCAGATTATAGGATTGAAAGACAAATCCTAAGTAGCGTTGCCTGAATCTTGCTAAGCTACTTTCATTCATACGATGTATTTTCTTCCCCTTTATAATAATCTGACCGGCTGATAGTTTCTCAATGCCGGCCATTAGATTTAGTAAAGTTGATTTACCTGAACCGGATGTTCCAAGTAAGCAACAGAATTCACCTTTTAAAATATCAAAGCTAACATCATCTACCGCAAATATTTTTTCCGTTCCCATTCTGTATATCTTCTTTACATTCTTAACCTGAATTACAGTTTCGACCTGGTTTTGCACTCTTGCTCCACCTCCTAAATTATTCCTTGGTTTCTAAATAATCCTACTCTAAAAATCTTAAATAAAGACTATATATTTTCTTAAGAATTTCTGAATTAATAGCATATTCTGTCACATTTTATAGTATGACATTCCAATGTAAACTTTGAGTGTTATACTATTTAAATTTTTATATCTTTTTTGCCATCTGGTTTTTTTCTTCTTTTTCCACTTCTCCTTCTTCCTTTTCTTCTTTCTTCTTTTCCAATCTGTAATCTATATATCTGACAAATAATAATTTAATTAATGCACCTACCGGAACTGCCAATAGCATACCAAACAAACCGCCGATTGCATTACCAAATATTAAGGATATGATTACCAATACCGGATGTATTTGTATACTTTGACTGAGGAACTTCGGCTGTATTACATTTCCATCTAAGGTTTGGACAATGAACAGGGCAATAACGGCAATTAGCAGTTCTCTGTATTGTCCGTTAATAAGACATACGATTGCAGTACCAATGTATGCGATGAAAGGACCAAGATAAGGTACTAAATTGCCAATTCCCGCTATTATACCTATTATAAAAGCAAACTTTACCCCAACAACAGATAAGGTTAAACTAATTAATATCATCATGAACACAGCATCTGTTAATTGTCCTCTGATATAGCCGCTAAATACCTGGTCTGCATCTTTTATAAATCTACTGATTCTTTTATTTGCTTTTTCACTTAGTAAGGCTTCACCTACTTTTTTAACAAATTTCTTAATCATAGCTCCATCGATCATAAAATATATACCGATAATAGTGGAGAAAATAAATGTAGTTAAGTAGGATGATATATTACTAATAGAGGATACCAGAGAACTTGCCATGACTTTTAATCCATCTAATAACTTTGTGGAAACAAGTCTTACATAGTCTGATACTTGTTCGGATTGAATATCTAATTTATTTAATTGAGTTAGAACAGAATTATAGAAATCATTAATATTCTTCTTGTAGGATTCAGCTAATATAATAAGATCATCAAAGTTAGCAAAACGGATTTGATCAGTTACACTAAATACCAATAAAGATATTATCCCGGATAACAAGAATATAATAAGGAAAATTGTAGTTAATACCGCTAATGTTCTGGAAGACTTTAGGTGCCTTTCCTTTCCTTTTCTTCCTATCTTTACCTTTTCGTAATTCTTCTCAAAGAATTCAATTACCGGATCAAAAATATATGCAAATACAAATGCTATTACTATTGGTCTTGCAACTCTCACCAGCCAGGACAGCTTATCCATAATATATTGAAAGATTGCCGGTGCGCTTTTAGCTACCAAACTTAAGCTATAAATAATCATAGCCGTTATGATTACGTAGATGGAAATTAAAGTATATTTTTCATTTTGTTTTTTATTCAGCTTCATTCATTTTTTATCTCCCTATAATATTCTAGGTAATTATGAAATGACTCTTTCATATCATAATTACCTAGTTGGTTTTTTAATATCAGAGCCTATGCTCAATATAATTCTTAATACATTCCACACAATTATCTATCCCGATATAATCACTGCGGAGGGATAAGTGATAGTTCTCTGCTTTTCCCCATTTTTCGTTGGCATGATAATTATAATAATTAGCTCTCCTTTTGTCAATTCTGCGGATTTCTTCTTCTATTTTATCTTTTGGAAGATGATCCAGTTCCATTGCTCTCTTTTTCCTAAATTCCAAACCGGCCCATATAAATATATTTACCACATCCGGCATGTCTTTTAATATATAATCAGCACATCTTCCCACTATAACACAAGGTCCTTCCTGTGCAACTTTACGTATTACATCGGATTGAACAAGATATATTCTGTCATCTAAGGAAAGATGATTGAAACCAAGTTCCTGGCTGCCATAAGCATTTAATCCCATGGCGATAGAATAGAGTAAGCTGTTGGTTGCTTTTCTTTCTGCATTCTCAAATGCTGCTGCTGCAAAACCACTTTCTTTTACTGCTCTGGCAATTAATTCGTTATCGTAGAAAGGAATGCTCAGGCTATCTGCAAGCTTTTTACCTATTTCTCTTCCTCCGCTTCCGTACTGTCTGCTAATGGTTATAATTTTACTCATATGATCACTCCATTCTTCAATTTCAGGCAAGGTTCATGCATATAATACATGGACACACAAATGGTTATTGTTCTCTTCTATATTATACCATATTGCTATAGGTATGTGAACTTTATTTTTTAGATAATATACCCATTATGATCAATAGCTATCAAAACCTTGACAAAACCTTATTCACCAAGTATACTAGCAAAAGATAAGGGAGTAATTAGCACAATATTTGTGTGATAAAGTCAACATACTGATGTTTCACATCTGGCTTTATAAACTTCAATTTTTTAAATTGTTGGTATAATGAGACTTATCTGCGGGAAAGGACTGCAGATTGGTCTTTTTTTGTACTAAAATTAATATACTAAAGGAGTTTTTATAATGAGTTTACTGGAGTTATTTCTCATCGCTGTAGCTGTTTCCATGGATGCTTTTGCTGTTGCTATTTGTAAAGGGTTATCCATGCAGAAAGTCACCCTTAAAAAAGCTTTGACGGTAGGATTATATTTTGGGATATTCCAGGCAGGTATGCCTTTAATCGGCTACTTCCTTGGAGTGCAGTTTAGAGATATAATCACTTCCATTGATCATTGGTTTGCCTTTTTCTTACTGGCTTTTATCGGTGTTAATATGATAAAGGAATCCAGAGCAAATGAAGGATGTCCCAGCGGGGATCTTGGTTTTAAAAACATGGTGATTCTTGCTTTTAGTACAAGTATAGACGCTTTAGCCGTTGGTATTACTTTAGCTTTTCTTAAAGTAGATGTGATTCACTCTGTTACATTTATTGGTACGGTTACTTTTATCTTATCTATGGTTGGAGTTAGGATAGGGAATATTTTTGGAGTAAAATATAAATCAAAGGCAGAATTGGTAGGAGGTATTGTGTTAGTCTGTATTGGGCTTAAAATTCTACTTGAACATACGGGGGTATTGGATTTGTACTTATAATGAGATGAGTCTCCTGCTATACTTTCTTGAGGGATTGTGGACAAGATGAGAGTGAGGTTATCTTGGATTTACGACTTACAAAATCAGAACTTAATGATAGGCTTGAAAAAAGGTAACTAGATTTAACTAGTTACCTTTTTTGGTTCTATAATAAGTGTTGGGGTGTACGAAAAAACTCGTATACTCTAACATTTTATTTTATAATAAAAGAAAAACCTCCAAGCGTCAGTCTCACAAACATCACTCGGAGGTGCAAATACATGCAACCTAATTATATCAGATTATTATTAAATTTAGAAGATATTAAAATATTTAAAATTACACATTCAGATACTTGTGTAAATATTTTTATTGAGACAACTCCAAAACCGCATATATGCCCATGCTGTGGTAACTCAACGAAGCGAATTCATGACTATCGTATGCAGAAGATAAAAGATCTTCCTTTTCAGTTAAAGAATACGTATCTTGTCCTCAGAAA